>JAUSMU010000109.1 GCA_030645995.1 Gammaproteobacteria bacterium | reverse complement strand
GCACCGACAGCCGCACATCCTGCTCCGGCAACCAGGATGACAATATCCTGTCCGATGGCCTGGGCCGCCGTGACGGCATTCAGAGTCGCCGGTTTCAGGGCGGCGTTATCGTGTTCTGCAATGACTAATACGCTCATGGATTGACCTATATGTTCATGCACTAAAAAATTGCCAGGTAATGCGCTACGCTCAGATGACTTTGGCTTCGAATTTGAGTTTGCTGATCAGCTCGTCGACGCTGCCAACACGGACCCCCGCTGAACGTGAGGGTGGAGGCTCCACGCTGACGATGCGCAAGCCGGAGCTGACATCCACGCCCAACTCCTGCGGCGTCAGCGTATCGATAGGCTTCTTCTTGGCTTTCATGATATTGGGAAGCGACGCATAGCGCGGCTCATTCAGACGCAGATCCGAAGAAATCACCGCAGGCAGACTCAGCAATACTGTTTGTTCGCCACCATCAATCTCGCGCGTCACTCGCACTTTGCCATCGGCAATTTCGACTCCACAGGCGAAGGTGCCTTGTGGGGCGCCGGCCAGGGCGGCCAGCATCTGCGCGACCTGATTATTGTCCGTATCGATGGACTGCTTGCCGACGATCACCAGATCAATGCCCTCTTTCTTGACCAGACTGTGCAGCAGCTTGGCGATTGCCAGTGGCTGCAATCCATCAGCAGCGTCAACGTGAATACCACGATCAGCCCCCAGCGCCAGCGCGGTGCGAATCTGCTCCTGACAGGCTTTGTCACCAATCGAGACTACTATCACCTCGTCTGCCTGCCCTTTCTCCTTGATACGGATCGCCTCTTCGACGGCAATCTCGCAGAACGGGTTGATCGCCATCTTGGCATTGGTCAATTCGACCCCGCTGTTATCTGCCTTGACGCGCACTTTCACGTTTGCATCGACAACACGTTTAACAGCCACAAGAATCTTCATGGATTCTCCAAATTTGATGATAGAAGTAAAAAGAGTAGTTGTAACTCGCACTGCAGACAGACATTTCCGTTGTCTTAAGGCTGCGTCGGATGGCCTGCAAAAGGCTGGTAATGATGCCGGGTTTGTCCCCATGCGTCAACAAGTCAGGACCGGCCGTGGCCCATGTGAACAGCTCTTTTCTGCGCCAAATTGACAATGCATTGTCGCTGCTCTTCAACTCACAACATCCTCATCAGATGGGTGAGTTCCGCATTGTCGGCATAAGAATTGCTCATCTCTGGAGGATATTCTGGGCGCTCATCCGGGTGACGCCTCTATGGAATTTTGCGAGGAGCAATCATGAGAAGAACACTGACGATTGGAAAGACAAGACTGGTGATATTGCTTCTGGCGCTGTCCACACCCCTCACGGGCTGCGGTTTCATCATGGCCCCGGCCCAGCACAGTGTCGCCAGGGTGGCACAACTGAGCGTGAAGGGTGCAGATGCAGGCATTGCCCACGGCAAGGAGGCGGCAAAAGTTGTCTCTCAAGCGGCAATCTCGGTGACCGAGGCGGCTGTTGATGGCCTGCGACCTGCAACGGTGAGAACCACACGCTCCGATCGACAGCCCGGCCCGATCAGCAGAGGTGCTCCTCTCCAGTAACCGATGCCGCTTCAACCGGCCATTACGCGAGACTCCCTAACTCGAAACGGCTGCCAAGGCTCCAGACAACCAGCACCGAGCGCCCCTCAATATCCTGCTCCTCTGACAGTTCTACCAGTTGATAGAAGACACTGCGAGCGATCAGTGCTCGCAGCCCATCTCGAACCATCAGCACCGGATGAGGCTCGTCCGTCAATGATTCCACCATGAGCGGGTGATCGTGCCCGGCGATCACCACTTCACCGGTATTGAGGCTGAACCGCAGCACCTGTTCCAGGCCCTGCCCTTCGCTCTCCAGCAATTGCGCGACAAACGGGCAGTCTTCGACCCGAATACCGAGCTTCTCTACGGGGGTTACAAGCACGTGGCGACCGTCGGGCTCCAGCCGCAGCAAAGAGGAAAACAACTGCACCAGCGTATGCCGCAGTACCGGGCGACCTTCGTGGTACCACCGACCATCACGGGCAATGAGGATATCAATTTCACCGCACCAGGGAGGATTCCAAAGATGTACGGGAGCAGGTTGCGGCACGGCATCCAGGGCGCGCAGCAGATGCTCAGGTTCCCGAGGCGGGATTCCCGCTGGCACATCAGCTGGCACATCAGTTAGCAGGTCAGTCGGCAGACGGGTCATCATCAAGGGGCGAATCCGCTCAGGTTCAGCCCAGGCCGGGCTGCAGACGCGAATTCAAGGTACCAGACTATCGACGTAACGGCCAAGTGCAGACGCGAGAAGACGTTGCGGGTTCTCCTGATACAGTGCCAACAGTCCACCTCGGCTGTCGATGGCGACGACATCCATGATGCGGCCACTGTTGACCTCCAGCAACGTCAGCTGCAGACGGGCACGATCGAGACCAAAACCATCGAGCAATGCAGGCGAATCGGTATATCGAAGAGTGTCGGCAATTTCTGACCAGGTGCCCGCAGTATCCTCCCAGAGCAGCAGTCGCGGGTATACCACGTAGTCCAAACCGCTGCTGGCCGCACTCTGGCGAGCGCTGAAGATTGACTCCACCTCTCCAGCCCGCATTACCCGGGGAAAGCGCAGACCAATTTCGCTCATCAGCAGGTCACTTACCTGATCTGGTGGATTGGTATCTACCGTCGCTGGCAGCGCGGTCGGGACCGTCAGCGCAATCAGCTCATTGATACCGCTCATCGCCACGTAAAAACTGGTGTCTTGTGACAGCACCCAATGGGCATTCCGCTCCACCTGATGATCCGAGGTGAGTCCGATATGGTCGGAAAAGGCTACGCCATCGTTGTATAGCGCCTGCATTCCGGTGCAGGAAAGCAGCGGCGCAATACAAATGGCAAGCAATGGAAATTTCAGCATCTTCAGGGTTCCTCTCCGTGCTCAGTGTCCGGCAACTCGCTGCCGGTGGACCACTGGATACCCTTGTGTAGCATTTTGCTTGCCAACCCTTACATTTCCCGCACCCGGGAACAGCGGCGACAGCGGTAAACGTGGTCGGAGCCCGTGAGCACCATGATCTGCGGCGGCCAGCTGCAGCGGCACAGCAGATAGCCCAGCTTCTGCGCCATCTCGATCTCGTGCAGACGCTCCTGCAAGGTGGCTGGTTGGCTCGTTGGCTGAGATTCGGTTGACGCTGTCTGTGGCGGTCGCGGCACCAGTCTGACTGGCGCTTGCGCCCGGGAGACGTCGGCAATTGCCGCTGCGACGGTGGCCGAGGCTCCGGCAACCTGAGCAGGCTGACGCTGCACCATACAGTCACCCGTATCCAGCATGGCCTGCAACTCATCTAGATTCATGCGAAGGCCCTCGTTCCGGCAGCGCCCTGCTGCGTGCCCTGTGCTTGCTTTGACAACGCCTTCTCCTTACCCGATTCCAGGTGACTTCCTGCAGATTGGCCAGCGTGGCCGACACGATTGAGCACCACACCGCTGACCTTCACTCCGTTCTCACATAATTGCGTCAAATGCTCTCTTGCGTTTGCTACCCGCGTGCCCCCTGCTCCGATAACGAACAGCAGGTCACCACAGTGCCGGGCCAACTGCAGCGTATCCCGCGCGTCTTCCAGAGCCGGAGCGTCCACGACAATCGTGTCATAACGACGCTCCAGCATATCCAGTACTCTGCGAAAGCGTTTGCTGGCCAGCAGCTCCTGCGGATTGGGCGGCATGATGCCCGCCGGGATGACGTCAACGCGCCGGTCGACGAGGCTGTGCATACAATCACGGAGCTGGGCAGCTCCTGCTATCAGATGCGACAGGCCCGGCGCACCGGCAGGCACTCCCAAACAGCTGCGCTTGCCGCGCATATCGGCATCGATCAGGAGGACTTTTTCCATGCGCCCCAGAGCCAGCGCAAGATTGGTCGCCACCGTTGTCTTACCCTCACCCTTACTCCCGGATGTCACCAGAATGATCCTGCCACAGGGAAACTGCTCAAGCGTCTCCTGCGGGGGGCGCAGCAGCTGCACAGCGGTACGCAGGCTATGCACTGCGGCGCCGAAGTCGGCGTCCATCACACCGTCAGGGTTCACCCCGGCATGCACGGCAGGCAGGCTGCCGAGGCAGGGCAGGCCGAGCTGCCGCTGAATGTCTGTCGAAAAATCCAAGGTATCCCGCCAGTAAAATCTGGCCACCAGAATGGCAGCGGGGACGGCCACTGCACTGAGATAACCGAGAAAAATCCAGAGCGGATGCGGCCCTGGCAGAGGTTCTTGAGGCAGGCTGGCGGGATCAATGACGCGTGCATCGACCAGGTTGTCCAGAGAATCGTCGTAGCTCTCCACCACTCTCTGCACTAATGCAGTTCCAAGCACGCCACCAAGCGCATCGGCCTCTTTGAACGACTGCAAGGGGGCGGCAAGAGGTAGATCAGCGGGCAGAAGCTCTCCTGTCACTGGCAGGTTTGCAGTCACTGGAAAGTCCGCAAATGGCTCCTCAATGACCCCGACATCCCTCAAATGCAATGCCGGTGCATCGATCACGCTCTCCAGTTTCCTGATCAGTAGCGCGGCAGCATCCGCAACCTGTTCGACCTGGGTTCGAGTGGTGTAATCAACATAAGCGCTGACCACCGATTCCACGCCTGCCTGGGCTGTGCGGGGATCATTGGCCAGATAGTGAACTGCAAGCAGGTGGGTCTGCGGTACCACCTCCACACGCAATGACGGGCGCGAAATACCGGCGACTGTCGCCGATGCCACGATTTCACGCTGCGTGTTCATGAATTCGGAATGCAGAAACTGGGCATTTTCCGCCAGTGCTGCAGCGCTGGAGATGCCACGCTGCGAAGAATCGGCGGCGGCTCCGGCGGCAACGACCTGCACCTCTACCAGGGCTCGCGATTCGAAAACGGGTTCCAGCATGAAGATCAGTGCTGCGACCGCACCAGCAACTGGCAGGCCCCCACACAGCAGCCACCTTCTGTGCTGACGTAATGGCCACCACCACCCCGGTGCGCGCGCTGAATCGGCAACTTCCCTCATACCCAACTCTCTACGCCTGTGCTTCCTGTCCAGACATTCATCACGTCTCGGATTCCCCTTGTCGCTATGCTTCTATTCGTGATATATCGACCGCCTTTCTCATACCTTGAACAGCAGTCGTCGATGAACAGCACTTCTCAGCACACTACTCTCCAAGCACCGGATGCGGCACGCAGCTTCTATCGATCCCTATTCCTGGACAAGATTCCCCTGCTGGACGTGCGCGCACCGATTGAATTCGTCAAAGGAGCCTTCCCACTCGCCAGCAATCTGCCTCTTCTCGATGACGATGAGCGCCGCCGCGTCGGTACAACCTACAAACAAACCGGACAGCAGGCTGCCATCGAACTGGGACATCGTCTGGTGTGCGGAGAAATCAAGGAACAACGGGTAGCGGCATGGAAGCAGTGGCAACAGGCAAACCCGCAAGGCTGGCTGTATTGTTTCAGGGGTGGATTGCGTTCGCAGATTGCCCAGCAATGGCTGGCCGACGCTGGCGTTCATATTCCAAGAGTGCCGGGCGGGTACAAAGCGCTACGCCAATTTCTGACAGAAACGATAGACGAGGTCAGCGAGACACGGCATTTCGTTGTAGTCGCCGGCCCAACTGGCTCCGGCAAGACGGCTCTGCTGCGCAGTCTCACTGCTTCTGCAGATCTCGAAGGGCTGGCCGGACACAGAGGCTCGGCCTTCGGCAGTCAGCTCGGTGGTCAACCGGAGCAGATCAACTTCGAGAACGCGCTGGCCATTCGCTTTCTGCAACTGGCAGCGCTGGACGCAGGGGTTTGGTATCTTGAGGACGAGAGCAAGGCAATCGGCTCGCTGTCCGTGCCACACCCACTTTACGAAGCGATGCGTCGCTCCCCGCTCGCCTTGATTCGGGCACCACTTGAGATTCGCACCAACACGATTCTCAATGACTATATCCGCGAGAATCTGCGTGAGTTTCAAGAGCTCGATCCCGCTCTCGGATTCACCCGCTTCTCACAATACCTGCAAGGCAGCCTTGCGCGCATTCAGCGACGGCTGGGCGGAGATCGTTATCAGGAAATTGCTGGAGACATGCAGGAAGCGCTCAGAATACAGGCGGACTCCGGCGATACAGACGCGCACGCCGTCTGGATCGTCAAGCTGTTGCAGCATTACTACGACCCCATGTACGCGTATCAGCTGAGTAAGCGTCAGGTAAGCGTCAGCTTCGAAGGCAGTGGCGAGGAATTTCTCGCCTGGGCTCAGGTTCCGGCCACGGCATAAATGCCGGGGGCGTTGCGCAGATAGCCTTTGTAGTCCATCCCGTAACCAAACAGATAACTGTCCGGCGCCACCAGAGCGGTGAAGTCGGCCTGCGGAAGTACTGGTGTGCGCCGATCGTGCTGTTTATCTACCAGCACCGCACACTTGACGCTCGTCGCCTCCTGCTGGAGGCAATAATTGACGATGCCAGCCAGAGTGTCGCCTTCGTCCAGAATGTCATCCACGATCAGCACGTTACGTCCACGCAATGGAATCGTCGGATATGCCTTCCATTGCAGATCTGTGCCCGTGAGCCTTTCGCGGTAGCGAGTGGCGTGCAGATAATCGACCTGCAAAGGAAAAGACAATCTCGGCAGAAGTTTGCCTGCGACGACTACAGCCCCCGTCATCACGCTCAGTACCACGGGATTGCTGTCGGCCAGTTCAAGGGTAATCGCAGCGGCCATGCGGTCCAGTGCCGCCTCGACCTCCTGCCCGGTGAACAGGCAGCGTGCCTCCTGCAGTACGCGTTTGATTTCTTCGATCATGATGCCTCCCGGGTCAATTCTTCCACGAGCCCTCTCGCCCTGCCCCACTGTTCCGACTGCTCCAGTAGCTCTGGGGTCCAGCGCTGACGATGCTGCATGCGCGTCAGGTGCGGATTGCCCGGCATCTGCAAACTCTCCAGATGGGCCAGCGCCCGCAAAGCCTGTTCGCGATCATTGCAGACCAGAATCATGTCACAACCCGCCCCGAGTGCGGCATCGACGCGCTGCTCCATACCGCCTGCTGCAGTAGCGCCCGCCATCACCAGATCGTCGCTGAAGATGACACCATCGAAGCCCAGCTCGCCGCGCAGCACCGTCTGCAGCCAATACTTCGAAAACCCGGCGCAGGCAGAATCAACCTTTTCATAGATCACATGGGCTGGCATTACGGCATCCAGAAGCCCGAGGCAGCGCGCGAAAGGCTGCAGATCCTGCTCATGAATCTGAGCAAGGGTGCGGGTATCGACGGGGATGTCTGTGTGCGAATCCGCCGCCACGTTGCCATGCCCGGGGAAGTGCTTGCCAGTAGTCGCCATGCCGGCGTCGTGCATGCCACTCATGAAGGCTCTGGCCAGAACGCTGACTCGCTCCGGATCAGCGGCGAAGGCACGATTGCCGATCACCTGGCTCAGGCCAGTGTGCAGATCGAGGACGGGAGCAAAACTGAAATCAATGCCACTGGCCAGTACCTCGGCGGCCATGAGCCAGCCGCACTGCATGGCCTGCTCGATCGCATAACCTGAATCCTCGTCCCAGCAGCGCGAGAAGCGCAGCATTGGCGGTAGACGTGTAAACCCCTTCTGCAGGCGCTGCACCCTGCCCCCCTCCTGATCCACGGCAATCAGCAGATCAGGATTGCAGGCACGCATCTCTGCGGTCAACGCACGCAACTGCACCGGGTCCGCGTAGTTGCGTGCGAAGAGAATGACGCCGCCCACCTGCGGCGAGCGCAACAGATCACGCTCCTCCGCCTGCAGCTGCAAACCATACAGATCGAGCATGAGGACACCCGGTGCGCGGGCCGAAACAGGCGGGCTGTTGTGTGTGCTGTTCTGAGTCATGACGGACAGAGAGGCCTCCGGGGCCGGATTGGATCGGGACGCGGGATTATCACAAATTCAGGCGGAGCGAGCAAAGCACTTGTCATCCGGGCGCAGCTGTATATACTTACAGCACTTCTATTTACTCTGCAGGCGAAGACACCATGATCAATCTCACCCCGCGTCAAGCCGAAATACTCGCTTACATCAAGGATTACCAGCAGGAAACGGGCTTCCCGCCGACCCGCTCGGAGATTGCCAAAAAGATGGGGTTCAAGTCACCCAATGCGGCAGAGGAGCACCTGCGTGCACTGGAGAGAAAGCAGGCTATCCAGATGATTCCCGGCACTTCGCGCGGCATTCGCCTTCCGGCCGTGGAACATACCGGACTGCCGATCATCGGGCAGGTCGCCGCTGGCAGCCCGATTCTGGCAATCGAGTCGATCGATGATTACTGCGACATTCCAGCGGATTTCTTTCGCCCTCGTGCCGACTTCCTGCTGACCGTCAAGGGCAACAGCATGATCAAGATCGGTATCAACGATGGTGACCTGTTGGCGGTGCACAAGACCACCGATGCCGACTCTGGAGACATCGTAGTGGCGCGCATCGACGAGGATGTCACCGTCAAACGGCTCTTGAAGGGACGCAACAAGTTCAAGCTACAACTCATTGCCGAGAATGATGATTTTGCACCGATAGAGGTGGATTTACGCTATCAGCAATTCACGATTGAGGGGATTAGCGTGGGGGTCATCCGGCGAGGGCTCTAGTCGAGACATCCCCCAAAAGCTTTGACCGTCTGGCGGCGATGAGGATGCTCTCCCCATCGCCGCCAGCCATCCACTCTTCCAGCACAGGGCGCCGTCTTCTCTACTGATCCACGACCCAGCGACCATTCCTGTAGAACGCCTTCCAGCCCGTGGGCTTGCCATCGACTTCCGTCTGCACATACTGCTCGGCCGACTTGCGGCTGTAACGGATAACTGACTTGTTGCCGACGGCATCGGTCTGTGGCGCACTCACCAGGAACTGATACTTGGGATCCAGCTCGTCCTTGTGAGCGACCAGCTCTGCCACCAACGGCGCACGAGTCTCGCGGTTTTTGGGGAATTTGCTCGCGGCCAGGAACAGACCACCGGCACCGTCACGCAGCACGTAATGGTCATCGACCTTCTCGCAGCGCAGCTCCGGCATGACGACTGGCGGCACCTTGGGTGGCGCCGCCTGACCACTGCGCAGCAATTTGCGAGTGTTCTTGCAGGCCTCATTGGTGCATCCGAAGTACTTGCCAAAACGACCTGTCTTCAGCTGCATGTCGGAACCACATTTGTCGCACTCGATCAACGGGCCTTCATAGCCGCGAATCTTGAAACCACCCTCTTCCACTTCGTAACCCGCGCAATCGGGGTTATTGCCGCAGATATGCAGCTTGCGCTTGTCATCGATCAGATAACTGTCCATCGTGGCATTGCAGAGTTTGCACCGCTTGCGCACACGCAGGCGTTGGTTTTCCACCTCTTCGGCTTCGTCAGCATCATCAGTGCTGATGGCTTCTTCACCTGGCGTCAGGTTGATGGTGGATTTACAACGTTCCTTGGGCGGCAATGAGTAGCCGGAGCAACCGAGAAACACGCCCGTGGATGCCGTCCGGATCTGCATGTGACGGCCGCACTTGGGACATGGAATGTCGGTATCCGTCGGCTTGTTTTCACGCATGCCCGTATCAGCTGCAGATGCCACATCGAGCTGGCTGGAGAATCCGGCATAGAAGTTGTTGAGCACTTGTTTCCAGTCCAGGCTGCCAGCGGCCACCTGATCCAGCTCGTCTTCCATCTTGGCCGTGAAATCGTAATCCATGAGATCCGAGAAGCTCTCGATGAGACGCTCGGCCACAATGTCGCCCATCTTCTGTGCGTAGAAGCGGCGGTTCTCGACGTTGACGTAACCGCGTTCCTGAATCGTGGAGATAATTGCCGCATAGGTCGAAGGTCGGCCGATGCCACGTTTTTCCAGCTCCTTGACCAGACTCGCCTCGGTATAGCGCGGTGATGGCTTGGTAAAGTGCTGGATCGGATCGAGCTTTTGCAGGGCCAGCGTCTCTCCAACTTCTACGGCCGGGAGAACGACATCCTCTTCCTTGGTCGGCAGCACGCGCATGTAGCCATCGAACTGCATGATGCGGCCCTTGGTGCGCAACTCAAAGTCACCCGCTGTCACGGAAATCAGGCTGCTCAGGTATTGTGCCGGTGGCATCTGGCAGGCAACGAAGTGCTGCCAGATCAGGGCATAGAGCCGCTCCGCGTCCCGCTCCATATTCTGGAGATCGGTGGCTGACGTGTTGACCTCGGTCGGGCGAATAGCCTCGTGCGCCTCCTGGGCTCCTTCGCGGGCGCTATAACGCTGGGGTTCGGCCGGCAGATAGTTTTTGCCAAATTTCTTGCCGATGTACTCTCGGCACATCGTCAACGCGTCTTCACTCAGATGCGTCGAATCGGTACGCATATAGGTGATGTAACCCGCTTCGTACAGTCGCTGAGCGAGTGTCATCGTTTTCTTTACACCGAAACCGAGGCGTGTACTGGCCGCCTGTTGCAGCGTGGAGGTAATCAAGGGCGCTTTGGGCTTGGAAGATGTCGGCTTGTCTTCACGCTTGCTGACTACGTAAGCAGCACCCTGCAACTTTGTCAGAGCCTTCTCAGTGCCAGCTTTGTCAACAGGCCGGAAATTCTCCCCCGCTTGCTTCGCCACCTGAAAGCGCAGTTCATCGCGCTTGGCAGTTTTGAGATCCGCAAAGACTTCCCAATACTCTTCAGGGATAAAGGAGCGGATCTCGCGCTCGCGCTCCACCACCAGCCTGACAGCAACTGACTGCACACGCCCCGCCGACAGGCCGCGAGCAACTTTAGCCCACAGCAACGGCGACACCATGAAACCCACTACGCGATCCAGAAAGCGACGCGCCTGTTGAGCCTGCACATATTTCATGTCCAGCTCGCCTGGATGAGAGAAGGCCTCATTGATCGCTTTCTTGGTGATTTCGTTGAAGACGACTCGCTTGTAGCGGCTCTCGTCCCCGCCGATGGCTTCCTTGAGGTGCCAGGCAATGGCCTCCCCTTCGCGGTCAAGGTCGGTTGCGAGATAGATGGTGTCGGCGCTCTTGGCCAGACGCTTCAATTCGGCAACGACTTTCTCCTTGCCAGGCAGAATTTCGTATTGCGCGCGCCAATCGTTCTCGGGATCGACACCCATGCGTGCAAGCAATTGGCCCTTCGCTTTGGACTTCTTGTGCTCGAGTTTTTCATCGGCGCTGAGCTTGCGGGTGATCGCCGCTGCTTTCGCACGTTCTTTGGTGTCGACTGCAGCCCCATTGCCGCTGACAGGCAGATCACGGATGTGACCAACACTGGATTTGACGACAAACTCCTTGCCAAGGTACTTGTTAATGGTCTTCGCCTTGGCGGGCGACTCCACTATCACCAACGATTTACTCATTGTTTTGAACGGTTCCTGAATAGGGCTGCGAGTCTTGGGCAGGCCCGGCACACAAGCCTTTTGCGTTGCCGAGACAAAAAAGAGCCGACATATATAAGTGCTCGGCGCCTGAGGGTCAAGCGTTTGTTGCTGAGATATACGTCAGGCAGTGGGGGGATTAAGGGAAGAGGCCTGGCTTGTCACAGACTTGCAAGCCAGGCAGAACTCGCCATCAAAACAACTCGGCGAGGCGCTCCGTCAATCGATCTTGACCTCATAGGTCCAGCTATTTTCATCGGCCAATTCACCACGCTGAATACCGACCAGCAAGTCATAAACCTTCTGCATCACGGGGCCGACCTTTTCGCCGTCACCGTAAAATTTGCGCCACTGCCCGTCGACCCAGATCTTGCCAACCGGGGACAGCACGGCTGCGGTACCACAGGCAGCCACTTCCTCGAACTCGGCAATTTCCTCGCGCAGATTGATTGGCCTGTTCTCCACCTGCATGTGCAGATACTGCTCCGCAAGAGTCATGACGGAGCGACGAGTCACGCTCGGCAGTATGGCATTGGACTTTGGTGATACCAGACGATTGCCCGTCATCGCTACGATGATATTGGCAGATCCAGCCTCGTCGATGAAGGTTCGCGTGGCAGAATCCAGATAGAGCGCCTCGTTTGCTCCCAGTGCCTGCGCCTGACGTGTCGCCAGCAGACCGCCCGCATAATTGGCACCGACTTTAAATGCGCCGGTACCTGCAGGCGCGGCTCGGTCGATGTCCGATACTGCCAGGGAAATTACCGCCATGCCCGCACTCTTGTAGTATGGGCCAACGGGTGAACAGAACACGCGGAACTCGAAGCTCTTCGCTGTTCGCAAGCCAAGATTCTCCCCTACTCCAATCAACATTGGACGGATGTAAAGGGAAGCACCCGAACCATGAGGAGGAATCCATGCGTAATTGGCACGCACCGTCTCCTCCACTCCGCGCATGAATAATTCATAGGGGACTTCCGGCATCAGCAGACGACCGGCGGCCTGATTCATGCGCTCGCTGTTGAGGTCCGGACGAAACAGCAGAACCCGACCATCCGGTGCCGTCTGCGCCTTCATGCCCTCGAAACATTGCTGGGCGTAATGAAGGGCGGGTGCCCCCTCATGCACGGCAATCACAGGCGAACTCACCAGCTCTCCTTGAGACCAGACGCCGTCGGTAAACGTCGCACTGAAGCGGAAATCAGTCTGTCGATACTGGAATCCCAGATCGGCCCAGTTGAGCTCTTTCTTTGCCTTTGCTATACCCACTTCACACCTTCACTATCGCGGTTGGTTAATCTCACCAGGGCAACCCCGGTCACTAATGGCGGGCTATTATGGTGGATTAGATCACACAGGTCTACCGTGGAAATTCGGCTATTGCGCTACGAGATGGCCCCTGTTAATGCCCACGACCTGAGTTACAATGCCGGACCGCAATATTGCCGAACCACAATAAAGAGCCCATCGATTTCATGAGCATTCAGCACACCCTCCTGGCCAGGCAGCCAATTTTCGACAAGGATCTCAACATTTCGGCGTACGAACTCCTGTTTCGCTCGGACATGAACAATCAAGCGAGCTTCCTGGATGGCGACTCGGCGACGTCGCAGGTGATGCTCAATGCATTCAACGAGCTCGATATAGAGGAGGTCGTTCAGCATCACCCCGCCTACATCAACTTCACTCGCAATCTGATTCTCAATCCACCGCCATTCGACAGGAAGCGTTACGTTATTGAAGTGCTGGAGACAGTCGAGGTGGATGATGAATTGATTCGTCATCTGCAGGCCCTCAAGGACAGTGGTTACACCATCGCGCTCGACGACTTCGTCTATGACTCCCGATGGGACCCAGTGCTGAGAATTGCCGACATCGTGAAGCTTGATGTCCTCGCGCTCGATCAAAATGCGTTGCATGCTCACGTGCAGACACTCAAACCTTTCAAGGTTCAATTGCTGGCCGAGAAGGTCGAGACGCACGAGATGTTCCACGCGTGCAAGGAGCTGGGATTTACTCTGTTTCAAGGTTACTTCCTGAGCAGACCGGAGCACATCAAGGGTCGCAAGGTACCGGCCAGCAAGCTGGTGGTCATGAATCTGCTGGCGCAAATCCAGAACCCAGACGCTGAACTGGCCGAGATTGCCGGCGTCATCGCGAAGGATCCCGTACTCAGCGTCAAACTCATTCGTCTGGTGAACTCGGCCGCATTCTCAGCGCGGCGTGAGATCACTTCACTGCAACATGCGGTATCCCTGCTCGGGCTGCGTCAAGTAAAAAGCTGGGCGACATTGCTTTCACTCAGCAGCATGGCCGACAAGCCGCACGCTCTCTCATTGCACACCATGACCCGAGCGAAGATGTGTCAATTGATCGCCGAACGCTTCGCTTCACCGGCGGAGAGCGATGCCTATTTCACCAGCGGCCTGCTCTCCAACCTCGATGCCTTCTTCGACATGGAGCTCCCGGACATTCTCACCACCATGCCATTGTCCCGGGATGTGATGGATGGCCTGCTCACCGGACAGGGCAGGATCGGGCTGATCCTGGCATCCGTCATCGCCAACGAGAGAGCAAACTGGGATGCGATCGACTGGCAGCGCCTGAAGGAATTGAATGTGGGCGAGCAGGAATTTGAAAAGGCTTACCTGGACAGCATTCGCTGGTCGGGAGAGATGCAGACAGCGGTTGGCAATGACTGATAGAAATTTTCCGCAGGCATTGCCGCTTATCGACATTGGCGCGAATCTGGGCCATGAGTCCTTCGATCATGACCTCGACAGCGTGATCGGTCGGGCACGCGCCGCCGGTATCGTGCACATGCTGGTCACCGGCACCAGCCTGCCTTCCACTGAGAAAGCCCTGACAATTGCCACCGCTTATCCCGACTTCCTGTCCCTGACCGCCGGCTATCACCCGCACGAGGCGCAAGCCTGCACCCTGGACAACTTTGCCCGCATTGCCGAGCTGGCAAGGCTGGACAATGTGCGTGCGGTTGGAGAAACCGGGCTGGACTTCAACCGGGATTTCTCACCACGCTCCGTTCAAGAAGATGTGTTTCTGCAGCATCTGCAACTGGCTTGCGAGATCGACAAGCCCGTGTTCCTGCATCAGCGTGACGCGCATAAGCGACTCTTTCCGATTCTGCGCAGTTGCCGTGATGATCTGCGAGCGGGCGGTGTCGTGCACTGCTTCACTGGCGAGAAGCACGAACTTTACGATTATCTGGATCTGGACATGTATATCGGCATTACCGGCTGGGCCTGTGACGAGAGACGCGGCAGCCACTTGCTGGAACTGCTGCATGACATCCCCACCGAGCGCTTGTTGCTGGAGACCGACGCCCCCTATTTACTGCCCAGAACCTTGCGCCCACGCCCAAAGAGCCGCCGCAATGAGCCAGCCTACCTGACTGAAGTTCTACGAGTACTCGCATTGACGACCGGCCGGTCGGCAATGGAAATCGCCCATCAGACCACGGAGAATGCCCGACGCCTATTCAAGCTGAGTGAGCAGGAATTCCCAGGCCTGCAACTCGTCAAACGGCCAACCCAGCTCGACTTCTGATTCAGCAAGCCGGATGACAGGAATACGCAGTGAGTAGCGCTGCATGAGTTCAGGATCGTCGGTAATTTCCAGAGCCCGCAAGATTACAGCTGCCTCGCCCATCCCGGCATTGACCAGCTGTTCATTGATATGAGCCAGCACAGGCTCCAGCAGTTCTTCGGCCTGTTCGCAAAGATGGCAGCCGGAAGTTCCATAGAGCAGCAGCTCTGTCATTTTCGCAGCCTGGCAATTGCCTCAATTGATTCGCTGATCAATTCCGGTCCGCGATAGATAAAGCCACTATATATCTGCACCAATGCTGCACCGGCGCTGATCTTGGCGGCTGCGTCGGCGCCCGTGATGATTCCACCGACTCCGATAATCGGGAGCTTTCCCTGCAGGGCATCAGCCAACACACTGATTACATGGGTAGACTTGTCCGTCAGCGGCGCACCGCTAAGCCCGCCCGCCTGATCCTTGAATGGACTATCCTGCACCGCGCTACGATCCAATGTAGTGTTGGTGGCAATCACACATTCGATGTCATTTTCGATCAGGGCAGCCGCAATCAGACCGATCTCATGATCAGCCAGATCGGGAGCAATCTTGACCGCCAGCGGCACCTTGCGGCCGTGACTTATTGCGAGAGACGCCTGCTCAGATTTCAGCACCGCGAGCAAGCGGCGCAGCTCATCGCCGAATTGCAGGCTGCGCAGCCCCGGGGTGTTGGGTGAGGAGAGATTGACGACGATATAACTCGCCAGGCTGTAACACTTGCGCATGCCGATCAAATAGTCATCGGCAGCCTTCTCCACCGGCGTGTCGAAATTCTTGCCGATGTTGATCCCGAGGATTCCCCGATACTGGCTGCGAGTAATACTGCCGAGCGCATAATCGATACCCTTGTTGTTGAAGCCCATGCGATTGATGATCGCCTGCTGCTCACGCAGGCGAAACAGGCGAGGTTTCGGATTCCCCGGCTGCGGCCTCGGGGTGAGAGTACCGACTTCAATGAAACCAAACCCCAACGCGGCCAGGGCGTCAATGTGATCCGCATTCTTGTCGAGTCCCGCTGCCAAGCCCACGGGGTTGGGAAACTTCAAACCCATAACAGAGACCGGATCACTGACTACCGGACGTCCGGCGACCAGACCAATGAGTCCTGTGGCTTTAGCCACATCCAGCAAAGGCAGAGTAAGTGTGTGAGAAGCCTCGGCGGGGAGGCAGAACAGCAGATTACGCAGCAGGCTATACAATTTTGGTTATCGCTCTGAATTTGTGAGAATCGTCAAACTCAATGACGAAGGTGCCGGATATCCCCTTGTGGTCCAGAAACTTTTGCAGGATGCGGCCAGGAAAGCGTACGCGCAATCCTTCCCTGGAGAGTGCCTGCACATCGCGCACAGTCCCTCCATAGAGAATCTGATATTGATCTGCGGAGATATTCAGGTCCAGTGTCAATCGTTTCATGGCAAATTCCGGGGGTGCACTGCCCGCCTTGGGGGTGAGTCTGGTCGAGGCCGGATTATAGGGGAATTCCTCCGGCAAGTCTGCGCAAAAACCCGGACTGCGAGCCCTGCACCATGCGCCACACTCTGCGACAAATCGTCCCTAGACATCGCAGGTAAAACAGTTACAATCCCTGACTTTCGCCCTAGTAGATCAAGCATTTAACTAATAAGAACCAGAGAAATAATTATGAGTCACCACGCAATAATCACAGATCTCAAGACTTGGCTTTCTCAACAGATCATAGGGCAGGAGCGTCTGGTAGACCGCTTGCTGATCGCTCTGCTGGCTGACGGCCACCTCTTGGTGGAAGGTGCCCCAGGCCTCGCAAAAACAAAAGCAATCAAAGACTTGTCGCGTGCAATTGAAGGAGATTTTCACCGCATTCAATTTACCCCCGACCTGTTACCGAGCGACATTACAGGCACCGAAATCTTCCGTCCCGAAGATGGCTCCTTCCGCTTTCAGCCAGGCCCGATCTTCCATAACCTGGTGCTGGCCGACGAAATCAACAGGGCACCTGCCAAGGTACAGTCAGCGCTTCTGGAAGCGATGGCCGAGCATCAAGTCAGCGTGGGTCGTGAATCGTTCCAACTGCCCCCTCTGTTTCTCGTGATGGCAACTCAAAACCCTATCGAGCAGGAAGGTACCTACCCTCTGCCAGAAGCACAACTCGACCGCTTCCTGATGCACGTCTCCATTGGCTACCCCTCCACAGAGGCGGAACGCCGAATTCTGCAACTGGTTCGCAACGAGGCACAGAACAAGGTGCCAGAAGCACCACGCGTCATCAGTCAGGAAATTCTGTTTGCCGCACGACAGGAAATTCTCGCCATGCACATGGCACCTGCCGTCGAGGAATACATCATTCAGTTGATCATGGCGACCCGGCACCCTGCTCTGTACGGTGACGATCTGGCTTCCTGGCTCGAATACGGTGCCAGCCCGCGTGGCACAATCTCTCTTGATCGTTGCTCGCGCGCTCATGCCTGGATTCACGGCAAGGACTTCGTCAGCCCGGACGACATTCAAGCCGTCTTCTTCGACGTGTTGCGTCACCGTATCTTGCTCAGTTTCGAGGCTGAGGCCAGTGGTGTCACTCCAGACAAGGTGCTGACTACCATCCTCGAACGCGTCCCAGCCGCCTGAGCACCTTTATGTCCATGATTCCGCAGATTGATTCACAGGTGGCGCTATATCAGAGCAAGGGGGCGGTCATCAGTCTGCAACAGCTGCTGATCCAGCGCCACGCTGCCAAGATCGTTGAGTACGTGCCTTATACCCGCTCCATCGCCGGCATCTCCGGCCTGCACATGTCCAAGATGCGCGGACGAGGCATCGATTTCGAAGAGTTTCGCCCTTATCAGCAGGGTGATGACATTCGCACAATTGACTGGCGTGTCACCGCCCGGACGGGCAAGCCTTTCACCAAGGTATTCCGTGAGGAGCGTGAACGCCCCGTCATCATCGCGGTCGATCAGTCCAGCAGCATGTTCTTCGGTAGTCAGGTCGCCTTCAAGTCGGTGATCGCCGCACAGGCAGCAGCCATTTTCTGCTGGATGGCAATCGACAATGGCGATCGTGTGGGCGGGCTGGTGTACTCAGACAGCAGTCATTCGCTGGTCCGACCGAAACGCAGTCGTCGCTCGGCCCTGCATCTGCTCAATCAGATTCACATGTACAACAACCGGCTCACCGACGCGGCCAACCGGCAGTCTCCCCCCAACGTCCCTGCCAACCAGAGAGGGCTTGCCGGAGCGCTGGGGCAGATCCGCCGTATCACCAAGCCGGGCAGCACGCTGTACATTCTCAGCGATTTCACCACCATGGATGACACTGCCATGCAGTATCTCTACCAGCTGTCCCGCCACAACAACGTGGTGTGCTGCTTCGTCTATGACGCACTGGAAGAGAACCTGCCCGTCCCCGGTTTCTACAGCATTACCGATGGCCAGCACAAAGGCACACTGAACTCCTACAGCCAGACAGCCCGACGCACCTACCAGCAGAACTTTCAGGAGCGCATGGGCGCGCTGCAGTCGGAGTTGGTCAAACTGCAGATTCCCTTTCTCAAATTACGAACCAACCAGCTGGTTGTTGAGCAGATAAGACAATGGACAGCACAGACCCTTTAAGCCAGTTAGCCGACATCCATTTGCCGGATCCCGTTGGCATCTGGCCGCCCGCTCCTGGTTGGTGGATACTCCTGATCATCCTCGTGATTGCCGGGGTGATTATCGGGCGCCGTTATTATGCGGGCTGGAAACAGCGCCGCATCTGCGCCTTTGCCGTACGCGAATTAGACAAATGTGTCAGCGAATACCGGGCTGCCAAGGCTGCCGACCCCCAGAAGGAGGAGGACGATACGCTGAAGCTGAACTTCGTGAACGAGGTCAACGCCGTGCTCCGACGTGTAGCCTTGAAACACTTCCCCGGTGAACTACCCGCCAGCCTCAGTGGTGAGCAATGGATCGCCTATCTGCGCAACAAGGGCGATGCCTCGCTGCTCGATGACTCCCTCGCCGCCACCCTGGTGCAGGGACGTTTCGCGCGCCGCTGGGATGTCGATGACGAGCATCTTTACCGCATGGCTCATCAATGGATAGCGAGCCTGTATTTGACTAAAATCGGCTCAGACAAAGCATCTGAGAACAAATCCACTTCAACACCGGTTTCCAACCATGCTTGAGTTTACCTGGCCTTGGGCCTTCGCCGCCCTCCCGCTGCCGCTCCTGGTGTACCGTTTCTTTGCACGGGCAGCCAGGCAGGAGGCAGCCTTGTTCGTGCCTTTCTATCAACGACTCTCGCAACTGCAGACCGACTCCAATCGCGTCGATGCCTACCGCCTGCTCAAAATCATCTGCTGTGCCCTGATCTGGATATGTGTGGTCGTCGCCGCCAGCCGTCCGCAGTGGGTCGGCGAACCAATTCTGCTGCCCTCCAATGGCCGGGATCTGATGCTGGCCGTGGATATCTCAGGCAGTATGGAAGCGCGGGACATGGTCATCAATAACGTGCAATTGTCGCGCTTCGAAGTGATGAAGGTTGTGGTCAGTGACTTCGCTGAACGCCGCGAGGGTGACCGTCTCGGACTGATTCTGTTTGCCGCTCACGCCTATATTCAGACGCCGATGACCTTCGATCGCACCACTGTCGCCAAACTGATTACCGAACTCGAAATTGGCATGATTGAAGAGTCGGCCACTGCCATCGGCGACGCGATTGGCCTCGCCGTCAAACACCTGCGCGAGCGTCCTGAGAACAGCCGTGTGCTGGTTCTGCTGACCGACGGCGTCAACAACTCCGGTGCCATCTCCCCCGTGCAGGCAGGCCAGCTGGCACAGACCGAGAAAATCAAGATATACACCATTGGCATGGGTGCCGATACGCTGGTGCAGCGCTCATTCCAGGGTGCCCGCGCCATCAATCCGTCGGCCGAGCTGGACGAGGAAAACCTCACACTGATTGCGGAATCGACCGGTGGCAAATACTTCAGGGCACGAGATGTCGAGGATCTGGTGGACATCTACGCGGAGCTGGACACGCTTGAGGCAATCGAGCAGGATGAGCAGACCTTCCGCCCCATCAACGTGCTTTTCTACTGGCCTCTGGGCACAGCAGTACTGCTCAGCTTCCTGCTGGCACTGGCCACATTGCCGTGGGGTTCTATCCTGCAGCGCTCTCCGGCGCGCAGAGCCGACGACGCCACGACTGACTCCGCAGCCGTGACAGGAGGCCAGTCATGAATGAATCCTCGCTGTTGATGCTGATCGAGCAAAACTTCCATTTCCTGCGCCCGCTCTGGTTGCTGGCGCTAATTCCCGCGCTGCTGCTGGTGCTGTACCTGTGGCGCATCAATGAATCTGCCAGTTCCTGGGACAGAGCGATCGACAAGGATCTACTCCCCTACCTGCTGGACGGCAGCAAGAGCGCCGCAGAGCGTACCCCGCTGGTATTGCTGCTGACGCTGTGGACACTGGCCATCCTGGCTCTCGCCGGGCCGGTGTGGGAGAAGATCGCGCAACCGGTGCAACAGCGCCAGGATGCCCTGGTGATTGTCTATGATCAGTCGCTGTCAATGTATGCAGCAGACTTTGACCCCAATCGCCTGACAGTCAGCAAGCGCAAGGTTATGGATGTCCTGGACATGCGCAGCGAAGGTCAAACGGCTCTCGTGGTCTATGCCGGCGACGCTCACACGGTGACGCCTCTTACCGAAGATTCCGTGACCATTCGATCTCTCGTGCCGTCCATCAATCCCAACATCATGCCGGCCTTCGGCAGCAATACCATTGTCGCCATCGAGCGTGCCAAGGGCCTGCTGACTGACGCCGGCGCCGCCTCGGGAACCATCTTGCTGGTCACCGATGGTGTCGAGCGTCGAGATCACGCCCAGATCGGTGAACTCCTGCAGCAGACGGGCTACCGGCTCTCCATTCTCGGCGTCGGGACAGAGGAAGGCGCGCCGATTCCCGCCGCAGGAGGCGATTTCCTGCGCTCGGACACCGGCGAAATCATCGTGCCGAAATTGGATAAGGCCAGCCTTCAGGATCTCGCAGCACTGGTTAATGGCCGCTATGTCGACATGCAACTGACTGCCGAAGACATCAATTATCTGATGGCCGAGGACAACTTCTTCAGCGAAGAAGATCTCGCGGATGTCGATCAGAACTTTGACATCTGGCACGAAGTGGGTCCCTGGCTATTGCTCCTGGTTCTGCCTCTCAGCGCCCTGATTTTCCGCCGTGGCTGGATTCTTTCTGCCACTGCCGCCATCGCCACCCTCTCCGCCCTCACTCCGACCGCCCCTGCAGAGGCCGCCGAGTGGATCGATCTGTGGAAAACAAGGGATCAGCGTGGCGAAGATGCCTACGCTAATCAGGACCCGATCACTGCCGCAAGTCTGTTCAGTGATCCGAGTTGGCAGGGCTCGGCTGCCTATCATGCGGGTGACTATCCCGCTGCCGTGCAGGCCTTTGCCGCAGCACTGAGCACCGAAGACGCCGACAGTCACTACAACCTCGGCAACGCCTACGCAAAGGGTGCCAATTTCGAGCAGGCCATTGCCTCATATAACGTTGCCATCGCGCTGCAGCCGGATCACGAAGATGCGATCCATAACCGCGAAATCGTCCAGAAGCTGCTCGAAGAACAACAGCAACAGGAAGAGGAACAGTCGCAGGAAGAGCAGATGAGCGACGAAGAAGAGCAGGAACAGCAGGAAGAGCAGCAGGAACAGAAAGAAGAAGAGTCCGAGCCTAAAGAGGAAGAACAACAGGAACAGCAGGAAGGCGGCGACAAAGAGGAACAGGAAGAGAGCGAACCTCAAGACGGTGAACAAAAGGAAAGCGAAGAGGAGAATCAAGGCGAAGAGCCGCAGCTGAGCAATGCCGAAAACGAGAGCCAGGAGTCTCTGGAGCAGTGGCTGCGCAGAATCGACGACGATCCGGGTGAGCTTCTGCAGCGCAAATTCCAGTTTGAGTACCGGCGGCGACAAGTGGACAGCCGCTCCAACAACCAGTCAGCGGAAACACAAATATGGTAAACCTGTTGGCATGCCTGCTCGCGGCGGCACTCACTCTGTTCTCCTCACTGAGCTACGCCCAGCCGGTCACGGCGACGGTGGATCGCAACGAATTGATTCGTGGCGAAACGGTCACCCTGACGCTGCGGGTCGAAGGTCAGCAAGGCGGCGTGGAAATGGATCTGACGCCCCTGGAGACGGATTTTCAGGTGGTCTCCACCCGCACTTCCAGCCAGATGCGCAGCAGCAATAATCGTGTCGAATCCTGGATAGACTACCACCTCACCCTCTTCCCATTGCGTGAAGGTCAGCTGGACATTCCTGCCCTGCTCGTCGCTGGCTCATACACACAGGCCTTGTCCGTGAACGTGTTGCCCAAAACCCAAAACAGTGTTGCCGGGCAGGACCTCTTCATGGAGACCATCGTCAACAAGGAGAGCATCTACGTTCAGGAACAGCTGCTGTTCACCATTCGCCTGTATTACACGATCAATGGCATTCGCAATCCGATCTTCACCGAACTCGAACTTCCCGACACAGTGATTCAGATGATCGGCACCCCCAATCAGTACGAAAAACTGGTGGATGGCGTGCGCTACGGAGTCTACGAGAAGCAGTATGCGATATTCCCGCAGCGCAGCGGCGCGCTGGCGATTCCGGATATCATGTTCCGTGGCGAAGTCACTGACGGCTCCAGCAATTACGTGTTCCGCAATCTCAACACCCGCACCATTACCTCATTCTCCGAGGGCTTCGACATCGAAGTGCGTGAGAAACCAGTCGACTTCCCGGCGGATGCAACCTGGCTGCCCGCCAGTGAGCTGACCATCGAGGAAAGCTGGGACAACGATTTCACCAATGTGCGGGTCGGCGACGCCGTCAACCGCGTCATCAGCATGAAAGCTTCCGGTCTGGACGGCGCCGCCTTGCCGCCGTTGCAAATGCCGCCCATCGAGACGGTCAATGTCTACCCGGAGGCCCCCTCCATCGAACGCACCTATGTCGATGGCAACATCGTCGGCAGCCGCGTCGAATCAAACTCACTGCTGATGACCGACACCGGCACAGTGCGGGTTCCCGGCGTCACCATTCCCTGGTACGACATCGATACTGAAGAAATCAAATATGCAACCCTGGCAGACACCGCGATACGCATCGGCCCGGTGCGCACAACGGCACAAGAGCCACTCATGACCTTCGAGGAAGAAGGCGAACCGCAATTCGGCGACGCGTCCAGCCTGCAGGGCGAGGACGAAGACTCGCTGGTGACGATGCCCTCTACGCCCTTGTGGGTGATCGCACTGGCGGCCGCCTTGACGGCTCTGCTCGGTGTCATGACCTATTTCGGCAGCAAACGTCGTCCCGCGAAGAAGAAGGTGGTCGCGAAGAAGCCCCACGTCGTCAGCGCGCCCATGTACCGCCAGGACATCGCTCCGGCGGCAGAGGCTGTTGCTTTCAAGGAGTTCGCGCGCGCCTGTGAACAGAACCATCTGCCAGCGCTACGGCTCGCGCTGATCGGCTGGGGACGCCAATACTTCTCTGCACCTGATCTGCACAATCTTGATGACCTGGCGCAACGCACCAGCAATGCCGAGATTCAAAAGCTCTGTCTGCGTCTGCAACAGGCTCTCTATGGCCAGGAAACAGCGACAGGGAATGCATTGAAGGACGACATCAAACGCCTGTTGACCCTGGTGACAGAGCTGCGCGCACAGCGCAACCGGTCACTTGCCACTGCCGCGAAGGAGCAGGAATACACCCTGCCTCCACTCTACAAGGCATAAGCCAGAACATGCCAACCAGCAAAGCCACTGTGCGGGTGTATTCCACCGAAACGGGCCGCGTCTGTCCCGACTGCGGGCAGCCGGTCGCTACCTGCCAGTGCAAACGTCAGCAGGCTGGCATGCCGGCCGCAGACGGGATTGTCAGGATCAGGCGCGAGACCAAGGGCCGCAAAGGCAAGGGAGTAACGCTGATCGATGGGTTGCCCCTCACGGCGGAAGAACTCAATGCGCTCGCCAAGGTTCTCAAGGCACGCTGCGGCACTGGAGGCACCGTGAAAGATGGCATCATCGAGATTCAGGGAGATCACCGCGAACTCCTGCAGCAGCAACTGCTGCAGAGTGGTTACAAAGTCAAACTCGCTGGTGGCTGAACCGGCGCCAATTCATCACTGCAGCCTGCTGAAGGCTGACACGGCCACCAGTCCGGCCCGCCGCGCACGCGATAGTACTCGCAGCCGTAAAGTCTGCAATGTCATTCTGAACTCCTGTCGCAACTCCTCGCTACCGACTCCCTGCTCCCCATAACACAACTGCACATAGAGCCGTGTCACAGTCTGCATGGCCGCAGCCAGTTCCGGACGCTCGGCACTGACGCGCACGCAATAGTCCAGTGGTCCCTCTCCCCGGCGGCGCGGCAAACCCATGGCCGCAAGATCGGCCGCCAGCGCCAGATAGCTACGAGTCACAGGATCACGCAGCTGCCGCTGTCCGCCACGCAACAGAAAGAAAGCCGCTATCGAGAAGATCAGCGCCGTGGACAACCCCAGCGCCCACAATAGGGACGAACGGGCCTTATCGCCGAACACATCCTCAAGGAATTCCAGCTGCAGATCCTGGTCGTAGCTCACTACCCAGCGATTCCAGGCGTAGTCGATCGCATCCAGACGCAGACGCAGCGTATTCAACCATTGGGTGTCGCGGAAGCGCATCATGGAAAACCCCGAATCTTCCATGAAACCGGGTTGATTGGCGAACACTGCCTCCACACCCTGACTTATGCGTTCCGGGGCCACGGCACCCGTCGGGTCGAACCTTACCCACCCTTCCCCCTCGAAACAGACTTCCGCCCAGGCATGGGCGTTGTACTGGTAGACCATGGTGTAATCTTCGAAGGGGTTGTATTCGCCACCGTGGTAACCGACTACCACTCTTGCCGGAATACCGACTGCGCGCATCAGATAGACGAAACTGCCGGCATAGTGCTCACAGAAGCCCTCGCGAGTCTGGAATAGGAATTCGTCGATACTTGCTTCGCCCAACAACGGTGGATTCAAGGTGTAGAAGAAGGGCTGTTCACGGTAGTGACTCAAGACCCGCGCGACGTAGTCCCTGTCATCAGTCGACGCTGCCCGCAGCTCGCGGGCCAGCAACGCGCTGCGAGTATTGTTGTCTTCGTCAGGCATTTGCAGCGCGCGCGACCGCAACGCGCGAGGCAGTTCCAGATCAGTCTGAAATGCACTCCAGGAGCGCAATTGATAGCGCAGGCGCTGTGTAATCGGCGTCGCGGTATGCAGGGAGTAATTGCGATCCTGCACAATCTCACCCGTGGTGACTTCCGCGAGTTGCATGCCATAGACCCAGGTTTGCTGCGTCGGCTCCATGATGACGTCATAGTCCACGGGCTCGCCCTGCCGCACACCGCGATACTCGCTGGGGTAGCGCCTGATCATGCCGTAATCGAGCAACGCGCTTCCTCCGCGACGCCAGGTCCGGCCATCGAAGAAATCCAGCACCAGCCCGCGCCAGTACAGACGGTCATGGGAGGGCGCCTCACCGTCGAAACTGACCCGAAAAGCCAGCTCTGCCGAACGCCCAAGGCTGCTGATATCGCCGGGGGTCATCTCGTCAGTAACACCAGTCTTGTTGGACGGCACTGGTAGAGGCATGGTCCACAACGGCGCAATCCTGGGTACCAGGATGAACAAGGCGAGTGTGAGGGGGATGCTTTGCAGCACCAGCTGGGCTGCGAGCCGCGAGTTATCTCTGAAGTTGTTGCGGGCGTTATCACGGTTCAGCGACACCAGCGCGCCAGTAATGACGGCCACCGCTAATAAGGCGTGCAGGCCACTCGGAATAGTCTGGGAGTAAATGAAGCCAATCATCGTGAGCACGTACGCGAGTACGATGACGATCACGATGTCGCGCTTGTACTGCATCTCCAGAAGCTTGAACACCACCCCCAGAATCAGCAGACAGACGGCCGCATCCAGCCCTACCCCCTGCGACCTGAACTGCAGGACAGTCAGCGGCAGGGCCGTGAAAACAATCAGGGCTTTTACCAGCTTGCCCGGATAGCTGGCACGCCCCGAGAAGATCAACAAGCGCCAGCCCATACAACCAAGAACCAGCAATAGTATCAAGGGTGGCAAGCGCAGCATGCCCGGCAAGATCACCAGCAACAACGCCGCCAGCACCCAGAGCAGGGCAAGTCGGGGTATCTGGTAGTTGACGTCCATTACACGGCGTCTCCTGTCTTGCTCGGGCGTGGGTTCAGGCGCTCGACGTACTGCGATTGCTGCCAGAGAGCCAGTGCGCTCAATAAACGATGACGATGCACATCACCACGGCCGGGCGAAATCACCACGCCAGGGATATTCAGACCATAGTCCACATCACTGCGCGCCAGTTTCAGCACCCAGTAACAGAGTCGGGACAGTCGTGCCTCGGCATCCAGCCCCGCAAACATGGCCCAATCCAGCATGAACCTGTCATCACTGCTGTCGACAAACTGTTTCACCTTGAGCCCTTGCCCGCGTGCGAGGTTCTTCCAGGCGACCTGCTTCAGTGAATCGCCGAGCTGATAGTTGCGTAAACCGTGAAAGTCGTCGCTGCCGGGCTGAGTGCTGCTGCCCTTGCCGACACCGGAATTACTGACCGCAGTCGGAAGAGGACAGGAGACAGGCGTGGGGTAGACCAGGCAGCGCATGCTCAGATCCAGCATCGACCAGGCTCGCCAAAGCCCCAGAGGAAAGCGCGTCTGCACCAGCAGTCGTGGCGCCTTGAGGACACCTCGACGACGCGTCGGCAGATAGACGTTCACCCGCAGCTGTTCGCCTTCGATGAGATCCGCGCGGGTAATCAAACCCTTGGGAAACTTGAGCTCAAGAGCCTCATGCATACGCTCGGGCTGGCGCTGCAACAACACGGTAAAGCTGGCGTCCTCACCCGCAAATACCGCATCACCGCCGATCCCCTTTACCGTCAGGTGCTGAAGATTCCGAAAGGTGTGCAGGATGCACAGAATGAACAGGCTGACCATCAGAAAAGCCAGACCAAAGGCCAGACTGAGCACGTAGTTGATGGCGGTAATAAAGATCAATGTGGTCGCTGCCACGTAGAGGAGCCCGTGGGAGGTGGGAAGGATGAAGATATTCCGGCGATGCAGGGTCGCAATGCTTACGGCAGGCACGTTTCTGGCGAGCCAGCGTTGGACTCGTGTCGAAAACCAGAAACTGACGGCGTTGACGAGGCTCATGGTCGGTTCAGAAAACATCGACCTCACTGAGCAGGCGCTGCGCCAGCGCAGTGCCTCTGCGCCCTTCACCGTCAGAGCCCGACCGTAGCCGGTGCTCCACGACGGCGGGAAGCACGGCCTGAACATCCTCCGGAATGGCGTGTTGGCGTCCCTCCATCAGTGCCCATGTACGAGTGGCGCGCACTACTGCGACGCCACCACGGGGAGACAGTCCGAAATGGAAATCGTCGCTGTCCCTGGTACGCGCAAGCAGACGCTGAATATAGTCCAGCAGCTGGGGGCTGAGGCTTACAGTGGCCGCCGCCTTGCGCATCTCGATCAGGTCGTTGACATTAAGCTGCTGCCTGACCAGCTCGCCGCGATCCCGCTCCCCTGCCGTCTCCAGCAGCTGTCGCTCTGCATGCGGATCCGGATAACCAATGCCGATGCGCATCAGGAAGCGATCGAGCTGCGACTCGGGAAGTGGAAATGTGCCAGCCAGGCTGACGGGGTTCTGAGTGGCGATCACGAAGAAGGGGGACGGCAGACGCCGGGTTTCGCCTTCAACCGATACCTGCCCTTCCTCCATGGCTTCAAGCAATGCACTCTGCGTCTTGGGCGTGGTGCGATTGATCTCGTCGGCCAGAATCATCTGACGAAAGATCGGGCCTTGATGAAAATTGAAGCGCCCGGATTGCTGATCAAAGATCGAGACACCGAGAATGTCGGCAGGCAGCAGATCACTGGTGAATTGAATGCGGTTGAAGTCCAGCCCGAATACGCGCGCCAGAGCATGCGCCAGGGTCGTCTTGCCCATGCCAGGCAGGTCTTCTATCAGCAGATGGCCGCCGGAGATGAGACAGCACAGAGCCAGCCTGACCTGCCGCTCCTTGCCCAGCAGGACAGTGCCAATCTCGCTCACAGCCGCCTGAATTCTCTGCTCCATCGAATAGTCCCTGCCTGTCATGAACGGATGTCACTGCGAGAAAAGCTGGCTACTTGCTGGCATTCTTGGCGGCATCGCTGCGGCTGTCTTCCAGATTCTTCAGGTAGGCTGCGTCCACGTCCCCGGTAATGTACTTGCCGTCGAACACGGAACACTCAAAACGATGAATGTTTGGATTGCCTTCCATGGAAGCAGCAATCAGGTCCTCCAGATCCTGGAAGATCAACCAGTCGGCCCCGATCAACTCCTGCACCTCATCGTCGGTTCTGCCATGCGCGATCAATTCACTGGCAGCAGGCATGTCGATACCGTAGACGTTCGGATAGCGCACTGCTGGCGCGGCAGAAGCGAAATACACTTTGGCGGCACCGGCATCGCGGGCCATCTGGATGATCTGCTTGCAGGTCGTGCCGCGCACGATGGAGTCGTCGACGAGCAGCACGGTCTTGCCTTTGAATTCCAGATCGATGGCATTGAGCTTCTGACGCACGGACTTCTTGCGCTGGCTTTGACCCGGCATGATGAAGGTACGGCCGATGTAGCGGTTCTTGACGAAGCCCTCGCGATACTTGACTCCGAGACGATTGGCCAGCTCCAGCGCCGACGTGCGGCTGGTATCGGGGATCGGAATCACCACGTCGATGTCATGGTCAGGACGCAGACGCTTGACCTTGTCGGCCAGCTTCTCACCCATGCGCAGACGGGCCTTGTAGACGGAGATGCCATCCATCAAGGAATCCGGACGAGCAAAATAGACGTGTTCGAAGATGCAGGGTGTGTACTCGGCGGGACCGGCGCAGACGCGGGTATGCAGATGGCCGTGCACATCCACATAAACCGCCTCTCCGGGAGCCACATCCCGGACCAGTGTAAAGCCCTGGGAGGCCAGCGCTACACTCTCTGAGGCCAGCATATATTCCGTGAAACCATCGCGCTCGCGCTTGCCGAACACCAACGGGCGAATGCCATGCTTGTCACGGAATCCCACGATGCCATAACCCCCAAGCATCACCAGCGCCGCGTAACCGCCACGACAGCGGCGATGCACACCGCGCACCGCCGTGAACACGTCCTCGGCGGTCGGCACCATCTTCGCCAGCTGCTGCAGCTCATGGGCGAAGACGTTGAGAAGAACTTCAGAATCGGAATCGGTGTTGATGTGGCGTAGATCTTCCTTGAAGAGATCGCGGCTCAGTTCTGCCGCATTGGTAAGGTTGCCGTTGTGGGCCAGGCTGAGGCCGTAAGGGGAATTCACATAGAAGGGTTGTGCAAGTGCGGGACTGGAACTACCAGCGGTTGGATAGCGCACATGCCCAATACCCATGTTCCCGGCCAGACGCTCCATGTGCCGGGTACGAAACACGTCTTTGACCAGTCCATTGTCCTTGCGCAGATTCAGTCGCCCCTTGTCACTGGTGGCAATGCCAGCTGCATCCTGCCCCCTGTGCTGCAACACCGTCAATGTGTCATATAAACAAACAGCAACATCAGATTTGCCAACGACACCTACTAAACCGCACATTCAATACACTCCGTTAAGACTCGCAAATTGACAACCAAGGTACTCACTAACAAACAGTCACTAACAACTACTCACGAACAGTTACTCACAAAAAGTTCAGATCGACACAGCGTTGCTACAGTGGCACAAGCGTCGGCAGCACTGGCGCTTGAGGCAAGGGCAGATCTGTCACGAACATGCGCGACATCTCTATCAATTGACCTCCGTAGGGAATGAAACGCGAAGCCTGCCACCAGGGCTCGGCCGCAAAGAAGCTGCTGCCGAAATAGACAAACACCATAACGATCACGACGCCCCTGGCAATCCCGAACACCCCTCCAAGCAGCCTGTCGGTCAACTTCAGTCCGCTCATATCGATGAGCTTCGCAACCAGGTGGTTGATCAGCGCCCCTGTCAACAAGGTGGCCATGAAGAGGAGTGCAAACGCGAAAACCTGCTGCATCGCTGCCCCTTCAATCCATCGTCCCAGGGTTGGCGCAAGATCATCGCTGTAGACTCGCGCCAACAACAACGCCGCAATCCACGCCAGCAATGACAACACCTCCCGGACAAAACCACGCCATAAGCCGAACAGGCAGGAAATGCCAGTAATCAACAGAATCGCGATATCGACCCAATGCATCAGACGCCCAAGCTCCTCATAGGCTCTCGATCTCGTAGCGCACGACGATGCCGGACAATTCAAACTCATCAAGCAGTTGCCGCTGCAATTGCTGCATCACTGCGCGATCAACCCCGGGGCCGACGAACACGGCAGTCAGTGCCCCCTGCTCGGTTCTCACTTCACGCATATAGGCGCGGTGTCCGCGTGCCTGCAGCCGCTCCACCAGACTCTTGGCATTGGCCGCTCTGGAAAAGGAACCCAGGCGCACGCTCCACCCTTCCGGCAGTCCAGTACTGTCCAGCTTTGGCGCTTCCACGGCGGGCGTCGCAACCGGTTCGGTCACTGTGGCCACAACGATTGGCTCCGGGGATGCGACTGCAGCGACGCGAATCTGGTCGGTATCGGCTATGACCACGGGGCGCTCGGGCACGATCCGGGGGGGCTCTGGAAACAGAACCGGGGCAGGAATGCGACTCTCCAGCGGCATGTCGTAACTGCCCTGGCCGTCGAACAGGACTGGCAGCAGAACGACGGCGGCGACCAGTATCACCACACTGCCGACGATTCTCTGTTTAGTGTTCTGGTCCAAGCCAGTGCTGCCCCTGTGTGGTGGCGGTGCGCGGACCAGGGTCCGTGACAACCATTATGAATTTGATTCGATACTCGCGATGTATTGCAATACGTCGGCCACGGTGCCGAAGGATCCGGTCACCAGGACCAGATCATCCGGCCCCGCCTGTGCACATGCCTGACTGTATGCCGCCGCAACCGTATCGTATGGTCCACACACGGTCGCTCCCACTGCATGCAATCGATCGTAAAGACTTCGGGCATCCAGGCAGCGGGGTTGCGCGAATGCCGCAATATACCAAATGTCGACGGCAGATTCTAAGACGCCGTAGAAACCGGGCTGATCCTTGTCAGCCATCATCGCCAGAACGGCACGAACCTGTCCCCGCAATTCGCCTCTGGCGCGCAGGGTTGCCAGTTTCTCCGCCAGCAGCACCGCTGCATGCGGATTGTGTGCGACATCGACACGTACCGCGACACCGTGCTGCGGATCGCGCAGCGCCTGGAAACGTCCAGCCAACGACACCGCCTCGAATCCTGCGGCGATGGCCGACCTTGGCACCGGCAGAGTTTGCAGAGCAAGTGCCTGCAGGACTGTTGCCGCATTGACCAGATCAAGTGGTGGCGTCGGCAAATCCTGCAGAGTGACCTTGGTGCCGCTTTTATCCTTGCCCCACCAGTGCCACCCTGCAGCCTGTGCGGTGAAGCCGAAATCCGCACCCTGCCGATACAGCGGAGCGCCAAGACGCGCCGCCTCCTGCACGATGCTCTGCGGCGTGTCGCCATCACCGCTTACAGCCGGTACGCCTGACCGAAAAATCCCTGCCTTCTCGCGACCGATGTCTTCGCGGTTGTCCCCAAGCCAATCCTGATGATCCAGACCAATGCTGGTGACGATGGTCAAATCTGCGTCGACTATATTCACCGCATCGAGACGCCCGCCCAACCCGACCTCCAGTACGGCAACATCCAGCTCTGCCTGCTCCATCAGCATCAGTCCGACCAAGGTACTGAACTCGAAATAGGTCAGCGAAATATCACCACGGCTTGCTTCAATCAGCGCGAAACTGTCACATAACTCTTCATCTGTCGCCATACGGCCGAGGATGCGGACGCGCTCGTTGAAAACCAGCAGATGCGGCGACGTGTAGGTTCCTACCCGGTAACCTGCGGCGCTCAGGATGGCCTCCAACATGGCGACCGTCGAGCCCTTGCCATTGGTTCCGGCAACCGTGATCACCAGCGGCGCGGGCCTGGTCAAGCCAAGCAGGGCTGCCACGGCACGCACGCGTTGCAGGCCAAGATCGATCTCACTGGGATGCAAGGCCTGAATCGTATCGAGCCACTGGGAGAGATTCACGCTGCAAGCCTGCCTGGCCAGATCAGGTCTGACCTCGAATCGGCCTTCAGCAGGCCGGAAAATTTCAATGTCTGTCGTTGTCTGCCTGTCAGCGAAGTGCTATTAGCGATAGAACATTAGCGATGAGTCAGCTTGGCGGCCAGCGAGGCTACGCGCTCACGCATGTCTTTGCGATGCACGATCATGTCGATCGCACCGTGCTCCAGCAGAAACTCACTGCGCTGAAAGCCTTCCGGCAATTTCACGCGGACGGTCTGACGGATGACATCAGGCCCGGTGAAACCTACCAGCGCGTTGGGCTCGGCAATATTGATGTCCCCCAGCATGGCCAGACTGGCGGATACGCCACCATAGACAGGGTCTACCAGCACGGAGATATAGGGGTGACCGCTCTCTCGCAGCCGCGCCAGCGCGGCCGAGGTCTTCGCCATCTGCATGAGAGAGATCAACGCTTCCTGCATGCGAGCACCGCCACTGGTCGAGAAACACACGAGTGGGAGTTTGTTGGCGATACAGGTGTTCACCGCCTGCGTGAACTTCTCCCCCACCACTGCGCCCATCGATCCACCGATGAAGCCGAACTCGAAGGCGGCAACAACCATCTCCAGGCCGTTGACGCGGCCTTGCACGACGATAAGAGCATCTTTCTCGCCGGTGCTCTTCTGCGCGGCAGAGAGGCGGTCCTTGTACTTCTTCAGATCACGAAACTTGAGCAGGTCAACCGGCTCCATGTCTTTGTTCAGTTCCACCTGCCCTTCGGGATCGAGAAAGAGCTCAATGCGACGTCGAGCCGTGATACGCAGATGGTGGTCGCACTTCGGGCATACCTCCAGGTTGCGCTCCAGATCGGGTCTGTACAGCACAGCTTCGCAACGTGGACACTTTTTCCAGAGTCCTTCGGGCACACTGGCACGCTGTTTGGTGGTCGTTGTGCCACCGCTGCTGCGAATGGAAGGGAGGATTTTGTTAATCCAGCTCATATCACGTTCCTGTTAAATGGGATGCCGACAATAGTCGCTAAAATTTTTTAAAATTAATAAGTTACGATCAGTTCTTCAGGCTTTGCAACGCCTCGCTGATGGAAGAAATTACCGCCACAGCTTCGTCCAATTGAGCACTTGAGCAAGGCCCTTGCACCGGTAGCAAGCCAATTTTCTCGACCACGGCACTGCCCACTATAACACCGTCACTGATGGCGGCCATTGCACAGGCAGACTCTGCATCCTTGATACCGAAACCAACGACGATAGGCAGACTGGTTTCGGAACGCAGGTGGGCAATCTTGTCAGCAATCTCGCTCTTGTCGCGTAGCACCGCGCCCGTCACCCCCTTCAGGGAGACGTAATACAGATAACCGGTGGAATTGGCGCAGATGGCGGCCGTACGCTCTTGCGTCGTGGTCGGGGCAATCAGGAATATAGTGTCGATCCCGCGCGGGCGCACAGCGCTGAACAATTCTTCACACTCATAGGCAGGCAGATCGACAATCAGCACCCCGTCAACGTCCGCTGCAGCAGCGGCATCCGCAAATTTTTCGTAACCCATGATCTCGATCGGGTTCAGATATCCCATCAGCACGACCGGCGTCTGCTTGTCGCTACGACGGAACTCGCTCACCATCGCAAGAACATCGGACAAGGTAGTGCCCTGCCGCAGCGCGCGTTCGGCACCCAGCTGGATCACAGTGCCATCGGAAGAAGGATCGCTGAAGGGAATACCGAGCTCGATGATATGAGCACCGGCACGCACCAGAGTGTGCATGAGTTCAACGGTAAGCCCTTTTTGCGGATCACCCGCGACCAGATAGGGAATCAGCACCTTCTTGTTCTGCGCCTGCAAACCGGCAATCGTCTTACTGATACGGCTCATGAATTTCCGACCCTTGTTCCTGCAG
>JAUSMU010000107.1 GCA_030645995.1 Gammaproteobacteria bacterium | reverse complement strand
TGGTGACCACCGTTTTTGAATACAGCGTCGGCAAATCCCGCGTCTCGGCAATCACCCACACGCCCGCCTCGGGGCCATTGGGGCCGAAGACGCTGCCAGCGATGTCATCGCCATCGACGGTGGGCAGAGCAGGCGCTGCCGGAGCTGTGGTGGCAACAGGCGTGGCTTCTTCACCACAACTGGTCAGCGCCAAAAGGGTGAGCATGGAAATGGCAAGGGGCAGCGGGCGCTTGGTGATCATGGTGTCCTCTTCTTCTTGTTGTTGGGAAGGGTCAGGGGGACTGTAACCCAAAGGTGAGAGGGTTGGTAGCGGGACAGGTGCGGTGCAATGGTGGGGTGGCTCAAGAGCTTGGACGCTTACGGTGTCCACGCGCCGACGAACTTGCTCTGCCTTCGCCTTCGGAGACCTCCTTGTGGATGGCGGTGACGCTGGATTAATGTTTATTCGTGAATTTATAGGTGGATATTTGGCAGCAAAATCATTGAGATAGAGCTATAATATGTACATATAACCAGTGCTTTAAAGCCATCCATTTGCGGCCATTCCAAGGAGGAATCGTCTCATGTCACAGCTCCCGTCTCTTGCTCTTATTCCACAAGACAATGCCGCGCTCAGCGACGAGATTACCCGTCTCGCCGGGCACATCAACGCCGCTCAACATCGCTTCCTGACGCTGCTTGCTGCGCTCATCGAGCGCGACGCGTGGGAGGGCTACGGCATCAAATCGCCGGCGCACTGGTTGAACTACCACTGCGGCATTGATCTCGGTGCCGCGCGCGAAAAAGTGCGCGTCGCGAAGAGCCTGCAACAACTTCCGGGCATCGACGACGCCTTCCGCTCCGGCACTATCAGCTACTCCAAAGTGCGCGCTATGACCCGTTCCGCCACGCCGGAAAATGAACAGATGCTGTTGCAGGTGGCGCTTCATGGCACCGCGCAGCATGTTGAACAACTGGTGCGAAAATATCGGCGCGCCGAAAGCCTGACAGATGACCGTCGTGACCAGAGTCAATACGAAGCGCGCGAACTCACCTGCTATTTCGACGATGACGGCATGCTGGTGCTGCGCGGTCAAATGACACCCGAAGACGGTGCTGTCTTCATGAAAGCCTTGGAAGCGATGGTTGCTGCACAGAATCCAGCTGTCGCTGCTGATGAAGATGCGGCAAATCTTTCCGAAAAAACGTTCCCGCAGAAACGTGTTGATGCATTGTTTGCATTGGCCGAGCAGGCGATGAACACGATGGACGAGGGATTGCAGCCGTTGTCGTCCGCCGATAAATATCAGGTGGTGATTCACATCGAACATGGCAATGAACAGCACTGCTCAATCGAGAGCGGCGCTCACCAATTGCCGCTGTCGCCAGCCACCGCCAAGCGCCTGTGCTGCGACGCTTCATTGGTCCCGGTGCTGGAAGATGCCAGCGGTAATGTGCTGAATGTCGGCCGCAAGACCCGCGCGATTCCTCCCTCCATCCGACGCGCCCTCCAGATTCGCGATCGCGGCTGCCGTTTTCCAGGCTGTTGTGAATCCCGCTACGTGGACGCCCATCATGTTCAGCACTGGTGCGACGGCGGCGAGACGCGGCTCGATAATCTGGTGCTGCTGTGTCGGCATCACCATCGTTTGTTGCATCAGGAGGGTTACGAGATTGTGAAACGCGGTGAGCAGCGGTTCGAGTTTTTGACCCCGGCTGGTGGCGCGATGCCAACGGCACTTGCCCCGCAATTTGCAGCGGCTGAGGATGTAGCGAGTGAAACCCTCGCTATCGAGAGAGAGCATGA
>JAUSMU010000182.1 GCA_030645995.1 Gammaproteobacteria bacterium | reverse complement strand
CTGGCAGGGTTCTGGAGTAACTCTTCACGAAAAGTCCCGAATCTGCTGACCCCGTGCCCGCTCAGGTGGGCACGGTTTACGATCCCCCTCCAAGTCAAGCACTCCTCCCGAACTGCTCCCTGAACTGACCCGGCGAAAGCTGTACCTAATCGTCCCCCACACGCCCCCGCAACTCTTTCGTCTTGCCACGCAACACCTTGCCCTCGACGCGCTTGCGTTGCGAAGACTTGGTGGGCTTCGTTGGCGTGCGCGCCTTGCGGACCACACTGGCCTCGCGAATCAATTCCTGCAGACGTCGCAGCGCGTCGTCGCGGTTCTGTTCCTGCGTGCGGTGCTGCTGCGCCTTGATGACGACGACGCCTTCGCGCGTGATGCGGCTGTCCCGCAGATTGAGCAGCCGGTGTTTGTAGAAGAACGGCAGCGACGAGGCGTTGATGTCGAAGCGCAAGTGAATCGCCGTCGACACCTTGTTCACGTTCTGGCCGCCCGCGCCCTGCGCACGGATCGCGCTCAGCTCGATCTCGTCGTCCGGGATGGCGACATTGAGGGATACCTGCAGTGACATGTGAGAACTTCCTGGTGGTCTATACTTCTCAGTATAACCAATACGGAAGATCACAGGATGTGATTATGTCGACCATGGACCGGCCGCAGATATTTACTATTACTCGCTATCTCGAAGCCCGGCGCGTCCTGATGGACCCGCTGACTTTTTCCTCTGCTAGGCCGCTCACTACGATGGCGGGCGGCCTCGGCTACAGCTTCGTGCTCTTCTGTCAGGACCCACCCGAACACGGGCGGCTGCGAACACTCATTCAACGGGAGTTCATCAGCAGCCGTCTGCAGGCGCTGCGTGGCTGGATCGAGAGCGAAGTCGACACGGTGCTGGACGGTTACCCTCTTAATCCGGCCGAGGTCGATATCGTTGCCGCTCTGACGCTGCCGTTACCCATGCGGGTGATCAACCGGTTGCTGGGTGTGGCGGATGCCGACTCGCAGGCGTTCAAGCGCTGGACCACGAAGGCGGTAGGGCACCAGGACGGCGAGTTGCCAGCGGCGCTGGGGCGCAGGGCGTTTGTGGAGCTGCACAAATTCTTTCGGGGGCAGATTCGAGCGAACCGGGAGCAGCCCACCGACGGCGTGATCGGGCATCTGCTGACGCGCTGCGCCGACGAACTGGAGCTGATAAATTTCTGCGTGACGTTGATGATTGCGGGCAATGAGACCACCGCCAGCCTGCTGAGCAATCTGCTGCACCTGCTCGCCACCCGGCCTGCACTGTGGCGCGCATTGCGGGAGGATCGGTCGCTTATTGGCGCGGTCATTGAGGAGACGCTGCGCTTCGATCCGCCGATTCAGTTTGTGAGCCGCCTGGTGACACGGCCCGTGGTTGTGGAAGGAGTCCAGTTGAGCCGCGGCGACACGGTGTTAGTGAATATCGGTGCGGCCAATCGTGATCCGGAGTTTTTTGCCAAGCCGGAGGTGTTCAACCTGGTGCGCCGCGAGAAGGGCCATCTGGCCTTCTCACATGGCCTTCACTACTGCATCGGGGCCAGCCTGACGAGGCTGGAGGCGGAGATTGTGCTGAACAAGATGCTGGATCGTTACGTTGCCATTGCGCTGGCGGCGCCGAGCGAGCGCTATCCGAATGCGTACTTTCGCGGCTTCAAGTCGCTACACCTATCGTTGCAGCGAACCTGCCCTGTGGGAGCGGGCCTGCCCGCGATTGGGTCCGTGCAAATCTCAATCGCGGGCAGGCCCGCTCCCACAGGTTAGCTACAACACCTCCAGCTTCGCATAGGACAGCACCAGCCACTTGCTGCCGCCTTCGCGGAAGTTGACCTGTACGCGGGCGTTGGCGCCATGCCCCTCGCAGTTGAGGACGACGCCTTCGCCGAACTTGCCATGGCGCACGCGCGCTCCCAGCGAGATGCCAGTGTCCGGCACCTCCTGCTGCACAAGGGACGGCGACAGCGCCGCACGACCATAGAACCCGGATGGCCGGGTGATGGTGGATTTGATGCGGACATGCTCGATGAGGTCCGCCGGAATCTCGCGAATGAAGCGCGAGGGGCGGGTGATGTTGACA
>JAUSMU010000095.1 GCA_030645995.1 Gammaproteobacteria bacterium | reverse complement strand
CTCGCGCGACAGCTCTTGGGCAACCACGCCGACGTGATGAGCGCTGGTTCCATGCCGACAAAAGTCAATCCTCATGCCATTGCCGCCATGGCGGAACTCGGCATCGACATCCGTCAGCAGCAGAGCAAGTCGGTGGATACCATCGACCCTGCCACGATCGATATGGTCGTCACGCTGTGCGCGGAAGAGGTTTGTCCGATTCTGCCCGGCAAGGTCAAACGGCTGCACTGGCCCATCACCGACCCTGCCCCCCCCGCTGGCGACTCCGATTTTTCTGACAAAAGTGCCGAAGCAATTCAGGCCCGCTTTCGTACTGCACGCGATCAGATCAAGGCGCGTATCGAAGTCCTGCGCGAACTGCTTGATCTGCCCGAAGGGCCACAGGCGCGGGAATTTCATGGCAGCGTCCGTGTGGCTGACCTGCCAGCCAGCGTGCGCTTTTACGCCTGGCTTCTGAATAGCTGGCCAAAGGAATGGACTCATCGTTACGCAATCTTCATTCGGCCAGACCTGCACCTCAATTTTGTGTTGGTAGTCTCCGACGGCAAGACGCTGCATCAGGATACGCTCTATCACCTGGGCATCTGCGTCGCAGACCGTCAGGAAGTGGTTGATGCCTGGCATCTGGCAGTGACCTTTGGAGCACACATTGAAAAGCCGCCGCGCACGACCTGGAAGGGAACACCATTGCACGAGCTATGGCTGAAAGATCCCGATGGCACTCTGATTGAAATTTATGCACGCCTGACGGACAGCGAACTAGCGGAGAAACCCGCCGATGAGCTGCCGGTATTTCTGGTGCCAGGCACAAAGCCGGAAGTGACCTGATGTGCGAACCGCTGGCACTCTCAGCGAAACTGCTGAAACAACTCGGTGGAAAAATAGCGCTCCATGCGGTCCGGAAACACGGTAACAATGCAGGCATCACGGGGTAGTTGCGCGGCAGCGAGACGTGCGGCGGCAAAGTTGAGGCCGGAGCTGGGGCCGACCGGAAAACCGTGGTGGATCAACAAGCGCGTGGTGTTGAGCGCCAGTTCGTCGTCCACGGCGATTTCCAGCAAGCCGGGCAGCCGTTCGTGGCTGAAGATGTGCGACATGCCGTCCATCACGCCGGGGATGCGGCTGCTGAAGCTGCAACATTCGGCCTCGTTGATCAGCCCGTGGTTGATCGGGCGGGCGAGCACCGGCGTGGTCTGACAGCCGCTGTGGGTAAAGCCTTCGTACAGGCCCACCAGAGTGCCGCCGGTGCCAACGCCGGACACTACTGCATCAATATGGCTGCCGGGCAGTTGCGCCAGAATTTCCTGTGCGGTCCACAGGCGGTGGGCTTCGGGGTTGTCAGGGTTCTCGAACTGACGGGTGCAGATGCCGCCACGCTGCTGTGCCTCTACAGCGGCCCGGCGGATGGCGCCTGCCATGCCTTCTGCCTTGGGCAGACTGAGCACCTCGCCCCCGTAGGCGCGAATGCCCAGCAGGCGTTCGTTGCTGACACCCTCAGGCATTACTGCCAGAAAGCGCAGGTCGAGTTGCGCACAGGCCAGCGCGAGGGCGAGACTGGTGGAGCCACTGGATGCTTCGGTGACCCAGCTACCTGAACGAATCAGCCCTTGCCGCCAGGCTTTTTCCAGCATGTAACGCGCAATACGATCCTTGGTGGAGCCACTGGGATTGAGGAATTCCAGCTTGCACCATATCTGTGGTTGACCGGGCTCGAGCTGCACCGGTACTAGTGGTGTCGGGGCCATGCGCTGAAAGTAGCGGCCGTCTTCGGGGAAATTGCGAGTGACTGTCATGGGATGCCTGCTGGATTCAAATGCCAAAAAAGTCTATGTGTACTGCACAGTACATGTGTTCCACTACCGTACCACTGGACGCTCACTGGAGCGACAATATCCTGGCCGGTGAAATGCCAGTCGACTGGCAGCCTTGCAGCGGGCAGAAGGGAACGACAACATGAAAATCAATATCAGCAGTTTCCGTGTCAAACCCGGAACAAAAGTGCAACTTTCCAAACGGCGGACACGGGTAAATCCATACTACGAAGGCAGTGAAGATTACCGCAAATTGCTTGCCATGCAGGTTGAAGAACTCAGCGACCTTCAGCAATTGCACTACGCGTCTGACCGCTATGCCCTGCTGCTGGTTTTTCAGGCCATGGATGCGGCAGGCAAGGATGGCGCTATTCGCCATGTCATGAGTGGCATCAATCCGCAAGGGTGTCAGGTATTCAGTTTCAAACATCCGAGCCCCACAGACCTGGATCACGATTTTCTGTGGCGGACCAATCAATGCTTGCCAGAACGCGGACGAATCGGAATCTTCAATCGATCGTACTATGAAGAAGTGCTGATAGTGCGGGTGCATCCGGAAATTCTGCTGGCCCAGAAGCTACCGGTGAAAGAACTGGATGTGCACACGATCTGGGACCAACGCTACCAGTCGATAGTCGAGATGGAAGCGCACTTGCATCGTAACGGTACCCGGATCATCAAGTTTTTCCTGCATATGTCCAAAGAGGAGCAGCAACAGCGGTTCCTGGCACGGATCGACAACCCGGGGAAAAACTGGAAATTCAGTGAAGGGGATTTAACTGAACGCAGATTCTGGGACCAGTACATGCTTGCCTACGAAGCCTGTCTGAGTGCCACCAGCACACAGGATGCTCCCTGGTATGTGGTGCCCGCAGATGACAAGGCGAATGCCAGACTGATTATTGCTGACATCATCCTGAAGCATTATCGCGAGCTGGACTTGCAGTATCCGCAAACCAGCAAGACCCGGCAGCAGGAACTGGAAGGGTTTCGTGCCCAATTGCTCGCAGAAACTCACCTCAGCAGACGATAGTCGCTCAAGCGGAACCACTTGCGGGAAAGGATGAATCCGGTCACCGGTTCCGGCGAGAGACTGGTGACCTCTTCGGTCATGTTTTTCCGGTAAAAGGCAGTGCAGGTGGCGGTCTGCCAGACCGTCTTTTGCATCTTTCCTCTCATGTTGGCGACGTAGGTATCCTGAAGGTCGCGTCGCGCGTCGATGGCCTTGATACTCTTGTCCCGTTTCACAGCGCAAATAGCCTGCACGATGTAATCAGTCGCCGCCTCCATATATGAAATCTGCGAGCTGTGTCCGGTGCCGGTGTTCGGACCGTTCACCTTGAAATAGTTGGGGTAACCGGAAACGGTAATGCCCTTGTACGAGACCGCCTCTTTTTCCCATTCGCTGTTGAGGTTGCGGCCGCCCAGCCCGACGACCTGAAACGTCAGCGCCTTCTTCATGTTCGAATACGCGAAATATCCCGTGGCGTAGACGATGACGTCCAACGGGATATCCTTGCCATCCTTGGTCTTGATGCCTTGGGGCGTGATGCACTCGATCCCGCTTATATCCACATCGACATTGGCAAGGGACAGCGCGGGGAGATAGGTATTGGTCGGTATGACCCGTCGGCAGCCCAACTCGTAATCGGGCAGCATGTGCTGCCGCAACGTGTCGTCCTTGATGTACTTGTCCAGATGCTCCTGCAACCGGCGCCGATAATGGTCCTTCATGAGTTGACTGACGCCCGAGATCCCTGGGTAGCGGCGAAAGGCGATAAACCGCATGTCATAGAAAGTGAAGACGAGCAGGCGGATGAGGTGCCGTATGCCCGGCAGTGTTCGCACGACACGCTCCACGGCACCGTACTGCCGGTCTGAGCGTGGCAGAATCCACTGCGCCTTGCCCATGAACAGAGTCAACCGGGAGACCTTGTCGGCAATGGCCGGCACGATCTGGGCAGCTGAACATCCCGAGCCGATCACCCCGACACGCTTTCCTTCATAGGCGACCGAGTGATCCCAGTGCCCGGAGTGGAATAGCGCTCCTTTGAAGGTTTCCGCACCTTTGATTATGGGAATGTGCGGGTTCGCCAGCACCCCGCTGCAGTCGATCACGAAGCGGGCGCTATACCTCTCGCCTGACTCGGTCTCCACGTGCCACAGACACGCGCGCTCGTCAAAAGTGAGCCCGGTCACCGTCTGGTTCGTACGTGCATGCTTGCGCAAGCCGAACTTGTCGATAATGTGGTTCGTGTAGGCGAGCAATTCACTTTGCGGGGCAAAGGATTTCCTGAACGGATACGGTATGAACGAGATGCAGTAAAGACTGGTTGGAACGTCCACCTCTGCGCCGGGATATGAATTGACCTGCCAGGTTCCGCCCAACTCGGCGCTTCTCTCCAGCAAGACAAAGTCGTTGCAGTGCTTTTTCTGCAAGCGGATGGCCGCCAACAGCCCTGAGAACCCGGTCCCGATGATCACGGTCTCGACATGGTGGGGCAGCAGCGGGCTCCCGGCGTATGCAGATATCTCTCTTGTTGCAGGTTGCTCCGATGCGCTCATCTTTTCTATTCTCTCTTTCGGGTCATCTCAATCAGTCGATTGCCACCTCGACGAAGTGTTCCCGGCGGTCGTCGACCAGCGGAATGCGCGTATCGGGACGTTCGATGCCGTCCATCCACACCCGGATGACCTGCCCCGGTGATGCGCCGATACGCTTTACGGTGATGTGGTAAACAGTATCACGATAACGGTAATGGATCTTGTAGGAATCCCACTCGGCCGGGATGCACGGCACAATGCGTAGATGGTCCACTTCCAGTTGCAGGCCCAGCAGAGTTTCCACGGTCAGCCGGTACATCCAGCCCGCCGCCCCTGTGTACCAGGTCCAACCGCCGCGCCCGGTGTGTGGCGGCACGCCATAGACGTCCGCGCACATGACGTAGGGCTCGACCTTGTAGCGTTCGATGGCCTCGGGCGTGCTGCCGTGATGGACAGGATTGAGCATGGCGAACAATTCCCACGCACGCTCCGTGTCGCCCATCATGGCGAATGCCATCGTCGTCCAG
>JAUSMU010000077.1 GCA_030645995.1 Gammaproteobacteria bacterium | reverse complement strand
GTAGAAAGAGACGCTATTGCCGCTGGGCCACGGCGATGCGGGCTATCAGGCTGTCGATAGCCTGCACCAGCCCACGATCCCCACCGGCAAAGCCCAGTGCTCGCCGCGCGAAACCATCCGCGTCGGAGTAGCGCTGTTGTTGAAAGCGGATACTCGCCAACCGATACCACACATAGCCATCGCGAGGGCTGATGCGCAGGGCGCGCTCGCACAACGCGGCAGCCTGTTCGAGCTCACCCGCCGCCACGGCGGTATCGACGGAGGCCATCAGTGTCGCTACGGGAGACGCGGGGGTTGAGGGCCTGATGGGCTCGGACGGCGGAATGACCTCTACAGGACGCACTTCGCGCCCTATGATCGGCTCGATGACGCGGCCGACTACAGGCGGCTGCACGGGCTCCGGTGCCGGAGCGCGGATCACCTGACCGCGAGTCTCCACCGGTGCGGGAATGCCCCGCCCCATGTTACCGCTACAGGCGGTGAGCAGGCCGAGAGCCAGAATCAGCAGGACATTCTTCATCATCATTCTTACCAGCCTCGGAAGCGGTCGAAGACACGCTCCATCAGGGAACCACCACTCTCGCAACTGACAGCCGGATCGGGCAGTGTACCTGCGCGGAAAGGCAACCGCCGGGTCTCCAGGCAATTGCGGGCCCCGGCCACGCGCACAGGCCGCAGGGCGACGCTCTGCCATTGAATATCGGCCGGTGGCAGCGATTGCCGGGGCTGGATGTCCAGCTCCGTCATGATATCCGTCCACACCCGCAAAGCGCCCGTAGCACCGGTGAGGCCGGTCTCGCGGTTGTCGTCGTGCCCGAGCCATACCACCCCCACTAGGTCGTCGCCATAGCCGGCAAACCAGCTGTCGCGCGAATCATTGGTGGTGCCGGTCTTGCCCGCCAGCGGCAGCTGATTGTCGAGCCGTGGGGCGGCAGTCTTGGCGGTCCCGCGCTCGAACACCCCTTGCATCGCGTACTCCAGCAGGAATACCGAGGCGGGGTCTGCGACCTGATCGGTCTCCATGCCATAGCGCTCCAACGGTTCACCCTCACCGGTAGTGACAGCCTCGACGGCGCGCAGGGGCGAGCGGAAACCACCGCTGGCCAGCGTCTGATAGATCTGCGCGACTTCCACCGGCGTCATGTTGACGGCACCCAGCAGCAAAGACGGATACGGTTCGATACGATCGGTATGCCCGAGCCGACTCAGCATGTAGGCGACACGGTCGACGCCTACCTTCATGCCCAGGTCCACGGTCGCAAGGTTCAGCGAGCGCTCCAGCGCGTCGTGAAAGTAGACATCCCCGGACGTCGTGTTTTCATAGTTCTTCGGCTCCCACAGGTCGCCGTTGTCCAGCTTCATGCTGATGGGATCATCGGCCAGCACAGAGGCGAGGTTGAAGTTGCCAGACTCCAGCGCCGCCAGATAGACCGCTGGCTTGATCAGCGAGCCGATGGGCCGGTCCGCGAGCAGTGCCCGGTTGAAGCCGGTGTAGCCGGATTGTCGGCTGCCCGCCAGTGCCCGCACATCGCCGGTAGTGGCATCGGTAATCACGACGGCGGCTTCCAGCGGAGCGGGCTCGCCCTTGGTCGGCCTCTCGACTGCCTGTACGGACTTGTCGAGCATGGCTTCCACTGACGCCTGCATGCTCACATCCAGGGTGGTGAATATTCGCAGCCCCTCGTTGCGCAAGGCATCGGCATCATAATCCCGCGCCAGATCGCTGCGCACCATGTCCATGAACACTGGGTAACCGCCGCCACGGCTGGTCGGCCGCGCGCTGACTTGCAGCGTGGCGCCTCGTGCGTCTTCGAGCTGTTCTGCAGTGATGTAGCCTTGCGCGGCCATGCGCGCGAGCACCACATTGCGGCGCTCGGTGGCGCGCTCCGGGTTGCGCTGCGGGTTATAGAACGACGGCCCGCGTGGCAAACCGGCCAGCAGGGCCAGCTCATCCAGATCGAGCTGCTGCAGCGGACGGCCGAAGTAGTGCTGGGAGGCCAGCGCGAAACCGTGAATGGCGCGATTGCCGTCCTGCCCGAGGAACACCTCGTTGAGGTAGGCGTAGAGGATGTCTTCCTTGCTGAAGTGAATCTCCAGCGCCAGCGCCATCAGCGCCTCTTCGATCTTGCGCCGCAGGGTACGCTCGCGATTCAGGTACAGATTCTTGACCAGCTGCTGGGTCAGCGTACTGCCGCCCTGCACGATCTCGCCCGCCCGGATATTGGCCACCAGTGCGCGCGCAATGCCGATGGGATCGACGCCGAAATGGCTATAGAAGCGCTGGTCCTCCACGGCGATTACCGCGTTGACGAGCGCCTGCGGGATCTCTTCCTTGCCGATGGGCAGCCGATCCTCACCGGTGCCGGGGTTGATCTGCGCGATCTCCACCGGTTCCAGCCGCACCAGCGGGACATCGGCGCCGCCCTGAATGGCGCGCAGCAGGCTGACGCGCTGGCCATCGAAACCGACTTCCAGCGCGATGCTGGGCTCGGTGCCATCCCAGAAGGCAAAGCCGCGAGTTTGCAGGACGATGCGGGAACCCGCCGGATTGAACTGGCCGGGTTCCGTCACACGGGTGGTCTGGATATAGCCCAGCCGCCGCAGGTAATCGGTAAAGTCTGCCGCGTTCTGGTGAGCACCGACGTATAGCTCCACCGGGCGGGCATAGATGCGGGCAGGCAAGGCCCACTGCAAAGCGCTGAAGTCTCGCCGGATCTCGTAGTCAATCCAGACGCACCAGACGGCCACCACAACGGTGCCCAGCAACATGAAGCGCAGCAGATATTTCGGCCACCAGCGCGGCTGCTTGCTTGCCTTTCGAGATGAGGTCTTGCGTTTGGAGGTAGTCATGGGGCGGCATTATGCCATCGCAGGCCGGGGGCAGACCAATGAAAGTCTTCGATCGCGCAGCAGTCGTGGCATTATTGGCCTGCCAGTCAGGCTCAGTTCACACCGCCTGACGCCAGAAAAACCACCTGCAGCGGGGAGAACCATCCATGAGTGTGCCGCCAGACGAACTTCTTTCCGAAGCGGTAGCAGGGAATGCCAAGCCGCTGCGGCTGTTCATCGGCATCGCCTGCCCCCGCACACCGGTGATCTCCGGGCTGCTGGATGGCCTGCTCGACGAGCTGCATAACGAGCAGCAGAGCGCTGCTGGCAGCCATACGGCCGGGCTGCGCGTCGTAGCCCCGCAAGGCCTGCACATCACACTGAAGTTCATCGGCGCGGCGGCAGCGACCGTCCTGCCTGACATTGTCAGCGCCATGCAACAAGCGATCGCCAGTCATCACACTTTTACGCTGCAGTTACGGGGCGCCGGGAGTTTTCAATCGGCTCTGTGGCTGGGAGTGGAGCCAAACGCGGCACTGAGCGCGCTGGTCAAGGGGTTGAACGAGGCGCTGGCCCCGCTGGGTTTCGCCCCGGAGACCAGGCCCTACCGGCCGCACCTGACGTTGGCGCGCCTCACGCACCCGCCAGCCGCTGTGGGAGCGTACCCGGAGAGCATAAAGGACCCGCCCGCGACTCCTAGCCTCTCACAAAAGCGGCTCAATCCAGGCTTTGCTCTCGAACACTGGATAGCACAACACCAAGAAGGCCAGTGGGGCAATCTACCGGTGACGGCAGTCCATCTGTATCGTTCGGACACCCTGGCGGATGGTGTGCGTTATACCATCCTGTCCACAGTGCCACTGCGGCCGCCCGCTGCCTAGAGCATGCCCGACAGCGCCGTGGCAATGCCGAGAAACGCGAAGAAACCGACCACGTCGGTGACCGTGGTCAGGATGATGGAGGAGGCCTGCGCCGGGTCCTGGCCAAACCTCACCAGCACAAGCGGCACGATGGCCCCGGCAAACCCCGCCGCCACCATCGCCAGCACCATGGCGGAGCAGATCACCAGCACCAGCCCCAGCGACTGACTCCACAGGAATACTCCCAGCCCGCAGGTGACGGCGATGCCCAGACCATTGACGAAGCCCACCCGCACCTCCTTGTACATCACCCGGAACCAGTGGCGGATGGTGATCTCCCGCAGCGCCAGTCCGCGCATGGTCACTGCCAGCGCCTGCGCACCCGCGTTCCCGGATTGTCCGGCGACTACAGGCAACAACACCGCCAGCGCGGTGAAGCTGGCAATCGTATCTTCGAAGAGGCCTACCACCGATGCGGCGAGGAAGGCGGTCAACAGATTGATCTGCAGCCACGGCATGCGCTTGCGAACCGCAAACAGCGGGCCGGAGAGGGCGCGCTCGTCGCGGCTCGCGCCCACCATCGCCAGCACGTCGGAGGACATATCTTCCTGCGACACCTGCACCAGGCTGTTGTGATTGATGATGCCAAGCAGGCGTTGATCGATGTCGACCACCGGCAGGTCGAGCAGCTGATGCTTTTCGAAGAGTTCGGATATCTCGTCCTTCTCGGCAGTGCTGGGCACCATCGCGGGCACGGCCTGCGCCAGCTCGGCCAGCTGCACATGAGGCTCGGCCACGGCGATGTCCTGCAAGGGAATCTTTGCAGTCAGTCGGCCCTCGCTATCCACCAGAAATACACCACGAGCGGTCCGCAGTTTGGCCTTGCGCAGGACATTGAGCGTCTCGGCCACCGTCATCTCGCCCCGGAACACCGAGGCGCGGGTATCCATGAGGCGCCCGGCACTGTTTTCCGGGTAGCTGAGCAGCTCACTCAACTCTTTGCGTACTGGCTCGGTCAGGATGGCCAGCAGCTGCACACGCCTGCGCTCCTCCAACTGACCCAACATGCGCACGGTGTCCTGCGGCGGCAGCTCGGCCATCAGCTGGCGGATGTGTTCCTCGGGCAAGGCCTTGAGGAGATCGGCAGCGACGCTGGGAAGCAGATATTTCCACATCATCAGCAGGGCATACACCGGCTGCATCGCCAACGCGGCAGCAGCTTCTTCAGTCGCCATGGTCTCGATCTTCAGCGCCGCCTCGCGGGGATAGTCGAGCAGGAACTTGCGGGTCAGCGCGATATCGACAGCGCTGGCGCCGCGCAGGGGGTTGTGTTCCGCAGCGACCTTACTGGTCATGACTCACTCCTTGACCATGACCAACTTCTGCGGCGGGCGGTTGCCAGGCTTCATACGAGGGGGTGCTCGTGCTCGATGACAGGCGCAACATGCCTGCCATAGTCGTCGCCATCGCGCGCATCAGGTACGCCAGCACCGAATCGTCGAGCGTCGGGCTCGCGGCTCCCTTGCTGCTGTCCAGCGCCATATGCAGCGCGGTGCGACTTAGCGTCCCGAGGAAAGTGCCATTGACGCTGCGCACCGGCAGATTACTGTGGGCATGCCAGTCGGGCAGGTTTCGGGCGACATCCAGACTCAGCTCCGCTGGCAGCGGCGTCAGCTGCACGTCCATGAGTTGCCCCAGGGTGCGCGTGGCAGGGCTGATCAGCAGCGCATCCAGCGTCACCACACCCAGCACTCGATGATTGTGACTGATGACGGTCAGGCTGGAGCCGAAGGGATGGGAGATCTTGCGCAGCAACGCGAGACAGTCGTGCGCGCTGAGATCGGCGTAAAAGTGCGGCGTCGACATGTCCATCCAGGCCCCCACGGTGCTTTCCTGATACGCCAGGGACTGGGTCAGCGGACGTGCCAGCTGGCCGGGCAGTACCGTCAGCAGTGCCGCGCGGCGCTCACCA
>JAUSMU010000075.1 GCA_030645995.1 Gammaproteobacteria bacterium | reverse complement strand
TCTCGGCGATCACATGAAGCCCGGCATGGAGATCGAGGTGGCGGTTCGCAGCCACGATATTCCCTACAAGTGGCCGCGCGAGGTGATCGACGAGGTCAAGCGCTTCTCGACAGAGGTGCATGAATCGGAGTCTTCGCAGCGAGTAGATCTGCGCCATTTGCCTTTCGTCACCATCGACGGTGAAGATGCCAAGGACTTCGACGACGCAGTGTATTGCGAGCAGGAAGTGCTTGGGGCTTGTCGCCTGTATGTCGCGATTGCCGATGTGTCTCATTATGTGTCGGTGAATTCGGCGCTGGATGTCGAGGCGCAGAATCGCGGCAACTCTGTCTATTTCCCCGGCCATGTGATTCCGATGCTGCCGGAGGCACTCTCCAACGGACTGTGCTCGCTCAAGCCCAACGTGGATCGTCTGGTTATGGTCTGCGAGATGCAGATGAACAAGCAGGGTCAGGTGCTCGATTACACCTTTTATGAGGGCGTCATTCACTCGCATGCGCGGATGACTTACACCGAAGTGTCCGACATTCTCGAAGAGCCGACCACGCCCGTGCGCGAGAAATCCCGTGCCAGGCTGCGCAATAAGTACGAAGCGCTGGTGCCCGCACTGGAGACGCTGTACGTCATCTACAAGAAACTCTCGAAGTTGCGTCAGCAGGCCGGAGCGCTGGATTTCATCAGCACCGAGACGCGCATTGTGTTTGGCGAGACTCGCAAGATTGCAGAGATTGTGCCCGTGGTCCGTAACGACGCCCACCGCCTGATCGAGGAATGCATGCTGGCCGCCAACGTCTGCACCGCGAAGTTCCTGGCCGAGTCTGCTTTGCCAGTGCTTTATCGTGTGCATGATGGTCCGAACATGGACAAGCTGGAGAATCTCAAGGCCTTCCTGAAAGAGATGGGCATCGTGCTGACGCGCTCCGCCAAGCCGGAGCCGAAGGACTATCAGCGCGTGCTGCTCAAGATTGCAGATCGTCCCGATGCGCATCTGATCCAGACGGTGTTGATTCGCTCGCTGCTGCAGGCAGTCTATCAGCCCGAGAACATCGGCCACTTCGGGCTGGGCTTTGCCGCCTACACCCATTTCACCTCGCCGATCCGCCGCTATCCGGATCTGCTGGTGCATCGTGCCCTGCGCTTCCTGATTCGCAGCAAGGCGCAGGCCGCACACGTGCGCAAGGTCACCGGCGTGGAGCCGCTCTCGCGCAAGGAGATCTTTCCGTATGATCTCAAGGACATGCAGAGTTTCGGTGAGACCTGTTCCATGTCTGAGCGCCGTGCCGATGCGGCCAGCTATGATGTGATCGATTGGCTCAAGTGCGAATACATCAAGGATCGAGTCGGTGACGAGTTCCCTGGCACGGTCAGCAGCGTGACCGGTTTTGGTCTGTTCGTGGAACTGCGCGACATTTATGTCGAAGGTCTGGTGCATATCACCGCCTTGAAGAATGACTACTATCAGTTCGACCCTGTCCGGCATCTGCTTCGCGGTGAGCGCAGCGGGGTCAGTTATCACCTCGGCGATCCGGTGCGCGTGAAGGTCGTGCGCGTCGATCTGGATGATCGCAAGATCGATCTGGTGATGATGGATGGTTCCGGCGACAAGCCCGAGGGTGGTTCTTTTCAGCCAGGCGGGCGAGAGCACAAATCTTCTGTTGCCAAGGACAAGGGCAAGGGTCGCGAGCAACGGTCAGCTAAATCTTCCGATGCGGGTAAAAGCGGTAATGCCGGAAAAGCGGGCAAGAGCGGCAAGGCTGGCAAGAAGGTTGCGCCAGCCACCGTCAAGCCCGGCGAAGCGGCCGCGCCGAAGAAGAAACGCTCCCGCAAGTCTGGCGCCGCTAGTGGCAAAAACAAGGGCAAGCGTCGTGCGGTTGTGTCGAAAGAACCAGCGGTCGATGCCGGTGGCACGAGCCAGAGCTAGCTGACGGCAGCTTAAGGACAGGACAGAGAATTGAGCAGCAAAGAGTGGGTTTACGGCATTCACACCGTGAGTGAGCTGTTGCGGCAGCATCCCGAGGATGTCCTCGAGTTGTTGATTCAGCAGGATCGTGAAGACAAGCGCATCAATGAATTGAAGGGCCTCGCGGCCGCTGCCGGCGTCAGCTGGCAGGGGCTTGACCGCAAGGATCTGGACAAG
>JAUSMU010000033.1 GCA_030645995.1 Gammaproteobacteria bacterium | reverse complement strand
GAAGTGCTGGAGCGCCGCGAGCAGGACATGAGCCGCGAATTCAGCCGCCAGCAGGCAGAAAACACGCTGCGCGGCCGCAAGTTCGAGATCGAATTGCAGAACTGGCTGGTCGAGATTCGCGAGAAGGCCTACGTCAAGATTGTCGAGTAGTGAACGCCCTGACTCCTGCCATTGATCGCATCGTCATTACCCCGGGGGAACCTGCGGGTATCGGCCCGGATCTGTGCATTCAGCTCGCCCGCGAGCCCAGCACGGACAGCGAGCGTATTGCGATCGCCGACCCGCTGCTGTTACTGGAGCGCGCAGCACAACTGGGCCTGCCCCTGCTCCTCAGCCCCTTCGACCCGGCGGCGCCGCGCCAGGCCAGCGCCGCCAACACCTTGAGCATCATTCCCGTGAGTCTGCGCGAGCCTACCGTTCCGGGGCAGCTCAATGTCGCCAATGCTGACTATGTGCTGGAGACCCTGCGCACCGCCGTGAGCGCCTGCCAGAGGGGCGATGCAGACGCGATGGTCACCGGCCCGGTGCAAAAGAGCATCATCAACGATGCGGGTTACCCCTTCACCGGCCACACGGAGTTCCTCGCCGATCTGTGCGGCGTTGAGCTGACCGTGATGATGCTCGCCACCCCCGGCCTGCGGGTGGCGCTGGCCACCACGCACCTGCCACTGGCCCAGGTACCTGCCGCGATTACCGCGCCGTTGCTGCGCAACATCATCCGCATTCTCGACGCCGACCTGCGGCATCGCTTCGGCATCGCACGCCCGGCCATTCTGGTCTGCGGGCTCAATCCCCATGCCGGGGAAGGCGGTCATCTGGGGCGCGAGGAAATCGAGATCATCGAGCCGGTGCTGCACGAGATGCGCGCGCTGGGAGTGAACCTGATCGGCCCGCTGCCGGCAGACACCTTGTTCACGGCCAAATACCTTGACCATGCCGACGCAGTGCTGTCGATGTACCACGATCAGGGATTGCCAGTGCTCAAGTTCAAGGGCTTCGGCAATGCCAGCAATATCACACTAGGCCTGCCGATCATCCGCACCTCCGTGGACCACGGCACGGCGCTGGATCTGGCCGGAACCGGCAAGGCCAGTATTGGCAGCCTGCAGGAAGCAATCGCCACCGCGCAGCTGATGGCCAGACACACAAGACAAGGGGGCGGCCAGTCATGAACAAGTTCCCACGCAAGCGCAATGTTGACGCTGATTCTCGTAATGGCGGGCGTCATTCCTCAGCAAAGAAGGGACTGCAGAACGACGGCTTCGAGCACCGCGCCCGCAAGCGCTTCGGGCAAAACTTCCTGCACGACCAGAATGTCATCCAGCGCATCATCAATGCCATTCACCCGCAGCCGACGGATCACATGGTCGAGATCGGCCCCGGCCAGGGCGCTCTGACGCGCAAGCTGCTCGCCAACTGCGGCAAGCTGGATGCCGTCGAGCTGGACCGCGACCTCGCCGCCTATCTGCAGCAGACGCTGGGAGAAGACCCGCGCTTCGCACTGCACCTGGGCGACGTGCTGAAGTTCGACTTCAGCACCCTTTGTGAAGCCAATGGCAACAAGCCACGCTCACTGCGCGTGGTCGGCAACCTGCCCTACAACATCTCCACGCCGTGCATGTTCCACCTGCTCAACTACAGCCACCTGATTCAGGACATGACCTTCATGCTGCAGCTGGAAGTCGTGCAACGTCTGGCGGCGCAGCCCGGCGATGAAGAATTCGGCCGTCTCGGCCTGATGATGCAGTACTACTGCGAGGTCGAACATCTGTTTGATGTGCCGCCCGGCGCCTTCACTCCTCAGCCTAAGGTCTGCTCTGCCATCGTGCGTCTGACCCCGCACCGTGAGTTGCCCGTCAAGGTGCTCGACGTGCGCTGCCTGCAGGATGTGGTGCGTGTCGCTTTTACTCAGCGCCGCAAGACCTTGAAGAACAGCCTGCGCACCCTCATATCAGAGGCAGAGTTAAGCAAGCTGTCAATCGATCTGGGTTTGCGACCTGAGAATCTGTCACTGGCGGATTACGCCAAGATAAGCGACAGTATCACCAGGGCCGCCGGTACCGGGTCGAAGGCAGCAGAACAGGAGGAGTCCTATGTTGAATAATGAGTTCAGGCATTTGGCCACACCCCAGGGCATCGACATTTCTGTGCAATCGCAATATCTGCAGGAACAGTCTGACCCCGACAACAACCGTTATGTTTTCGCCTACACCATCGGCATCGAGAACAAGAGCGAGAAGCCCGTCAAGCTGCTGTCGCGCCACTGGATAATTACCGACGACAACGACAAGGTCGAAGAAGTGCGCGGCAGTGGCGTCATCGGCCAGCAGCCCATGATCGCGCCAGGACAGGTCTTCCACTACACCAGCGGTGCAGTCCTGACGACCAGCTTCGGCACCATGCAAGGCAGTTACGAAATGGTCAGCGAGGATGGCGAGAAATTTGCCGCTCCGATACCGGCATTTCTCCTGTCCCGACCACTGACTGTGCATTGAAGGAAGGCCGCCGGGCAATATGTCGACATACGTGATCGGAGACATTCAGGGGTGTTACAAACCCCTGCGGCAATTGCTCACCAATATCGACTTCAAGCCCGGCCAGGACCGGCTGTGGTGCGTCGGCGACCTGATCAACCGGGGGCCGAAGTCGCTGGATACCCTGCGCTATCTTCGGGACCTCGGCAGCGCCGCCACCATCGTGCTCGGCAACCACGACCTGCACTTCCTCGCCATCTATTACGGCGTCGCGCCCTCGCGTGCCAAAGACACCCTGCAGCAGTTGCTGGATGCTCCCGATTGCGCGGAGCTGAGCGACTGGCTGCGTCGCAAACCACTCGCCCACTATGACTGCATCGAGACCAACGAGGGCCTGCAATATTTCCTCATGGTGCATGCGGGTGTGGCACCACAATGGTCATTGCAAAAGACTCTGGAGCTGGCCGCAGAGGTGGAACTGACCCTGCGCAGCACCGATTTCCTGCATTTCTTCGAAAACATGTACGGGGACACTCCCAAGCGCTGGAAGAACAGCCTGGTCGGGTACGAGCGCCTGCGCTGCATCACCAACTACCTGACCCGCATGCGCTTCTGCGACGAACGCGGCACATTGAATCTGCAGGTGAAAGAAGGGCTTACCGCTGCCCCCGAAGGCTACCATCCCTGGTACAAATTCGAGAATCTGACCCCTGCCACCCGCATCCTCTTCGGTCACTGGGCCGCTCTGGAAGGCCAAACCGGCAACCCCCTCGTCTACGCCATGGACACCGGCTGTGTGTGGGGGCGGGAACTGAGCGTGATGCGTCTGGAGGACCATCAACTGTTCAGCGTCTGAGCCGGGCGTTACACTCTCACCATCAGCTTTCACTGGAACCCACCCGAACTCATGAAAACCTACCTCGTCGGGGGCGCCGTACGCGACAGACTGCTCGGGTTTTCAAATTCGGCCTCCGGCTCGGACCGGGACTACGTGGTCGTCGGGGGCAGTGTCGCCGAGATGCTGGCTTTGGGTTATCAGCAGGTAGGTCGCGACTTCCCGGTATTTCTCCATCCCCAGACCAAAGCCGAATACGCCCTCGCCCGCACCGAACGCAAAACCGGGCCCGGCTACACAGGCTTCGCCTTCAATGCCTCCGCCAGTGTGACGCTTGAGGAGGACCTGCTGCGCCGCGACCTCACCATCAACGCCATCGCCCAGGACGAACACGACAACCTCATCGATCCCTACCACGGCCAGGCCGACCTCGAACAGCGGGTGCTGCGGCATGTCTCGCCCGCCTTCAGTGAAGATCCCCTGCGCGTGCTGCGGGTGGCACGCTTTGCCGCGCGTTTCGCCCACCTCGGATTCCGCGTCGCCGATGAAACACTGGCGCTGATGACGCGCATGAGTGCCAGCGGCGAACTCGACCATCTGGTGGCCGAACGGGTCTGGCAGGAGATGGACAAGGCATTGCGGGAGCGTTCCCCAACGGTATTCTTTCGCACCCTGCGCGCCTGCGGCGCACTCGCGGCGATCCTGCCCGAGGTGGATGCCCTGTTCGGCGTGCCACAACCGGAGCACTATCACCCGGAGGTCGACACCGGCGTGCATGTCATGATGTGCCTGGAGCAGGCCACACGCCTTTCCTCAGACCCCATCGTGCGCTTCGCGACGCTGGTGCATGATCTCGGCAAGGCCGCCACACCGCCCGGCAACTGGCCGCATCATTATGGCCACGAGAAGCTCGGACTGACGCCACTGAAGCGCCTCTGTGAACGACTGCGCGTGCCTAACAAATACGCCGCCATAGCGCGACTGGCGAGCGAATATCACACCCACTGCCATCGTATCGCCGAACTGCGCCCCGCCACGATTTTGCGCCTGCTGGAAGCACTGGATGCCTTCCGCAGACCTGAGCAGATGCAGCAGTTCCTGCTCGTCTGCGAGGCCGATGCGCGCGGACGCACAGGCTTCGAAGACACTGCATATCCGCAGGCTGAACGGTTGCGTCAGGCGCTGCAGGCGGCTCTGAGCGTGGATATCAAAGCCCTGCTGGAAACCTGTGGGAGCGGGCCTCACTCGCGATCGGATCAGGAGTCAATTAATCGCGGGCACGGCCCGCTCCCACAGGACCTGATCCGCCAGCAGCGCACCATCGCCATCGCCACGGCATTGAAAAGCAAGGAGACGCTTGATGCTTGAAGCCGTGTGGATTGGATTTGCGTTCAGCGTTGGCTTTTTGGTGCGCCTGACCGGATTGCCACCACTGGTCGGTTACCTCGCCGCCGGTTTTCTGATTTCATCACAGTCTTCGCTGCTCGGCCTGCCTCCGGGCAGTGGCGAGGTCCTGAGTCATGTCTCCCATCTCGGAGTTCTGCTCCTGCTCTTCACGGTTGGCCTCAAGCTCAACGTGCGCAACCTGATCAAGCCGGAAGTGATTGGCGGTGGCACTCTGCATTTCGTGCTCTCCGGCGCCCTGCTGACGCCAGCGTTCTATCTGTTCCTGGACCTCACTTTGTACGAAGCCCTGATGCTGGCTCTGGCCTTGTCATTCTCCAGCACGGTGCTGGCCGCCAAGGTGCTGGAGGGCAAGCGCGAGCTGCGCGCCTTCCATGGCCGTGTCGCCATCGGCATCCTGGTCCTGCAGGATCTGCTGGCCATGCTGGTGATGAGCTTCGCCAACGGCACCACACCTTCGGCATGGGCACTGCTGGTCTTTGGCTTGCCCCTGTTGCGTCCCCTGCTGTTCAGGTTACTGGATGCCAGCGGCAGTGACGACCTGCAGGTTCTGTTCGGCCTGTTGCTGGCACTGGTGATCGGGGGTTTCGGTTTCGAGCAGGCCGGGCTGAGTTCGGAGCTGGGGGCGCTGGTCTTCGGTGCCCTGCTGGCCGGGCACAAACGCGCCGGAGAACTCTCCAAGGCCCTGTGGGGCATCAAGGAATTTTTCCTGGTGGGCTTCTTCCTGCAAATCGGCGTCGGTGGGCTACCCGATACCGATGCCTGGATCTTCGCGTTGATCATGACGGCGCTGCTGCCATTGAAGGCGCTGCTCTTCATCGTGGTACTGGTCGCGTTCAAATTGCGGGCTCGCAGCGCCTTCCTGTCCGGACTGAGTCTCACCAATTACAGCGAATTCGGTCTCATCGTCGCCAGCGTCGCCTCGCCAGATTGGATTGTGCCGCTGGCTCTGACCGTCGCTCTCTCCTTCGTCGTGTCCGCCCCCTTGAATCGCTTCGCGCATCCGCTTTATGAGCGGCTGGCCCGGCACCTGCTCCCCTTGGAGCGCGATATTCGCCATCCTGACGAACAGCCTCTGTCGCTGGGCGACGCCGACGTGCTCATCATGGGGATGGGGCGCACCGGCAGCGCCGCATACGAATACCTGCAGGACAAGTGCAAGGTGGTGGCACTGGATTCTGACCCGGCACGGGTTCTGCTACATCACAAGCTCGGTCACCGTATCTTCTTCGCCGACGCCGAGGATCCAATGTTCTGGAGCCGTCTAGATTACGGCTCCGTGCGGGCAGTAATCCTCAGCCTCAACGAGGCTGAGGCCAAACAGATCGCTACCCGCAAGCTGCGCAAGAGCGGCTTCACGGGACTGGTGGTGTCGCACAGCATGCACGAGGACGAGGCGCGTCAGATCATGGCGGCCGGTGCGGACCAGACCTATCTGACGATGTCGGAAGCAGGGTTCGGGTTGGCAGAACATGTGCGGCGGAACATCCTGCCGACCTCAGCGCCATGAGGGCATTCCCATGCACCGCATCAATCGGGGAAATCGATTACGGCGCTGAGTCAGGGCGTCATGCGCGCCGATATCTGTCGCCCGCGCCACTCGAAGTTCACCGGCCACAAAGGCTGGCGGGACTTGTCATAGGCATCCCATAGCTGGGCGTAGGTGCGACCGCTGGGTGCGTGCAGCCAATCACCGCACAGCTGCGCCAATGGACACAACACATGGGCGTTCTCTATCACCTCTTCCCTCGGCAATACGATCCCGGCATGGATGCCACAGAGATCTCCATAGGTCAGGATGTCGATATCCAGCGTGCGGCCACTGAATCGCGGCTCGCAGCGAATACGGCCGTGCTCATCCTCCAGCCGCTTCAGATAGCGCGCCAACTCCTCCAGTGTGTCGGTGGTATCGATGACGACAGCCAGGTTCAGAAAATTGGCACCCGTAAACCCGACCGGCTTGCTCTCGAAAACGGAGGATATCTGCAAGGCACCGAATTTCGCCTGCAGCGCATTCAGTCCCGCAATGAGATAGTGTTCGGGATCGCTGTTGCTGCCCAGACTCAGAGCCACGAGTGTCATGGCGCGCTACTCCGCAGCGCTGCTGACGATAGGCTGCGCTGCGCTGCGTGAGCCTCTTTCGATGCTGACGCCGACGTCCCTGGCACCGGCAACGGCGCCGGGCTTGCCAATACGCAGGCGCAGCCAGGGCACGGAGAACTCGCGCATCACAAGGGCCGCCACGCTCTCGGCCATGGTTTCGAGGAGCAGAAACTCACTGCCCTCGATATAGCCGATCAGGCGCATGGCGACAGCGTGATAATCCAGCGCGAGTGCGATGTCCTCGGTGGCAGCGGCAGGCCGTATGTCGGTTCCCATCTCCAGATCCAGACTGACGGTTTGCCTGCGTTCGCGCTCCCAGTCATAGATACCGATGATGGTCTCGATCCGCAGGTCGTGAATGTAGACGATGTCCATGCTGGCAAGAGACCTGCTGTTAGTGGGAAGAACCGCTAGGGGTGTTGTTGGAAGTACCGATGGGCGCAAGGCTCGCCAGCGGCCAGCGCGGCCTGACGTTCAGCTCCAGTCCGTCGCGTTCGCCAGCCAGCAGACGCTGACATCCCGCATAAGCAATCATGGCGCCATTGTCGGTGCAGAAACGCGGCTTGGCATAGAACAATTGGCTCTTCTCTTTCTCGACCATCGTCTGCAGCCCGGCCCGCAGACGCAGGTTGGCGCTGACTCCGCCGGCGATAATCAAGGTCTTCAGACCGGTCTGTTGCAGCGCGCGGCGGCACTTGATCACAAAGGTCTGAACGACGGCGTCCTCGAAGGCGAAGGCGATGTCCGCCTTGGTTTGTTGATCGACTTCACCTTTGCCACTACTGGCAAGCGCCTCCGCCAGCGTGTTGCGCACGAAGGTCTTCAGACCACTGAAACTGAACTCGAGGCCGGGACGGTTGGTCATCGGCCTCGGGAAGGTAAACCGCCCGGGAGTACCGGACTCTGCCAGCGCTGCAACTCGTGGCCCGCCCGGATAGGCGAGGCCGAGCATCTTGCCAACCTTGTCGAATGCCTCGCCAGCGGCGTCATCCAACGACTCTCCGAGCAAGGTGTAACTGCCAATGCCATCGACCCGCACCAGCTGGGTATGACCGCCGGAGACCAGCAAGGCAACAAATGGGAAGGCGGGGGGAGATTCCTCCAGCATCGGGGCGAGCAGGTGGCCCTCCATGTGATGCACGCCAATCGTCGGGACATCCAGGGCCATGCCCAATGAGCGACCAACGCTCGCCCCTACCAGCAGAGCCCCGATGAGCCCGGGCCCTGAGGTATAGGCGATGCCATCCAGATCAGACAATGCCGTTCCTGAGCGTTCCAGCACCTCCATAATCAGGGGCAGTGTCTTGCGGATATGATCGCGGGAGGCGAGTTCCGGCACCACACCACCGAAGCGCGCATGGATGTCGACCTGACTGTAGAGACTGTCTGCGAGGAGCCCCTGCTCACTGTCGTAGACAGCAACACCGGTTTCATCGCAGGATGTTTCTATACCTAAAACCCGCATCAGCCTGACAACCCTTTCTCGAAAAGGCCGCTATCATATGCCAGCAGCAGCGAAAATAACCAGCCAGAAGCCACAAAGTCCGCGTCGCTCAAGGGCTTGCGGGCAATGTTGTTTCCTCTCGTATGATTCCTTTGCATTTGCCTGATTGCCGCATTACCATATGCCCCCTTTGATTTTAATGGGCAAGCCTCGTTGTGGGGTCGGCCGAAAACAGCAATTAGCGCAACAACTTTGGAAGGTATCCAGTCATTATGCCGATGGTAAAACTGAAAGAAAATGAACCGTTTGACGTAGCCCTGCGCAGATTCAAGCGTTCATGCGAGAAAGCCGGAGTGCTGGCAGAAGTTCGCCGCAAAGAGTTCTACGAGAAGCCCACAGCAGCACGCAAGCGCAAAGCAGCAGCAGCGGTGAAGCGTCATCTGAAGAAACTGCAACGCGAAAACAAGAAGACCAAGCGCTTCTATTAATCGCATAATCGCAGTCTGTTGAGAGCAGCCCGACTTTCGGGCCTCGGCTTATCAAGTTCACTGGACAGCAAATGGCAGAAAGCGCGCTTAAACAGCGGATCACAGAAGCAATGAAAGACGCCATGCGGGCCAAAGACAAGGTTCGCCTGGGGACTATTCGTTTGGCATTGGCCGAAATCAAGAAGATCGAAGTCGACGAGCGCATCGATCCGGATGACACTCGCGTCACCGGCATTCTGGACAAAATGATCAAGCAGCGCCGCGAATCGGTGAGGCAGTACGAGGCCGGCAATCGTCAGGACCTCGCCGACATCGAGACTGCCGAAATCAGTGTATTGCAGGAATTCATGCCCCAGGCACTGTCTGCCGATGACCTGAAAGCGATCATAAGCAAAGCGCTGGCAGAATCCGGAGCCACTGGCATTCAGGACATGGGCAAAGTCATGGCGGCCGTACGCCCTGCGGTGATCGGCCGTGCCGACATGGCCGCTGTCAGCCAGATCATCAAGCAACAACTGTCCGGCAGCTAGCTGGCAGCGCAAGGACGATAGACCCCGCAAGTCCCCCGATTCATCACTCTCAGGTATCGTGACGCATGGCCGGTCTGATTCCGCAAGCATTCATTGATGATCTGCTCAGCCGGGTCGACATTGTCGATGTGATCGACAAGCGCATCAAACTGCGCAAAACAGGCAAGAATTACTCCGCGCTCTGCCCGTTCCACACCGAAAAATCGCCTTCTTTCAGCGTCGAGCCCGACAAGCAGTTCTATTACTGCTTCGGTTGCGGCGCAGGTGGCAATGCGCTCGGCTTCGTCATGGACTACGAGCGCATGGATTTCCCGCAGGCCGTTGAGGCACTGGCTGGCGACTATGGCCTGGAAGTGCCGCGCGAGGAAGGCAAGGGCGAGGACAAACGCCAGAGCGAAAACAAGCAATTGCTCGCAGTGCTGCACGACGCCAACCAGTTCTACCAGAAGCAACTGCGCGCACATCCCCTCAAAACCCGCGCTGTCGATTACCTGAAAAAACGCGGGCTGACCGGAGAGGTCGCCAAACAGTTCGGCATTGGCTTCGCGCCGCCCGGCTGGGACAATCTGCTCAAGACACTCGGCAATAACAACACCGCCACCATCGAGTCCATGGTCAAGTCCGGCCTGCTGATCAAGCGCGATCAGGACAACGCCGAAGATGCCTCGTCACAGCAAAGCCCCCGCAAGGAAGGCCAGTACGACCGCTTCCGCGACCGCATCATGTTCCCGATCCGCGACACACGCGGAAGAGTGATCGGCTTCGGCGGCCGGGTGCTCAACGACGACAAGCCCAAGTACCTGAATTCGCCGGAAACCCCCGTCTACCACAAGGGCAATGAACTCTACGGCCTTCATGAGGCGCGCCGCGCCAACCCCAAGCTGACACGTTTCGTGATCGTGGAAGGCTACATGGACGTGGTGGCGCTGGCCCAGCATGGCATCGACTATGCCGTGGCAACGCTGGGTACCGCTACCAATACCACGCATCTGACCCGGCTGTTCCGGCTGGTATCGGAAGTGGTCTACTGTTTCGATGGCGACAACGCCGGCCGCACTGCCGCATGGCGTGGCCTGCAGACGGCGCTGCCCGTCCTTGAAGATGGCAGGCAGGTGCGCTTTTTGTTCCTCCCCGACGGCGAGGACCCGGACACACTGGTGCGCAAAATCGGCAAAGACAGATTCAACAACCTGATCGATCATGCCACGCCGCTCGCGGATTTCTTCTTCGACCACCTGCGTGAAGGACTGGATGCCGACAGCATCGAAGGCAAGGCGAAGCTCAGCAGCCTGGCCATTCCACTGCTGCGCCTGCTGCCCAACGGCATCTACCGGCAATTGATGCTCGATCGCCTCGCCAGCCTCGCAGGGGTGGAAAGCCGTTCCATCGAGGCTATGGTCAACAAAAGTACGCCGGCACCGCAGCCCTCTGTCGACTCAGCGCCCTCTGACTACGACTATCCGATGCCGCCCGAGAGCGACTTCAGCCCGCGCAGCGCTGGCCCCAAGCAAAGCGCGCCAGCGCGCCAGCCAACGGCACGTCAGAAGCAGGAACCGCGCAGCCCCGGGCTCAAGGCCATCGAATTGCTGCTCTATAGACCGGAGGTCGCGCATGGCCTGGACAAGGATCTGGAACCATTGCGCGAAAATGGCGACCAGTACTCAGATTTATTACTGGAACTCATTGAATTAACGACATCAAGCCCCACAACTAACACCTACACGATGCTTGGCCACTGCTACGGCACGCCACTGGGAAGTCAGCTGACCTTGCTGATGAAGAATGAAAAGATTACGCCCCTTGAAGGGGTCGCGAGCGAGTTCCACTACCTGATGGAGAGCCTTCTCGCCGATGCGAAGAAAAAGCAATTCAAGAAGCAATTGATTGAACAACTGAAACCGCGTCTGCGGTCAGGTAATACAGGCGGTTGATATTGAACCGGCAGCTGGCATGGTTGCCACTATGTGGCTATAATGCCCGGCTCTTTTAAACTACCACGCTCAACATTCGGTCACCCTCGGCCGACAACGGGAACCCATGTCTGATACTCGATTAGCCCTTACGCCACAATCAGGTCTCAAGGCCCTTATCGCCAAAGGTAAAGAGCAAGGCTACCTTACCTACACAGAGGTGAATGACCATCTGCCGGAATCGATCTCCGATCCCGATCAGGTGGAAGACATCATTCAGATGATCAACGACATGGGCATGAAGGTCTACGAGACCGCGCCCGATGCCGACACTCTGCTGATGAACGAAGGCGAAGGGAACACCGACGAGGTTGCCGCCGCCGAAGCTGCCGCCGCACTCGCCGCCGTAGAAAGTGAAGCCGGACGTACCACCGACCCGGTGCGTATGTACATGCGCGAAATGGGCACAGTAGAACTACTGACCCGCGAAGGCGAAATCGTGATCGCCAAGCGCATCGAAGAAGGCCTGCGCGAGCTGATGAAGGCCATGGCCTGTTTCCCCGGCACCGTCGCTCACATCCTCAAGGAATATGACGGCGTTGATACCGAAGAGCGCAGGCTCAGCGACATCATCACCGGCTATCTCTCTGCCGACGATGCCACAGAAGTCATCGCCGCCGTCCTGATCGAACCGGAAGTAGAAGAGATTCCCGTCGCCGAAGACGTGAAGGAAGATGACGACGAGGTTCTCACTGCCGCCGATGACGAAGAAGGCGTTACAGGCCCTGACCCGGAAGAGGCGCGCCTGCGCTTTGGCGAACTGCGCGAGCAATTCGCAGCGACGGAGGCCGCCATCAAGAAGCATGGCCGCACGCACAAGAAGACCCTGGCCGAGCTGGACAAACTGGGCGACGCCTTCAAGACCTTCAAACTGACACCAAAGCAGTTCGAGCCCCTGCTGAGCCAGATCCGCTCTGTACTGCAGAAAGTTCGCCGCAACGAGCGCACTGTGATGACCTTGTGCTGCCGCAATGCCGGCATGCCACGCAAGCTCTTCATCCAGAGCTTCCCAGGCAATGAAGTCAGTGAGAAGTGGATAGAGCAGCACATCGAATCCGGAGAAACCTGGTCCGCAGCACTCGCCAACATCAAGGGTGAAGTCCTGCGCGCGCAGAAGAAACTGATCGCCCTGGAAAAAGACCACAGCGTCAGCGTTGCCGAAGTCAAAGAGATCAATCGCAATATGTCCATTGGTGAGGCGAAGTCGCGCCGCGCCAAGAAGGAGATGGTCGAGGCTAACCTGCGTCTCGTGATCTCTATCGCCAAGAAGTACACCAACCGTGGCCTGCAGTTCCTCGACCTGATTCAGGAAGGCAACATCGGCCTGATGAAAGCAGTGGACAAGTTTGAATACCGACGCGGCTACAAGTTCTCGACCTATGCCACCTGGTGGATTCGTCAGGCCATCACCCGCTCCATTGCAGACCAGGCCCGTACCATCCGTATTCCGGTGCACATGATCGAGACGATCAACAAGCTCAACCGCATCTCCCGCCAGATGGTGCACGAGAAAGGTCGCGAGCCCACGCCGGAAGAACTGGGCGAGCGCATGGACATGACCGAGGACAAGGTGCGCCGCGTCCTCAAGATTGCCAAAGAGCCAATCTCCATGGAGACGCCAATCGGCGACGACGAAGACTCGCATCTGGGGGATTTCATCGAGGACTCCACAGTGGATTCGCCAGTGGATTCGTCCATCGACGAAGGCCTGCGCGAAGCCACCAAGGAAGTGCTCGCCAGCCTGACCGCCCGCGAAGCGAAAGTGCTGAGAATGCGTTTCGGCATCGACATGAACACGGACCACACGCTGGAGGAAGTCGGCAAGCAGTTCGACGTGACCCGTGAGCGTATCCGTCAGATCGAAGCCAAGGCGCTGCGCAAGCTGCGTCACCCGACCCGCTCGGATCACCTGCGCAGTTTCCTCGACGATTGATTCGTCGTTGAAGAGCAGCCAATGCAGTCCGGAGCCTGACCTGCGATGCATTTAACGACCCATACCGACTACGCACTCAGGGTCCTGCTGTATACAGCCACAGCCAAGGAGCCCGTCACCATCAGCAGGGTGTCGGACGCCTTTGGCATCTCCAAGGAACATCTGCGCAAGGTGGTGCACTCACTCTCTCAGCTCGGCTATCTCGCCACCACGCAGGGCCGCAACGGCGGTATCCGCCTGGCCATGGCCCCGAGTGCGATCAACATCCGCGATGTCGTCATGCAGTTCGAGAGCTCGAAGATTGTCGAGTGTTTTGATACCCAGACCAACACCTGCCCCATCCACGGCGCCTGCGGCCTGAAGCAAATTCTGGCTCAGGCTCACAAGAGTTTTATGGATACGCTTGGGCAGTACCATCTCAGCGATCTCGTCAGAAATCCACGCCTGATCAGCTTCAGTCGCGAATAGAAAACCACACAATTCTTTGCGCTGGATCAGCAAAAAACGGTTGACCCCTGGTGCCGCTCCGTAAATAATGTACGCGCAATACATCATTAAGGGCGATAATTTTTTCGCCTCCCTTTCCAACAAAATTGCCAACAGTAAATGCCGACCGACCCAACAATTTCGGGCGGCCATTCAAGGAGTCGATATGAGCAGTGTTTTCGAAAAAATCGGTGGTGCAGCCGCTGTAGATGCCGCCGTGGATATTTTTTACCGACGAGTGCTGAGTGATGATCTGATCAGCCACTTCTTCGATTCAGTCGACATGGACAGACAGATCGGCAAACAGAAAGCCTTCCTCACTATGGCATTCGGCGGCCCGAATAACTACAGCGGCAAAGACATGCGCGCCGCGCACAAACACATGCACCTGAAGGAAGAACACTTCAATGCCGTGGCCGGTCACCTGGCAGGCACGCTGCAAGAACTGAATGTCCCCCAGCCTCTGATCGATGAAGTGTTGACTATCGCTGGCAGCACTCACGACGACGTCCTCGATCTCTGATTCGCAGCCACCATCATGCCGACAGTTCAATTCAACTCCGCAGCGTTCCCGCTGCAGGAGAATGAAAGTGTGCTCGACTGCCTGCTGCGCCACGAGCAAAAAATCGCGCACGCCTGCAAGTCGGGCGTGTGTCAGGCTTGTCTGGTAAAGGCTGTCGACAATGACGCCACCACACAGGCACAGAAGTCTCTAAAACCCACGCTGCAGGCACAGGGCTATGCGCTCGCCTGTCAGTGGGTTCCCGAGCAGGATGTTCGCGTCAGCCTGCCAGCCCTCGACGAGTGTGCGGTAACCGTGAGCATCAGCCGCATCGAGCCACTGAACCATCGCATCGTCCGTTTAGTTCTGGAGGTGAACGCTGATGGCCAGATGTTTCCCTGTTACCCAGGGCAATATCTGAACATCACCAATGCCGCTGGCATCAGTCGCAGCTACTCCATCGCCAACCACTATGCAGTGGATCAATGCATCGAACTGCATGTCCAGCATATGCCCATGGGCGCCTTCACTGGCTGGCTGTTCACACAGGCCAGAGTCGGCGACATTCTGCATGTGCGTGGACCCGCAGGCGACTGTTTCTACTCGAACCCGACGCAAGAAACTTTCCCGATGGTGCTCGCGGGCACCGGCACTGGTCTGGCTCCGTTGTATGGCATCGTTCACGAGGCACTGCGCGAAGGCCATCAAGGTCCCATACACTTGTTCCATGGTGGAGTGACTTCTCGAGATCTCTATTGCGTGGAAGCATTGCGCGCACTGGAATCTCGACATCCGCAGTTTCACTACCATGCGTCGTGTCTGAAGGCACCGGAAAATCTGTCGAAAGAAGACCAGCAATCAAACACCGTGGAAGTCGGCGCGCTGGATGAAGTCATTCTGCGCCACCTCGATGCCGGCAGCATCGCGCAGACCCGCGTCTATCTGTGTGGTGCGCCCGAACTGGTGCAATTGTTGCGCAAGAAAATCTTCCTGAAGGGTGCGAAGTCGAGTCACATCTACTGCGACCCCTTCATCGAACGCCGGGTGTCTGCGGCGGCCTGACGGAGGCAGCCCGCACACCGCATTCCACGTACGCCTGCAGAGTTGTAGTCGCTGCCGAATTGCGGGAACATGCCGCAAACCTACATCGGCAGCCGCTATGATTCTGATCTTTTCTAATTCTCTCGACTCCACGCTGACAGCCAGAATCCACGATGACACGTGAATTGCAGATCAGCGGGCTACTGGGGCTCGCCGTGCTTCTCGGCATGGGCGGTGCGCTGGCGATGCAGCTGGACGGAGCAACCGCCGCCCGGTGGGCTCTACAGAGCGTTGCGCTGTGGGCGCTCGTCTGGCAACAAACCTGGCAGCGACGCCACCTGAATCGCGCCACCTCAGCTGCGGCACCCTATCCGACGCTGGGCCCGGCCAACCGCCTCACACTGCTGCGCGGCGGCCTGATCGCGGCAACCGGCGGCTTCCTGCTCTTCCCTGCCTTTGCCGGCATCATCGGCTGGCTGCCAGCTCTCTTCTACAGTGTGGCGGCCAGCCTCGATCGCGTCGACGGCTTCGTGGCTCGACGCACCAAAAGCACCAGCCTGCTGGGCGGCGAACTCGACACGGTATTTGACGCGCTGGGTCTGCTGATAGCCCCACTACTCGCGGTCAGCTATGGCAAGGTGCATTGGAGCTACCTGCTGGTGAGCGTCGCGTATTACTTGTTCCAGTGGGGAATCCACAACAGACACCGTAGCAAGCTGCCAGTCTATCCGCTGGCACCGAGCCAGCTGCGGCGCACACTGGCGGGATTTCAGATGGGCTACGTCGCCGTGGTGCTGTGGCCGCCGCTGCTGGCACAGGTGACTGTGCCAGCAGGGTTCGGCTTCATGGTGCCGCTGCTGCTCGGATTCACGGTGGACTGGCTGGTTGTCTCCGGTCGCATTCGACCGGAGCAACCTGAAACCGCTGCCGTCTTCCGTCGACTCACAGTCTTCAGCGTTGGAATTTTTCAGCCAGCACTGCGCGCAATTTTATTGCTCGCACTCGTGGTGCTGCTGACTACGACAACTCACGAGACGACCACCACCGTTACATATTCAATTCTCGTAGCCCTGTCTTGCGGGGCTGCCCTGCTGGTGCTGCTGGGAGTCGCAGGTCGCGCTGGCGCGCTCATCGTGTTGATGCTGCTGGCCTGGCAGCCTGCCACCGCATCTCTCGATCCTCTCAGCGCCGTCGCCCTCTTCAGTGCGATCGGCATTCTCCTGCTGGGATGCGGCCGCTACAGCCTGTGGCAAGGCGATGACCACTGGGTCAATCGTCAGGATGGTGCCTGATGCCCCGCTATCAATGGATCGCGCTGCTGCTGTGGCTGTTGGCATTCGCTCTGGTGGGATGGACGCTGACGCAGCTGCCACTGGAGGCCATCGCTCAGACCATGCAGGCGCTGACCTGGCCGCAATGGTTGGCGTGGGGCGGCGTGAATGTGCTGATCATCTTGCTGGGGACGGAACGCTGGCATGTGCTGACGCGTCTGCTCGGACTGCCGGTGAAATTCCTGCCGTTGCTGTTGATTCGCCAGGCTGGACAGACGGTGAGTTTCATCACGCCGGGGCCGCAATTCGGTGGCGAGCCGTTGCAGATTTACTGGCTCTACAAACGCTGCGGCATCGCGATTCACAGCGCCGTGCTGGCGCTGGGCATGGATCGTTTTTTTGAACTGTGGATCAACTTCTCTGTGTTGTTGCTGGGTGTGGCGCTGCTGTTGCTCTCGCCAATACAGACGGGTGCCGACCTGCCGCAGATCATGATGGCTCTGTTCGGCATGATGGCGGTTCTCACCGTGCTGGGATGGCTGGCGCTGAGAAAGCCGCGCTGGGTTTCAGGACGTCTGGAGCGTTTGAGCCAGCGCTGGCTGCAGAGTCCGCGTCTGCGTCAACTCGACGATCACTGGCAGGCGCTCGGCAGCGATCTGCAGAATGTCTTCAGCACTCACAAGCCCGGCCTGCTGTGGGCGCTGACGCTGTCGGTGCTCGGCTGGGTTGCCATCTTCGCAGAAATGGCGCTGGTGCTGGCGTTTCTGGATATCGAGGTCGATGTGGCGGGGTTCGTGCTGATCATGGTCGCCATGCGGCTGGCCTTGCTGCTGCCGCTGCCCGGAGGCATCGGCACGCTGGAGGCCTCGGTGCTGTGGTCCTTTCAGAGTCTGGACTTGCCAGCCAGCGCCGCCGTTGGCGTCATCGCGCTGATGCGCTTGCGCGACGCCCTGGTGCTGCTAGCGGGGCTGCTGTGTCTGCGGGCCGTTCAGAAGGTCTGACGGAAGGCCGCCCAGCAGCTGGCGTTTTCCCATAGCTTGACAGTGAGGGTGCCAGTGCCGGGCGGATGAATCAGCGCCAGCAGTTTTTCGCAGATGATGCGGCTGAAATGTTCGATGCTGGGATTCAAGCCCGCGAACTCTTCCTTCTCATTGAGCACGCAGTCGCGGAAATAAGCGACGATGCTGTTCAGCGCACCCTCGATCTCCACGATGTCCACGAGATAGCCATGGCGATCCAGCTGCGCAGCTTCGATGCTGACCTCGGCGACGTAATGGTGAGCATGCGGAAAATTCTCACTGCCCCAATCGCCACCGATGAGAAAGTGGTTGGCGATAAAGTCTTTGGTGACGGCTACTGTGTACATGGTGGTTCCCTTTTTTCCCTGTTTTTCAAAAGCAAAAAATTGCCTGCAGCACGTCGCCAGGCGCCTCGTGCAACAGTTTGTAGAGCGCAGCCGCTTCGTGCAGCGGCGCGCGATGGGTAATCAACTGCTGTGGCCGAGTCTGCCGGATCATCTCCCAGGCCAGCTCGAAGCGTCGCGCCTTGTCCCAGCGTCCGGTCAACGACGGCGCGATGGTGCTGACCTGACTGGTGCTGATGTGCAATCTGTTTCGATGCGCCTCGCCGCCGAGCG
>JAUSMU010000022.1 GCA_030645995.1 Gammaproteobacteria bacterium | reverse complement strand
CTCAGCGGTGGCGCTCCAGCGCGAGGCAAGGCGGGCAATATTGCTGTCGGTGGCGGAGTACCGACGCAGTGAGCCGTGCAACCCAAACAGATGCAGTTCCTTGATACTCCACGCCTTCCGCGTCAGGCTGTTCACCTGCAGGTTTGCAAAGGCACGTTCCAGAGAGATGACGCGGCGGCCGTCCGCATCTATAAGATCCAGCCCATCAATCCCGAATGTCAGCGCCCAGGGGTTGAGCTGAATATCCTCCACCGTCATCTGCACGCCGAGGCGTTCCTGCAGCAACGCAGTCAGCTGACGCTCAATTACCCATGGCACCGCCAGGAATCCCGCAACGGTGTAAGTCGCCAGCACGCCAGCCATCCAGCACCACAAACGCCACGAGCGCAAACCGTTTCGCAACCGAGCCAGCATCTTTACTTCCCCCTATTCTGCAACGGATCGTGCCAAAAAAAAGCCCGGCTACCTTGCGGCGGCCGGGCTTCTGTTTGCCTGCGTCAGCTCTTAGTGAGCAGCGGCAGCAGCACGAGGTCCGTGCAGAGACATGGCCGTCAACTTGCCACCGGTCTGCAGAAGCAGATACTGCTCGCCTTTGTGTACGTAAGTCATCATGCCATAACGAGAATCCGCTGACACGGGCAGTTTGCCAATCTGCCGACCAGTCGCTTTATCCACTGCGAACAGGTGCGGAGTGCCATCACTGGCCTGCGACGCATAGATCAACATGGTCTTGGTCACGGTCATCGGAGCATGGGCACCAGTACCGGTGTTGCCAATGTCGATGCCAGCCAGAGCCGGGTTGTTCTTGATGCGGTCAGGCGTTTCACCCACAGGGATCATCCACAGATGCTCGCCGGTGTTCAGGTCGATTGCAGTGATACGGCTATAGGGTGGCTTGAACAGAGGCAAGCTCTGTGGGCCGCGCGGGCCACCACCGCCGGTACCAACTGCATACTGAGCAGTGGTTACGCCAGTTGTGGTCGTGCCTGCATCTGTCATGTAACGCAGATCTGCCTCTTCACCCGGAACGATCGTACGGGTAGTACAACCGCTGAGGGAAGTCACATACAGAATACCCGTCTCGGGGTCACCAGCAGCCGGGCCACTGATATTCACACCGCCGACGTCACCTGGACACCACAGGGCGCCGCGCTTGCCAAGGTCGTTGTCACGGTGCAGTGGAGGATTAAACAGCGGACCGACTTCCCATTCGGAAAGAATCTGAACGGCTTGGGCGCGCAGCTCCGGCGTGAAGTCGATCAGATCGTCCTCGGTCAGACCCTGCAGGTCGTAAGCGGCTGGCTTGGTCGGGAAAGGCTGGGTAGCGGACAATACTTCGCCAGGAATCTGTGACTGAGGCACTGGACGCTCTTCGATCGGCCACAGCGGCTCACCGGTTTCACGGTTGAACACGTACGTGAACGCCTGCTTGGTTACTTGTGCAATCGCCGGGATCTTCTTACCGTTATGCATCACATCCAGCAGAACGGGGGCAGTCGGAGTGTCATAGTTCCAGATGTCGTGATGTACCATCTGGAAGTGCCACTTGCGCTCACCTGTCTTCACATCCAGTGCAATTAGACTGGTGCCGAAGAGGTTGTCGCCAGGGCGGTGGCCACCGTAGAAGTCGATAGTACCGCCGTTGGTGGGAATGTAGACCAGCCCCAATTCTGCGTCAGCAGACATGGGAGCCCAGGAGGACACGTCACCGACGTACTGCCAGGAATCATTTTCCCAGGTCTCGTTGCCGAACTCACCGGGGCGTGGGACCACGTTGAACTTCCAGAGGAAGTCACCGGACTTCGCGTCATAGGCCAGAATATCGCCCGGCACGTTTTCGATACGGGACTGGTTATAGCCCTGCTCTGCGGAGTTACCCACGACGACCACGTCATACACGACGATGGGAGGCGAGGAGGTATTGATGTCACCGACTTCTTTCGGAATACCGTAGTAGGGGTAAAACTCGTGACCAAGGTCAGTCAGCATGTAGACCACGCCAGTCTCCGG
>JAUSMU010000020.1 GCA_030645995.1 Gammaproteobacteria bacterium | reverse complement strand
TCTCCTAGTTCGATTTATGCACTGAGTTTGAATAACGCTCGCTTCAGCTGCGCCGAAGCCGTAGCGGTTTTGTGTTACTGTTTGAGCGCAGCGAGTAACACAAAAACGCGTAGGTTTTGGCGTCAGACTGGAAGCGCTTGTTAAGCATCTATTCTACTAAACCCGAACTTGTATTTTTGGGGATGCAATTTTACGACATAAGCCTTTGTATTAATCCTAGTTAATGCAAGCTCTGAGATGAGACTACTCATTAACCACTTTGGCGCCATCTCTGAAATGTAGATGGCGTTGATACATTCTGGGTCATAGTGCAACTTACCCGGCAGATACGACATTAATCGAACTTCATTTTCGTGATGCCAGCTACCTTCTTTCTTCGTAAATGCTTTTAGAATCTCTAAGGAAAAGTCTTTTGAACCATCTATAGTTGACTGCATAAATGTCTTCATTTTCACGACAGGCAACTCGCCATCGGTAGCGTAATCAACACTTGAAGAAGCGAGCGTGACATGGTTTCTATCTTCTAAAGACTGCTTGAGCTTATGAAAGTCAAATTCGATGCAGAATCCTCTGAATCCATTTGTGTAGTGCCCCCACATAAGCATATTATTCAATGGCGCAGGAAATTCATTCCCTTCTTTTGCAAGAGAAAAAGAGAGAATTTTACATTCGCTTTTATGCTCTTCGTAGAAGCCTTTGATAATTTCCTTTGCTTTTTCATCGACGTAATCAGAAAACTTGACGCCCGTACTTTTTTCATGATTTGCCATTATCTCTTTCGCTTCATCTTCCGGAGAGATATGTCTTTTTGGATGCCATTTGTATACAGCTGTTAGAAACTTCAATCGAAATTCGTCATTCACGCCTGCATTCGAGAACTGCGCATATCCTTCATACGGGTCATTCAGGTCAGAGAGGCTCGCAAACCATAGATAATTATCGAATAAGGCGTCCAAATCATTTGCGTTGCCTACTCTAAATTTAAAAATTCTAGTTCTTGAAGAATTCATCTCGTTCTCTGCAAAGATGCTTAACAGTTGCATAGTGCTCACGCACACTTAACTTATTTGTTTGACGGGAATCTAACCCGGATTCCCCCACGAAAACAACCCCATATTTGGAACTGCCTTTCTTCCTGCGAATGGAAACCGTGCACGCGCGGCTCCTAAAGAGTTTGCGCACGAAAGATTGGGTATGTTGCCCCTGAAGATATTGATATCCGAGATACTACATTCCTCCTCAGCCCGAATTTCCTGCAAGCCCGAGGAGAAATGCGTATATGAAATTAACCGACCAATCTACTTCCGCAAAGCCTGCGCCTTCAAAGTATTCTGCAGCAACGAAGCCCTAGTCATCGGCCCCACTCCCCCTGGCACTGGTGTAATAAACGAACACTTATCCTTCACCGACTCAAAATGCACATCCCCCACCAGTCTGAATCCAGACGGACGACTCGCATCCGCCACGCGAGTGATGCCCACATCCACCACCACCGCGCCGTCTTTCACCATGTCGGCCGTCACGAAATCCGGCCTGCCGATGGCAACGATCAGGATGTCGGCGCTGCGGCAGATCTCTGCCATGTTGGTTGTGCGGCTGTGGACCAGCGTGACGGTGGAGTTGCCTGGGTTGCTGTTGCGAGACATGAGGATGGACATCGGGGTGCCGACGATGTTGCTGCGGCCGACGACGACGCAGTGTTTGCCGACGGTGTCGATCTTGTAGCGGCGCAGCAGTTCCATAATGCCGTTGGGGGTTGCCGAGACGAAGGTCGGCATGCCGAGGCACATGCGGCCCACGCTGGCGGGGGAGAAGCCGTCCACGTCCTTTTCAGGAGAGATGGCCAGGGTCACTTTGTCTTCGTCGATGTGTTTCGGGAGCGGGACCTGCACGATGAAGCCGTCGATGGCGTCGTCGTTGTTGAGTTCTTCGATGCGGCGCAGCAGCTCTGCTTCGCTGATCTCGGCGGGCAGGCGGATGAGGGTGGATTCGAAGCCCACCTGCTTGCAGTCGAGCACTTTGTTGGCGACGTAGGTTTCGCTGGCGCCGTCATTGCCGACCAGGATCGCGGCGAGGTGCGGCGCTTTGCCGCCACGCGCTTTGATCTCGCTGACCTGCGCGGCGATTTCTGTCTTGATCTGTTCCGAAGTTAATTTGCCATCGAGTAATTGCATGCTGTGTCCTGCCTTTTTGCTAAGTTGAATTCGTTACCACTTGCCCGTATTGGCCATGCTCAACCACGGCTCCTGAGGTGGCAGTGGCGCACCTTCCTGCAATAGTTCTATGGAGATGTTGTCCGGGGAGCGGATGAAGGCCATGCGGCCATCGCGGGGTGGGCGGTTGATGGTCACGCCGTGTTGTTGGAGGTGTGCGCAGAGGGCGTAGATGTCCTTCACTGCGTAGGCCAGATGACCAAAGTTGCGACCCTCGCCGTAAACTTCCGGGTCCCAGTTGTAGGTCAGTTCGATCTGCGCGTCTTCGTCGCCGGGTGCGGCCAGAAATACCAGAGTGAAACGCCCTTGTTCGCTCTCGCGGCGCTGCAATTCCTTGAGGCCCAGTTTGTTGCAATAAAAATCCAGCGACGCTTCGAGATTGGTGACTCGTACCATGGTGTGCAGATATTTCATCGCGTGGCTTCCTGGTCTGTTAGGGCGTGAGCGTTCTGAGAATCGTGATGGGCATGAATTCCCCAGCGTGGCTCCAGTCGCCATCGATGCGGACGGGGTTGCCGTCCGGCGCGCGGTCCTTATGGATGGTGCCGAAGTATTCGCCCTGAATTCTGGGGATGGAAATGCGGATGTCGTTGCCGGTGATGGTGACCGACTCGGCGCTGACGGCCATGATGGCTTCGGTGGGGCTGTCGAAGACGGCCTTGAGCGCACCGGCTTCTTCGGTGAGGGTGAAGATGATCTCGCGGTCACCGCCGATGTTGATGTTGAAGGTGCCACGCCACTCGCCGGCCAGCGAGAGCTCCTGCGCATTGGCGCCGGAATTGAAATAGCTGGAGAAGGTGCCGGTCAGCATCACGGCCAGCACGATGAGCATCAGGATGATGTGGATGATCTTCTGAGTCTTCTTTTCCATAGTCGGTCTCTTTTCCTGAGTCTGGGAATGCGGCGTATTATACGGCCATGCGCCCTGTCGGGCACGGAAAAAATCCAGATGGAGAGTTATGCACACAGTGAACAATATTCTGGCCAACCAGCCGGATGCTACACAGAGCGAGGTCTTCGAGACGCTGGCGCGGGGGCAGGACGTTGTCATCGAGCGCATCGTGTCGCGCGGGCAGCGTTCTGCCGAGGGCTTCTGGTACGAGCAGGAGCGTGAAGAGTTCGTGATGGTGGTGACGGGCCGGGCGACTCTGCGGCGTGAGCTGGAAGGTCGGGTCGAAAGCATCGATCTCGGGCCGGGGGATTGCCTGACGATACCGGCTCTGCAGCGTCATCGCGTGGAGTGGACTGATCCAGAGCAGCCGACGGTGTGGCTGGCGATTCACTATCCGCCGTGTCGTTGAGGTAAAAAAACGGCCGTTGCCCGGGAGGACAACGACCGTCAGGTGGCAAGCGTTTAATCGTGCAGTGGCATCACTTCTTGGTGTAGGTGTAAGTGAGATCGTAGACCTGATTCAGCGTGAACCCGCTTTGCGTGACAGCTCCGTTATAGCTGAGATTGAAAACGGTCTGACTGCTGCTGGATGAGATCGGAGTGACGACAATATTGGTCGCTACTACTCCAGCGTCCCTGGTTTGCTTTTCTACATCCGCCTTGACTGAGTCGACATCACTGCCAGTGACCATTGGAACGTTGTCGATCGTCAGTGATGGGATTGCGATGAGTATGCCCTGCACACCGGCACGCCCGGTAACGACAAGTGTGGCGTTGCTGGAGGATGTTTCAGGGAGTGACACCTGCATATTCGTCAGCGCCGACAGTATGGTTTCCAGCGCGCCCTGCTTGATGGGCTGATTGCCGAAGGCGCCACCCATCACATAGACCTCACCGTTGTTGATGGCTAGATAAATACCCGTGCCCTGGTAGAAGCGATAGGTGTAGTCGCCGTTCGTCTGGGTGGTGGACGCACCGGCTGCCGGGAAATACTGCGCGAGCTTCTGCTGAGCCTGCGTGAATACCTGTTCGATCTTGGCCGGGTCGACCTGCGGTGCCGCTGGCGCTGCGGGTGTCGCAGTTGCCACTGTGCAGGAGGTGGCGGTTCTGATCTTGCTGCCTGTCATCTGGCCGACAAAGGTATTGCCAGACATCACGTTGATCTCGTGAAAATTGCCGTTCACGCTCGCCACCGCCAGGCTGATGCCGGACGTGGGCTCGGTCCAGAAGGTTTCCACCGTGTTGCCGGACTTCTGAAAGGGGTTGGTCAAGTTGTAGCCCGCGACACACATCACGCCACCGGGGGCCAGAACCAGTTGCAGCTTGGT
>JAUSMU010000004.1 GCA_030645995.1 Gammaproteobacteria bacterium | reverse complement strand
TTGATCGACCAGCTGCGTCGCGAACATCCTGAACAATTCCACTTCATTCCCTTCGTCAGCCGCGAGAAGGTGGTGAACACCATTCATGGTCACATTCCAGCCTGCATCACCAACGGCACACTGGAGCGAATTGCCGGGCAGGCAATGTCGCCGCAGGATTCACAGTTCATGTTGTGCGGAAATCCCGGCATGGTGCAGGACGCGACGGTCGCTTTGGAGCAGAAGGGCTACAGCCGACATAGTGCAGAGATGCGAGGACAAATCACGCTGGAGAGTTACTGGTAATAGTTGCTCGACACGGGAAATGAAAAGGGCCAGAACAGCTAGCTGCTCTGGCCCTTTTGCATGGAGAAGAATCGTCAGGCAATCAAGCACCCGACGACTCCGATCCCGGCAGACTTATGCCCCTGGCGACCACTCAATGGATGCCCAGAACTGACGGCCCCATGGAGTAGAGAGACGGGATTCAAAGCCACCCTGCATTGGCATGCGCTGCGGCCTTTTGTCGAACAAGTTGTTGATACCGACACTGACATTGAACTCGCTGTCAAAGTAATCATTGATCACCATCGAGTAGCGAGCATCCCAGCGCATTTCACCCCTGACGGTGCGCGGCGCCTTCCAGCCGTCCTGGTACGCGTCAACAGTCACATCGTCATACTTCACTGTGTGCCAGTAGCTGGCCGCCAGTGAGGCACTCTGATTGTCGCGGAACCAGTTGAAGCGCACGTTGCTCTTGAATTTCGGCATTGGAGGAACGATACCCGTGCCGGCGTTCTGTTTGCCTACGGCTTCCTTACGGCCACCAAACAGATCCTGGTAGTCGAAAGACTTGTAGTAGGTGGTCTGAGCGGTGGTGGAGAATGTACCCCAGTCATCAGTCTGGAATTCATAATCTGCGGTCACGTCGAACAGATCAATCCACACAGAGCTGATGTTCTGCGATTGCGTGTACACCGACTCGACAGATTGGTCTGCACGACGATCCACTGCAGGGCCGGAATTACCGGCGTATGCGGCCAGCCACGCATTGGCGGCATTACGTGTCGCGGATCCAACCCTGTAGTCATAAGCGCTGATACCGGTGGCTGCCTGGAACTGCTGGAATTGGAAGCTGACAGTATCCTGCGTGGTCAGACTGCGAATACGGTCGGTGTATTCGATCTCCTGATAATCCACAGACAGGGTGAGCCCATCCAGTGCGCCATTTGGCTGCCAGGTCGCCCCCATGTTTCTGATTTCGGACGTTTCAGGCTCCAGGTTCGGGTTACCGGCAGAACAGGTTGTGGCACCAATCAACAGATTATTAGTGAATGGATCACGACCGCTGAACACCTCGCTGCAATTCTCGTCCCGGATATATGGGCGACTCTGAACGGGTGACGGCGCGAGGAAACTCTCCCCCCATGAGGCGCGCACCGCCAGAGTCTCGATAGGCTCCCAGCGCAGCGCCACCTTCGGAGTCGTGGCTTCCAGACTGAAGTCCTTGAATTGCTCGTGACGCACGGCGGCTTGCAGCGCCAGCGTCTCAAGAATCGGGATTTCGATTTCCATGAACGCCGCTCTTACCTCAGAGGCATAATTCTCGTCCGTAGGCAGAGGCGCTCCAGCCACAGTGTTGTAGTCCCAGCCCATGGCATCGATGGGGTTGGCAAAGCGATTGTCAAAGAAGTCACGCCACTGATAACCAATCGCCGTCTGCACGGCACCGGCCGGAACCTGGAAGAGTTCGCCAGTCAGCACCGTTTCGAAGATATCCAGGTCTTCCTTTTGCGTCAGGCGGTTCTTGTCACGCTCGAACAACCACTCGGTGATCTCCACAGAGTTGTCGGTCTTGCCCTTGACAAACAAGGGTGAGCGGGGATCTGAAGAGCCGAAGGGGTTCCAGTATTCGTTGCCATTCGGGCCACCCAGCCCCTGCAACGCCAACTGCAGCTTGCCCAGATGCAATGAGTAGGAGTCGCTCATCGACCTGCTGTCCTGCCTTGAGAAGTAGGAATAGCCGGTCCAGGTCTCGGTGATGTCGTATTCAGCACTGAACTTGAAACGATTGAGCTGCGTATGCGTCTCAAAGGTTCTTGAGCCACCGGAATTCTCGATGTGGCTTGGACGGTGCGTGTAGGCCTCGGTGATTGCGCGCCAATTCCAGGGTACGACGTCAAACCCGTAGGGGTTGGCCGGGTGGTTGGCGCGAATGTAGAGCACGTTCTGGTTATTACCCGTTGTCGCCGTAGTCGACGTGGTTCGGCCGTTGGAGATACGGTAAGAGTTGTTCAACGTCGCATTCAGGCGCAACCAGTCAGTAGCCTCGTAGCTGAATGAGTTGTAGAGGTTGTAGTTCTCCTCTTCCGTGGAGTAGGCGAACTGCTTGGTGTAATCGAACAGACAGTTGCCTGTCAGCGCGCCGGAGGCAGTTTTCTGCGGCACCCCTGACGGCGTGCTGAACTTGCCCTGACCGTGCCCTGGATAGCCGTCATTGAACGTGCCGCAGGACGGGTCGATCAGAATGCGGTTGCTGGCGGCCGTAGATACGACACCACCATGACGCTGATACAGTCTGACGCCAGCAGGTGCGGGAGTCGTCACACGGCGGAAGGAGCCTGGGTTGCCGGACGTGGACGAGCCATAGGCCATTTCCCACTCACGCAATCTTTCGTACTGCAGCAACGGGGTCTTTTTCTTGTTTTCAAAGGCGCCGACGTAGGATATGCCATTATCGAAGGTATGCCCCCACATGGCCGAGGCAGTAGTCTCTTCCATGCCTCTTTCATCGGTCACCTGATAGTAGGCACGCGCCTTGAAGCCTTCGAATTCTTTCGTCGGAATGATGTTCACAACACCCGCCACCGCATCCGAACCATAGAGCGCAGAGCCTCCATCGAGCACCATTTCCAGACGGTCAATGGCGATCTCCGGCAGTGAAGAGGATACGGCCGGTGACAAGGTACGAATTCCGTCCACCAGCGTCAGCGTCGAGTTTTCACCGAGACCACGCAGGTTGAAGCTGGCGGCCACTGAGTCCTGCGCTCCGTCCTGGCCAGCCAGCACGTTGGCCACCACGTCAGTGTTCTGGGTGTAGGTCAGTTCCCGAATGTAGTTCGACATGCTGGGCGCACCTGATTCGAACAGGTCCACCTGGCTGACGGTATCTACCGGGGAGTTCTGGGCAAAGGCGCTGTTCCGAATATAGGAACCGGTAACAACTACTTCTTCAACTTCCGCTTCGTCTGCAGCTGCAGGGGCTTGGGCGTGTGCGACCAATGGAAGCGAAAGGGAAGCAGCGAGGCATGAGTGAATCAGGTAACGCAGTTTCCCGCGTGGTGTTATGTGAGGCATATTTATCTCCGTTTTTAGCCATGCTTATTGAAGCGTTTTTTTTGGCTTTTATTGTCTTGATATCAAGCGCTTACACAAAAGGCCCCGAATTGTCCATGGCATTTCCCACAGTGTCCGACACTGCCCCTCGCCGTAACTTCGACAATCTGTAACAGCCCTGTGCCCCGGAGTTTAACCAGCTTCCAAAAACATATTCAAGCATTTATTTATCTAATGTTCAGTTCCATAACTAGCAGTTATTTTATTTTCAGATAACAAATGGAACGATAAGATAAAACGAAATATTTACACGATAACCCGAAGGGTGTCATCGAACAGCCTTTTAAACCACATAAAAAAAGGGGGTTCAGAGCAGCACTCTGAACCCCCCTTTTTCGATCACCGGTCAACGAACAGGGAGTTCGTCAACTGGCCGGGTGAAGCATCACGCGCCGGGTGTCCACTCCAGCGACACCCAGAACTGACGTCCCCACGGTGTGGAGAGACGCGTCTCGGCACCGCCGATGATGCCAAGACGCTGCGGACGCTTGTCGAACAGGTTGTTGATGCCCGTCGCGATAGTGAACTCGCTGTCGAAGTACTGATCCAGCACAATCGCATAGCGAGCATCGAAGATGTACTCACCGCGGATTTTGCTGGGCGGGTTGAGCGCGTTGTCACCGTCTTCCGGATAGAAGTCCACGACCTGGTCATCGAACTTGATACTGCTCCAGTAGTTCGAGGAAATCGACGCACTCTGATTACCCATGAACCAGTTCACCCGCGCATTGGCCTTGACCTCCGGCAGGGGAGGCACAATGCCCGTTCTGCCGTTCTGCTTGCCAAGCGCCTCGGTGCGGACGCCATCCAACCCCATGTAATCGTAGGAGTCATAGATGGTAGTCTGCACAGTGGTGGTGAAGCTGCCCCAGTTATCTGTCTCCATCTGGTACTGCGCCTTGACATCGATGAGATCGATCCACACAGAGCTGATGTTGGCAGATTGTGCAAACAGCCTTTCTACAGAGCCGTTGGGATATCGACGGATCTTGTTGCCGGGCTGCGCAGCCTGGATGGCGAGCCATGCATCTGCCGCGTTGCGGGTGGCAGAGCCTGGAACCGCACTGTAGGCGGACTTGGCGATGCCGGTCTCAGCCAGGAAGCGGCTGAACTCGAAACCCACCGTGTCCTGCTGGCTCAGAGTTCTGATACGGTCAACGTATTCAATCTCCTGATAGTCCATGGACAGGTTCAAGCCTTCCAGAATGTTGCCCGTCGGTTCCCAGGTGAAACCAAAATTCTTGATGGTAGAGGTTTCGGGTTGCAGATTCGGGTTGCCGGACTGACACCACACACCGCCGATCAGCGGGGTATTGGTGAATTCGTCGATACCGCTGAACATGTCGGCACAGCGGTCATCCGCGACGAAGGGTCTGGCCTGGATTGGTGAAGGTGCGAGGAAGCTCTCGCCCCACGATGCACGCAACGCCAACTGTGGCAGAGCCTCCCAGCGCAACGACACTTTGGGCGTGGTCGCTTCCAGCCCGAAGTCCTTGAACTGTTCGTGACGCACCGCAAACTGCGCATCGAGCCCTTCGATGATGGGCACTTCCAGTTCGGCGAACACTGAGCGAGTCTCCGACACGTAGACGGCGTCCTGCAGCCGCGCTCCGAGCACCTGGCTGTTGGCGTAATCCTCGCCCAGCTGGTCATAGGGGTCGACATAATCTTCCATCGTCAGATCGCGCCACTGATAGCCGAACGCCATCTGCGCGGGGCCGGCAGGCAGATCAAGCACTTCCCCGGTCAGTACGGTCTCGAAGACGTCGAGGAAGTTGCGCGCACCGAGACGGTTGGGGTTGGACAGCATCAACCAGTCGATCAGCTCCTGGGGATTGTCTGTTACCCCTTTCACGTAGCGGGAGGACAAAGGCGATTGCGAGCCGAAGGGGTTGAACCACTGATTGCCGTTGGGGCCGCCCTTGCCAGACATCGCCAACTGCAGACGACTGGAACTGACTACCATCTCATCATTGGTGGACTTGTCTTCCTGCGCAGCATAGTAGGTATAGCCTGTCCAGGAACCACTGAGATCGTACTCGGCGCTCAACTTCAGACGGTTGAGCGCATAGTCGCTATCCACTTTCTTGGAGGTGTCGGTGTAATACGTCGATGGAATGTTGCCACCGGTGTTGCCGAATACGCGCCAGCTCCACGGCGTCAAATCCTTCTTCCAGATATTGGCTGGATGGTTCGCAGGAATCTTCATCACCGCACGGTCGTTACCACCGTTGGGTGATGTGCCGGTGGTGCGCTGGTGGCTATAGCGATAGTGGTTATTCAAAGTCGCGTTCAGGCGCAGCCAGTCGGTGGCTTCGTAACTGACTGTGTTATAGAGGTTGTAGTTGACCTCATGGCGTGAGTAGGCGTGCTGGATACTGTACTCATAAGTGCAGTTGCCTTTGTAGATCGTGCCGGAAGGGTTGGTGGTCATGCCCTGCCCGTGCGATGGGAAGCCCGCGTTGAACGTGCCGCAGTCCGGATCCAGCAACACAGCGCCAACACTGGTGCCGCCGTGCGGTTGCAGCAGCTGCACGCCCGGCTTGGCGCCACGCAGTTCACGGAATGATCCGATCGGGCCAGCGTTGGAAGCGTTGTTGGAATGCTGCCACTCGCGGGGACGCTCATACATCATCAGCGGAGTCTTTTTCTGAGCTTCGAAGGCGCCCACATAATCGATACCGTTGTTGAAGGACTTGCCCCACATGAAGGAGCCGGTCATTTCTTCCATGGCGCCGTCTTCGGTACGCTGATAGTAGCTGCGGGCACGGAAGCCTTCGAACTCCTTGATGGGGATAATGTTGACAACGCCAGCCACGGCGTCAGAGCCGTACAGTGCCGAGCCACCGTCCAGCACCATCTCCATGCGGCTGATCGCGATCTCAGGTAAGCTTGCCGACATCAACGGGCTGAGGGTACGGGCGCCATCGATCAGGGTGAGTGTGGAGTTCTCCCCAAGGCCGCGCAGGTTGAAGCTACTGTTGCCAGACTGCGCGCCGTCCGCGCTTCCCAGCACAATATTCACCACGTTGGTGTTCTGTGTGTAGCTCAGATCCCGAATGTAGGCACCCATGCTGGGGGCACCGGACTCGAACAGGTCGGTTTGGGAAACCGTATCGACCGGGGAGTTCTGCGCGAACGCACTGTTACGGATGTAGGAACCAGTGACCACCACCTCTTCCACCTCGGCGTCAGCCGCAGGTTGTTGAGCGTGAACGATCATGGGGAGTGCAAAGGAAGTAGCAAGGCAGGTGTGGATTAGATAGCGCAGCTTCCCGCGCCGGGAGATGTATTGCATATTAAGCTCCATGTGTCAGCCATGCCCGTAGGCATATAGGCTATTATTGTTTTGATTATCAGTCACTTACAAGCTTAAAACATGCGTACAGACATCACGGGAGGTACTGCAACCGGAGGGTCAACGGGCAAAGCCGCAGACTTCGAGTACTACGATGAACTGAAACTACCGCGCGACGAAACATAGCAGCTCGCCAATGGCAGAGCAAAAGATTTAATTTATCGAACGAGCGTTTCGCCTGCGCTGGAACACAGGCTCCCCGCCAGGGCTGAGTTGCCCTGCA
>JAUSMU010000003.1 GCA_030645995.1 Gammaproteobacteria bacterium | reverse complement strand
GTTGCGGGCATCCAGACGGAAGGTGATGCCGTTGAAGGCGACCATTTCCACGAAGGCCTGCACGTTGGGGTCACCGGCCGTCAGCTCGATGTCATCGACGTCGTAACGCTTGCGGTTGCCGTCGAAACGGTTATTCCAGTTCAGCCCATAGTTCAGACGCAGGCTGGGGATGTCGTGACGGAAGCCAAGCATGAGGCGGCCACGATCGAATTGCGAGAAGCGTCGATCAATCCCGAGGAAGGGGTCCTTGATTTTCGAGTCCTGCACGTTGAACTGCGAAGTCAGCAGCAGATTCGGCATGTTGATCATCTTCATGCGGATGCTGGCGCTCAGGTTCATACCGTACATGATGCCGTCGCCGATATTGCCATTGGCGGACTGCAGATTGGTCGGAGAAGGCGACACATCGATACGCTCGATCACATCCAGATGCTTCATCCAGTTCACATCGCCTTCGATTACGCCGATGTCGTCGGGCAGACGGTACTCGAAGCCTACCTCGGTCTTCAGCACCTGCTCCTGCGTCAGGTTGGCGTTACCCGCCTGGGTATTGGCGTCGTTGTCCTGATTGTCGCTGGCGGCCACGAAGTCATTGAAACTCAGCTGCCGCACCGATTTCTCGGCATTCCAGGTGAGTTGGAAAGTGGGCGTCACATCAAAACGGAAGTCCACTTTCGGTTTGACGAAGCTGAAGTCACGTTTGTTGAAGACGTCACCAGTCTGGGTAATCTCAGACATTTCGTACAACATCGTGCTCTCCAGCGACATGCGCGAGTTGATCTGCCAGTTGTGCACCAGGAATGGTTCGACGCGGATTTCTTCGACAACGGAGTTAGCATTCGAGACGCTTTGTGGAACCAGACCACCAAAGGCCGCCGACGGCGTTCCCGTGGTGGACGGCGAGCCCAGTCGCAGCCCGGAATCCAGTGTGGTCTGAGCGCGCTCGACACCGAACTCGATGTCCTGACCGCTTACCAGCCCCATGGTATAGGAGCTGCGCACGATGCGCTCTTCGGTGACGCTGCTCGTCTCCAGAAACAGATCTTTGTAATCGGGGGTATTGGCAACCACGTCAAAACGTTCGCGCACCGTCAAATCGTTGTTCTGGTTGGAGATAAAGAGCACCTTGAAGCGGTGTCCATTATCGAAGTTGTATTCGTAGTCGCCACCGATTTCCCAGTTGTCACGCTCACTCGGGATATCCTCGCGCTCAATGCTCACCTTGTTGGGACTGACTCGCAGGTTGGTGGTGTAGCGCATGACGTCGGTAGGGCCATCGTTCACGCCATAGAGGCCATTCAGGCGCACACTGCTCTTCTCATTGATGTCATAGCCGAGGTTGGTCGTAAGGTTCTGGCTGGTAACATCGCGAATGCGGTCTTCGCGCACCTCGTCATTGAAGGACCAGTCGCCCAGACGGCTGGTCTCTTTGCTGACATAGTGGTCATAACGCGGCTCAGCCTGTGCGCTGAACAGAAAACTCAAGGCGCCATACGAGCCGCTGTACGCCACCGAGCCGCCGGGCTTCACGGTATGGTCAGGATGACGATCGGCGTTGATCTGGTAGGAAACGCTGGTGGTGTCCAGCGCCTCAAGCAGAACGACGTTGATTACCTGGCTGCTGCCACGTACGTCCAGCTCGCCAGAGGTTCCCCTGATGATCTCGATGTACGCAACTTGCGAGGCGCTGATGCGGGAAAGCTGGCTGCTGGCCTGATTACCCTTGCCCGCCATGCGCTTGCCATCGATCAGAATCTGGTCGCCGCCACCGGCACCCAACCCACGTCCACCGCCACCGCCGCCAAACCCACCGCCGCCAGGGCCACCTGGGCCTCCGCCACCGCCAGAATTGACGCCGGGGATGCGGCTCAGCATGTCCTGAGCTGTGGTAGGGGTCCACTCCTGAAAGTATTCAGCCGGGTAACGAACAGTAGAGTCGGAGCTTGCATCCTGTGCCAGCGAGGAAGCTGAAAAGCCTGCCAATGCCATCAGGATAGATGCGGATAAGATCGATTTGCGGACGTTCAATGCCATTGTTCTGGTGCCTATGCTAAAAAAATAAGTGCGTACGCTATTTAAAAACCCTTTCAAATGCAATTTATTAGCATTTGTGCAACACAAAATGACCTTTTCGCCATACTTTTGACATAAGTACAGGCATAAGTGCTGCATATAAGTGCATCGAGGGATGACGATGAAATCAATCGGCAACAATCGCAATACCCACACGCGACACGATATTGAGACAGCGCAAGAAACCCGTATATATGAGCGCTTGCTCGAAGTGATTGCTTAACAATTCAACCCGACAGGAGTAGATTCCAAGAAGAGAGACCGGAGAAACCTCTACTGCTTTCATGTCAGCAAGAATTTCTACCGGTTGTGTCAACGGCTTCACCCCGTGCTCCGCAATGGACAAGGGGCCTTAATGGATGAAACGAATGACTGACAAGAGTTCTGGAAGTTCAGAATCCCACCCGAAGACAATTGCAACAGGCAGCACTTCGCACTCCTTTTACAACTCCAGGTTTTACAACTACAGGGTAGTTCATCAATTCTCCATCATGACCGTGGTCTGGGGCATCGTCGGCATGCTGGTGGGAGTATTGATCGCCGCTCAACTCGCCTGGCCGGCACTCAACTTCAATATTCCCTGGCTCAGCTTCGGACGCCTGCGACCATTGCACACCAATGCCGTAATCTTTGCCTTCGGGGGCAGTGCGCTGATGGCAACCTCGCTGTTCGTCGTACAGCGCACCTGTCAGGTGCGACTGATCTCGGACAAACTCGCGGCCTTTGTGTTCTGGGGCTGGCAGGCGGTGATTGTCTCCGCAGCAATCACACTGCCGATGGGGCTTACCACGTCCAAGGAATATGCAGAACTGGAATGGCCAATCGATATTCTGATCGCTGTGGTATGGATCGCCTACGCAGTGCTTTTCTTCGGCACCATTATGAGACGCAAGGGTCAGCACATCTATGTGGCCAACTGGTTCTTTGGCGCCTTTATTCTGGCCGTGGCGCTGCTGCACATCATCAACAGCCTCGCTCTGCCGGTGACGCTCACCAAGTCCTACTCTGTCTATTCCGGCACGGTCGATGCGATGGTGCAGTGGTGGTATGGCCACAACGCCGTGGGCTTCTTCCTGACAGCGGGCTTCCTGGGCATGATGTATTACTTCGTGCCCAAGCAGGCAGACCGCCCCGTGTACTCCTATCGCCTTTCGGTAGTGCATTTCTGGGCGCTGATTGCCATCTACGTGTGGGCGGGTCCGCACCACCTGCACTACACCTCGCTTCCTGACTGGACTCAGAATCTGGGCATGGTCATGTCGCTGATCCTGCTGGCACCGTCCTGGGGTGGCATGATCAACGGCTTCATGACGCTGTCTGGCGCGTGGGATAAGTTGCGCACCGATCCGATACTGAAATTCCTGGTGGTGTCGCTCTCTTTCTACGGCATGTCGACCTTCGAAGGCCCGATGATGTCGATCAAATCCGTCAACGCGCTCTCACACTACACCGACTGGACCATAGGCCACGTGCACTCCGGGGCGCTGGGCTGGGTCGCGATGATTTCCATTGGCGCCATCTATCACCTGATTCCATTGATGTACAACCGCAAGGCCGGGGATATGTACAGCGTCAAACTGATCGACCTGCACTTCTGGCTCTCCACCATCGGCACGGTGCTGTACATCGTCTCCATGTGGGTGAACGGCTTAATGCAGGGCTTGATGTGGCGCGCAGTGAACAGTGATGGCACTCTCACCTACAGCTTCATCGAGTCGGTGGAAGCCAGTTATGCGGGCTACGTGGTGCGTTTCATCGGCGGGGCCATCTTCTTCTCGGGCATGCTGGTGATGGCCTGGAATATCTGGAAAACCCGACAACTGGCACTCTCTGGAAATCATAGTGGCCATGACGCTCACGAAATACAGTCTAGTGCTCATGCGGGCAAAGCCGGATCTGACGAGGTGCTCGCATGAACAACTTCATCGAAAAAAATATCGGCCTGATGATCGTGCTGACCATTCTCGCCGTGAGCTTCGGCGGCTTCGTCGAGATCGTGCCGCTGATGGCACAGCGCACGGTGACCGAGCCTATAGACGGACTCAAACCGCTGACGCCGCTGCAGCTGGAGGGACGCGACATCTACATCCGCGAAGGCTGCACCGTCTGCCATTCGCAGATGATCCGTCCGCTGCGTGCCGAGGTGGAGCGCTATGGTCATTACTCCGTGGCAGGCGAATTGGTTTACGACCATCCGTTCGTGTTCGGCTCCAAGCGCACCGGTCCCGATCTCGCTCGCGTGGGCGGACTCTACAGTGACGACTGGCACCGTGCGCACCTGTTCGACCCGCGTTCTGTCGTGCCCGGTTCCAACATGCCCACCTACGCATGGCTGTTCGAGCGGCCCATCAAACTGGAAAACCTGCCGAAGAAACTGGCGGCACTACAGACGCTCGGCGTGCCCTATACCGACGAGGACATCGCCAACGCCACCACTGGGCTGGAAAACAGCACCGAGGCCGACGCCGTCATTGCCTACCTGCAACAGCTTGGCACGCTCATTACCGAGAGACGCTGAGCCTGGAGAGTCACCTGACATGAATCTGGATATCACTGATTTCCGCAGTATCGCGACAGTGCTGTGCTTCGTCGCCTTCCTCGGCGTCACCTGGTGGGCCTATGCCCCCGGTCGTCGCCAACAATTCGACGAAGCAGCCCGCCTGCCCTTTGCAGACGGGTCTGCAAACGAGAATGACCCGAAGGAGAACGCCCATCATGAATAGCGCCATCCTCAGTTCCGGCTGGAGCTGGTTTGTGATCATCGGCACCTTCGGATCACTGCTGTTTTATTTCCTGCTGCTCTTCCTGAACCGCACGACCTCCAATCCGGGCAAGACCACCGGACATGAGTACGACGGCATCGAGGAGTATGACAATCCACTGCCCGCGTGGTGGTTCTGGGGCTTCCTCATCAGCATCCTGTTTGCGATCGGCTATCTGATCTACTACCCGGGACTCGGCAACTTTGCGGGGATTGGGGGCTGGAGCCAGGTCGGTGCACTGGAAGAATCGCAGGAGGCGGCCGACGCCCGCTACGGGCCGCTGTTCGCCCAGTATGGGGCGGTCCCGATCGACGAGCTGGTTGAAGACGAGACGGCCATGCGCATGGGCCGCCGCCTGTTCGCCACCAACTGCGCTGTCTGCCACGGTGCAGCAGGCACAGGCAGCGAAGGCTTCCCGAATCTTACCGACGAGCAGTGGCACTGGGGCGGCGGCGCGGACCAGATCAAGACCACCATCGCCAACGGCCGCAACGCCATGATGCCTGCATGGGAAATCCCGCTGCAGGAGGCCGGGGTAAAGGAAGTGACCGAATATGTCCTGCAACTGGCCGGACGCGAGGTGGATGCCACATTGGCAACAGCAGGACAGGCGCGTTACGCCATGTTCTGTGCTGCCTGCCACGGACCGGATGGAAGCGGTCAGCCGATGCTGGGAGCGCCAACGCTGAACGACGAAGTGTGGCTCTACGGCAATTCGCGGTTACGCATCGAAGAGACGATACGTCACGGCCGCAACGGCCAGATGCCCACCTTCACCGAACGGCTGGGTGCCGACAAAGTGCACATCCTCAGCGCCTACGTGATGAGTCTGCGACAGGATGACGACGAAGACGAGGATGAGCCGGACGAGACTGAACAGTGATACCAGTATGAACAGAATTCCTTCTCAGGAGATTATTCCCGAAGACGTCGATTCCCGCGTTTTCAATCTCTATGAGAAAAAGGAAAAGATCTACATCCGCAAAATGGAAGGTCTGTTCCAGACTGTGCGGCAATACACCGGCTGGCCCCTTTTGCTCGGCTACTTCCTCGCACCATGGCTGCACGTCGACGGCCATCAGGCCATTCTCTTTGACCTTCCGGAGCGCAAGTTCCACATCTTCTGGCTGACGCTGTGGCCACAGGATTTCGTGCTGCTGATGTGGGTGCTGGCCATCGCCGCCTTCGCGCTGTTCTTCGTCACCACACTGTGGGGGCGCGTGTGGTGCGGCTATACCTGCCCGCAGACGATTTGGACAGCAATCTTCATGTGGGCCGAGCAGATCACCGAGGGCGAGCGTCACCAGCGCATCAATCTCGACAAGACCCCGTCAATTTTTCATCGCGACGGCCGCAACCGGGCCGGGTGGAACAAGTTCTGGAGGCGCGGCCTCAAACACGGCATGTGGCTGGGCTTCGCCCTGCTGACCGGCGTTACCTTCATTGGCTATTTCTATGGCATGCGCGAACTTGTTGGAGAAGCGCTGAGCTGGCAGCTGCCGCTCACAGCAGCCTCGTGGAGCGTCTTCTTCACTCTCGCCACCTACATCAACGCCGGATGGCTGCGCGAACACGTCTGCATCTACATGTGCCCCTATGCACGATTCCAGTCCGCTATGTTTGATCGTGACACGCTGATCATCTCCTACGATGAGAAACGCGGGGAAACGCGGGGCGCCCGCAAACGCAACGTCGACTACAAGGGGCAGGGGCTGGGCGACTGCATCGACTGCACACTGTGTGTGCAAGTCTGCCCGACCGGCATCGATATCCGCGCTGGCCTGCAGTACGAATGCATTGGCTGCGCACACTGCATCGACGCCTGCGACTCCATCATGGACAAGATGGGCTATGCCAAGGGGCTGATCTCCTATACGACCGAGAACAAACTCGCCGGTGGCAAATGGACGTGGAAGCGGCCCAAGCTGATTGGCTATGGCGTGGCGCTGCTGGTCATGCTGCTGTTGTTCGCCATCGTGCTGCTGACCCGCACACCGCTGCGCCTGGATGTGTTGCGGGATCGTGGCCAGCTCTTTCAGCAGGTGGAAGGCGGGCGCATCGAGAATGTCTACACGCTGAAGATCATCAACATGGATCGCGTCGATCACGATTACCGGCTGAGCGTAAATGGCCTGCCCGATGCCACTCTGGCCCCTGATACGCCCATCCGCGTAGTTGCCGGTGACATCAACGATGCCGTGGTGCGGGTGCGGGTCGACCCGGACCGGCTCGAGGATTTCGTGACCACTTTCGAATTCGAGATCGAGGCACTGACCGACGAACAGGATGGCAGCGCGCTGCGCGCCCGTGCAGAGAGCCGCTTCATCGGCCCGCGCCCGTTGCCGAACTGAGGCAAGAACCAGCAACCAATTTCAGGAACCAGCGGATACTCCCTATGTCACAGACCACCGCCACCGACCCCAGGCCACACTGGTACCAGCACCGCTGGCCTTGGGTCCTGATGAGCATTCCCTTTGCGGCGGTGCTGTTCGGCATATTCATGGTCGTGACCGCCCTGCGCTATCCGGACGATGTCGTTGCCGACACCTATTATCGCGACGGGCAGGGCATCAATCAGTTGCGCGCACTCGACGAGATGGCGCACACCCTCGGCCTGAGTGCCAGCCTGATCAGCTCGGCGGAGAACGGGCGCAGTCAGTTGCTGCTCGGCGGCGGCGAAGAAACGGTGCTGCAGTTGTTCCTATATCACGTGACCGACAGCAGCGCCGACCGTCGTTACCTCTTCTCGCCACGGGCGCAGGGTGTCTATGAGGGTGTCTACGAGAGCGAGGACGGCACGCTGGCCGCCCTGCTGGCACAACGTGGCGTCTGGTATCTGGAGCTGCGCGGCGAGCAGGACAACTGGCGTCTGCGCAAGCGTGTGGAAACCCCCATCACGAGGCTGGAGTTCTGATGCTGGACAAGGTCAAACACTGCTTCTGCTATCACTGCCGCGCGCTGATGCCGACAGCCACCGCCTTGACGCTTGAGGTGGACGGGCATACTCGCCTGTTGTGCTGCTCGGGCTGCATGGCCGCCGTGCAATTCATCAACGCGTTGGACCTGCAGTCCTACTACGATTTTCGTGACAAATGCGCGCCCGTTGCCGGACTGACGGCGCACGCCGCTGGCGCCGGACAGACACTTCCGGAGTTGGCCTTCGCCGACGCCATCGAGGAGTTAGCGGACGGACGCCGGGCGTTGCGCCTGCTGATTCCAGACCTGCGCTGCGCTGCCTGTGTCTGGCTACTGGAACAGGTGTTGGGCCGCCAGCGTGGCATCGAGCAGGTGCAGGTCAGCTTCGCCTCGCGGCGCCTGCGGGTCGAGTTCAACCCGGCCGAAGGCATGTCCGTGCCCGCGATCGCACAACTGGTGCAACGCCTTGGCTATCAGCCCGAGCCGGATCTGCCCGATGCAGGCAGGCAGAGCTTCGCCAGCCATCAGCGCAACATGCTGATCCGTCTGGGCGTGGCAGGCATCGGCATGATGCCGGTGATGATGTTCGCACTCCCGGCCTACCTGGCAGGCGGTACAGCAGAGGTCATATCAGGAAGCAGCGCAGCGGCAATGGACCCACTTAGCGCGGCGCTGTTGCGCTGGGCCAGCCTCGCCCTCAGCAGCCCCGTAGTGCTTTACAGCGCCTTCCCATTCCACCGGGGCGCTTGGTACGCGCTGCGTCATCGCAGCCTGAGCACGGACTTGCCGGTGTCCATTGCCATTCTGGCAGCTTTCCTGCTGAGCGTAGTCAACACTCTGAATCAGGTGAGCGAGGTGTACTTCGACACGGCCTGCATGTTCACGTTTTTCCTGTTGCTGGGTCGCTATGCTGAATTGCAGTCCCGGCGCCACTTCCAGGAGAGCCAGGACTTGATGTCGAAGCTGTTGCCGCTGACCGTGCGACGGGTGAACAGCAGCAACGAGGAAACCGTTCCGCTGCGGGACGTCGATGTCGGCGACCTGCTGCGTGTGCTGCCTGGAGAGACGATTCCTGCCGATGGCGTCGTCGTCAATGGCCGCAGCAGCGTCAGCGACAGCGCCTTTACCGGCGAGCCGCTGCCCAGCGTCCGGCAGCCCGGCGCACGGGTGCTGGCGGGCGCCACCAACCACGACGGCGAACTCGTGATCCGCGCCAGCACGCAACAGCAGGACTTTGTACTGACACAGATCAACCGCCTGTTCGAGCAGGCCTCGCAATACCGTCCACACTGGTCCCGCCTCGCGGACCGGGCAGCTTCCTGGTTCATCGGTGCCGTGCTTGTTCTCGCAGCTGCGGCCGACATCTTCTGGGAACTGCGCGGTGCGGACAACGCGCTGATCATCGCGCTGACCGTGCTGGTGGTGGCCTGCCCTTGTGCGCTGTCGCTGGCGACCCCAGTCGCCAGCACCGTTGCCACCACTACACTGCGTCGACGTGGTGTGGTCATTCGCAACGGAGCCTTCCTCGAGCGGGCGGCGGCAACTACCGCCGTGGTCTTTGACAAGACCGGCACGCTCACCGAGGCCCAGCTCCACATCGACAGAATCGTGCCGCTGCATACGCTGGACACGCAGGCCTGCCTCGCCACCGCGACCGCGCTGGAGCGCCACAGTCATCACCCGATCGCCCGCGCCTTTGCCTGTGACACGGCGCTGACTGCCAGTGCCGTAGTGACGGTGCCAGGCCAGGGCGTCGAAGGCGAGATAGCTGGCGTTCACTACCGCCTCGGCCTGGCCGCTTACGCGTGGCCCGATCTCGGCAGCTTCGGCAACACCCTCCTACCGCCCGCGCAAGATGATGGCCTGTGGGTACTCCTGGCCGCCGAGACACCACTGGCCTGGTTCCGGCTGCAGGATGTCCTGCGCGACGACGCCGCGCAAACCGTAGACGCCCTGCGGAAACAAGGCATCACCACCGCCATTTTCAGCGGCGACTCGTCAGTGGCGGGTCGACACCTGGCCGAGACACTGCGTGTGGACCAGTTGCGCACCGGCCTGACTCCTGAACAGAAGATTGCCGCCGTGCGGGCGCTGAACGCCGGGACACCTGTCGGCGGACAGCGGGTCATGATGATCGGGGACGGTGTCAATGACGCGGGGGCCATGGCGGCCGCAGACACCTCCATCGCCATCTCCCCGCGCGACGTGCTGGTGCAGAACAGTGCCGATGCGACCTTGCTCAACCCGAACCTCACCCTGGTGCCGGACGTGCTGCGCTTCGCCAGACGCACGCGCCGCATCATCCGCCAGAACATCGGCTGGTCGCTGGCCTACAATCTGAGCGTGATTCCCGTGGCGCTGCTCGGCCTGCTGCCTCCCTGGCTCGCCGCGCTCGGCATGAGCCTGTCATCGCTGCTGGTGGTCATGAACGCCTGGCGTCTGCGCCGGATGGAGGACTGAGCCATGGAGACCTTCCTCATATTGATCCCCGTCACCCTCGGGCTGGTCGCGCTGTCACTGTGGGCTTTCGTGTGGTCCGCCCGCAACGGACAGTTTGAAGATATTGATCGGCAGGCTTGGTCCATCCTGTTCGACAATGCCGAGGAGGAGCAAAAACAAGAGTTGCAAAAGGAGAGGCAAGAGGAAGCGCAGCAAAACATTGAAGCGGGAGTGCCACGGGATGAGGCCGAGCGCGACGGCGGGATGCGCTGATGGACTTGTTTGCCGCGTTCCTGCTCGGGCTGTTCAGTGCCCCGCATTGCCTGGCCATGTGCGGAGGCGTGGCCTCGGCGCTGCTGCTGGGCAGCAACGCGGCAGATGAGCGAGCGGCACGGCGCCCGACACCCATCGTCAGCGCCTTGTGGTTCGGCACCGGCAAGTTACTTGGCTATGGGGCGCTCGGGGCGCTGGCCGGCCTGACCGGCGCCGTGCTGAGTTCGTCGGGCACGGCTGCGGGGGCAGCGCTGCACTTGCTCGCAGGGCTGCTGATGATCGGACTCGGCCTCTACATGACTGGCTGGTGGTTGGGCATTCGCCGCCTCGAAGCCCTGGGCGGGCGCCTCTGGCAGCCTGTTCTGCGCCTGCTGCGCGGCTTGCAACTGGGCCGCACGGGCAACAAACTCGCTGCCGGCCTGCTGTGGGGCCTTCTGCCCTGCGGCATCGTTTACAGCATGCTGGCGCTGGCGCTCAGTGCAGGCAGCGCGGTGGCCGGCGCCGCCATCATGCTCAGCTTCGGCCTCGGCACTCTGCCCTTCGTGCTGGGCAGTGGCGGCGTTCTGCTGGCAGCTGTGCCTCTGCTGCGTCAACAACGCTGGCGCACGACGGCAGGGATAGGGCTGATATTGTATGGCGCCTATGGCATTGCAACGACACTCATACCTTGAGCAGAAAGGGTGTGAGCGCACAAGTAACAATTACAAGAACAGGTTTTCAAGAACTGTTTTTCAAGAACAATAAGCAGTGAACAGGAGAGACAACAATGAAGCACCTGATAGGCATGTTCAGCAACCCCCTGCAGGAATGGTCCAGTATCCGCGACAGCAATGACTCGGTGACCGGCCATTATCTGCGCTATCTGGCGTGGATGGCCTTGTTGCCTCCGCTGGCATGGTGGTATGGCGCGAGCCAGATTGGCTGGGAAATCGGCGGCCGAGTCATCCTGCTGACGCCGCGTTCTGCAGCCCAGATCATGAGCCTGTTCTATGTCGCCATTCTGCTCAGCATCGCCTTTCTCGGTTTCATGATTCACTGGATGGCCAGGACCTATGATGCCCGCAACGACGACGTCGCTCATGGCATCGGCGTCGCTGCCTACATGTGCGCGCCGATGTTTCTGATCGGGCTCACCGGGCTTTATCCCGTGCTGTGGCTGGACATGGTGCTCGGCACACTGGCGGCAGCGTATACGCTGTACCTCCTGTACATCGGCATTCCTATTGTCTATTCCATGCCAAAGGAGCGCGGCTTCCTGTTTGCCAGCGCCACGGTGGCGGTGGGGCTGGTGCTGATGGTCGCCCTGCTTGGCGCCACGGTCATTCTCTGGGAGATGGGCGCCATGCCAGTCTTTACCGACGGCTGAACGCAGACTAGACTCGCACGCCATGAACCTGCTCGAATTCGAACACATCATCCAGATCAATGATCCGGACCAACCACTCGTCCCCCCGCTCAGCAGGCAGCAGCTGTGGGAGTGTCTGTTGTTCCGCGCCCGGCACCCGGGTCATTTCAATACGGCACTCGACAGTCGGCTGGAAAATATTTCCACGACAGGCTTCGTGCGCTATCTGCAGATCGGCAACATGGAGCTGAGGGACGAGGTGCTTCTGGTACCGGGGCACGAGATTCGCACCAGCACGGCGGGCTCGGATCAACCGCTGTTTGCAGAGAGCATCACCCGTATCGAGGAACCGGCGCCAGAACTGTTGTTTGTGCGCTTCCTGTATCGCCGGGACTCTGCGAATAGAACAGGAAATGGCCACGACGGCATCGATGTCGACGAATACCTCAAGGCTGCCTATGTGCAAAATGATCGCGACGCCGTGTGCCTGATGCGTGAAATTGTCGGCAACGGCCTGCTCAGCAGCGGATCATGGCTCCAGTAGAACGCCCAATGTATCGACGTAGCGCTGTTCGTTGATGGTCAGTGGTGTCAGGTAGCCCTCCAGCAACGCGCGAACATCGGCATGGATCTGCGTCAGTGCGGCAATGCGGGCCTGTGAAGCGAAGTCAGCCTGCATCACCGCTCCCCACAGACTCAACATGGCCGAATCGATCAGCCGCACGCTGTTGTCCTTGGCCCATTCGGCCGAGATCAGGGCACCCAGCTCTGCCATCTGACTGCTCACCAGCGCGTGCTCCTGCTCTGTGAGATTAAAGAGCATGTTCTCTTCAATGTTCTGCCACCCCGTCGGCATCAACTCCCAACCCTCATAGAACCGCAGTACCCAGGTCATATACTGGACATCGGTTTGGACCAGCTGATTGTCGGCGTCTTCGCGGTAGTAGCTCAGGAAGTGATGCTGCTCCGGCAAACGTTCCGGCCAGCGTTCGAGCACACGCGTACTGCTGCACGCCGAAAGTATGGAGAGTATGGAGAACATGGAAAGCAAGACAGCCAGCAGCCTTACCATGGCGTGCCTGTTCGGCCTGACAAGCGCCGGATGCTGAACGGAAATGCTGAGCGATGACGGCATGCGCGACTGACTCTCCCGCAAGATGACAGAGGGGCATGATGATAACAGAATCAGACTGAATCGATGATGCCCAGTCGAATGGCTTCCAGGGTAACCTCGGAGCGATTGGTCACCTGTAATTTCGCATAGATGCTCTTCACATAACCCTTGATGGTATCGGGAGATAGTTTGAGCATGTCGGCCGCCTGATCGACGCTGTAGCCCTTGCCTATCAGGCAGACCACATCGATCTCACGACGGGTCAGGTTGGCTTTCTCCAGCGCGTCGCCCTTGCTGTTGAAGTGTTCGATCAGGCGCTGTGACGAGGCTGCGGAGAGCGCCGGCCGATTCTTCTTGATGCCCTGCAAGTAGCTGACGATGCGATCCCGATCCTGATCCTTGAGTATGTAACCCTTGGCGCCCGCCTTCAGCGCCGTGAACAAGTTGCGGTCATCGTCATAGATGGTCGCCACCACGATGTAACAGGGGTAGTCCCTCGCGTTCAGCGCACGGATCAGATCCATGCCACTGCCATCGGGCAACCCCAGATCCACCAGTGCCAGATCGAACTCATCTCTACTTATCAGTGTCAGGGCCGTCGCAAGATCGGCAGCACTTTGTATCCGCAGCGCGGGAAAGGCCGATTGCACACAGGAAATGAGCCACTCCCGCGTCTCGGGATTGTCTTCCACAATGAGGGCCTGACCATTTTCCAGTGGCAACATCCTGCTATTCCAGAGTCAAGGTGGGGACGACAACACTCTTCCGCTCGGTCGCTGAATCGAGCTGCACTGTAGTGCAACGCCGCAGAGTTTGTATACCCCCAAAAAGGGGGAAAGCAGGGGGAAAATCAGGAGCCACGCCGGGCTACTCCACCGGCGCCTGCTGCGGTAGCATTGCAGGCATTCGTTCCTTGTCCGGCGCTCGCCATCGGAGCTGTCTTACGCATGATCAGCCGTCATGAATCTGCCAACGCCTCGCGAGCTGTCAGGATTGCAACCCTCTTGCTGGCAGTGGTTGCCATGCTGCTTTGTGCACGTATCGCGCAGGCCGAACCCCAGGTCATTGAGGCCGTCGATTTCCTGTACTGGAATTCCATGGATCCGCCTCCCACCGACGCGGGGTGGACGCCATTAGTCCTGCCCTACACTTCGCGCGAGGAGCACTCTCCGCTCACGGCACGCGATGCCGACTCCCCCTATGTCTGGTTCCGCTTTCCGCTGCAACAGCCAGCGCAGAGCGGCCGCTACAGCTTGTACTTCTGGCGTTACAACCTCGCACTGAACGTCTTCTTCAACGGCAGCGAGATTGGCGGCAGTAGCTACCGCGAGAACCGCGTCACCATGTCCTGGAACCACCCACTGTTGCTGGAAATTCAGGAACCCAGCTGGCGCCCGGGCAGCAACGAGGTGCTGGTGAGATTGTACCGCAGCGCGTGGGGTGGCAACTTCGCTCCGATTCTCTTTGGCGACACCGCCGAACTGCAGCAACTGTGGTCGGAGCGCATGTTCAGGCAAGTTGAGATAAATGAAGTATTGCTGGCCTTCGGTATCGGTCTCGCACTGGTGAGCTTCTTCCTGTGGGGCGTGCGCCGTAACGACACCGTGTACCTCTGGTTCAGTGGCATGAGCCTGTGCTGGAGCGTCGCGACCTTGCACATGACCATTTACCACAACCCGATCCCCTACGATTACTGGTTGCCGCTGGTGCACGTGGCGATCGACGGCGCGATCTTCTGCATGTACGGCTTCATCGGTCGCCTCATCGATGGTGCCAAGCGCCCGCACCGCGAGCGACTGCTCTTGGCCTGGACGGTCCTGGCTTCGTTCTCCCACTTTCTGGTGAAGCCGGAATATTTTTTCATAGTGGCATACAGCTTCCATCTGGTAGGAACGATCGCACTCGGCGCCATTGTCTATCGCGTAGCGCGTCAGGCACTGCGCTTCCATCAGCGTCAGGCCGTCATCATCACCGGAGCGCTGTCCATTCAGATCATGCTGTTCGTACACAACATCTTCCTGATGTTCTTTGCGCCCAGCGCGCGCTGGGAAGGATCAATCTTTTACGCGCACTTCGGCATCCCGCTGCTGTTCATGATCTTCGTAGGCTCCTTGCTGAGCCGCTTCAACGGCGCGCTGGAGACGGCCGAAAATCTGAACCGGGAATTGGAGCAAAAGGTCGAACACAGTCGCCAGGTGATCGAGAAAAGTTTTGCGGAGCGGCGCGTCCTGGAGATTCAGCAGGCCGCCGAACAGGAGCGGCTGAAGATCTACCGCGATCTGCACGACGATGTCGGCTCCAAGCTGCTGTCGATCATGCACGCCGATCGCGGCAGCAAGCTGGGGGACATGGCCCGCTCGGCGCTGGAGAGTCTGCGTCAGGCGGTGTCGAAGGCCAACAATCCCGATCAGATGTTAAAGTCATTCATTGACGACATCCGTGAAGAAACCGAACTGCGCCTGCGCGGATCGGGCCACAGAGTCGAGTGGAGACAGACTGCCGAAATACCGGCGGTGATCATTCCCTCGACTGTGGCCTTTAACCTGAACAGGATTCTGAAGGAGATTGTCAGCAACATCATCCGTCACGCGGAAGCGCAACAGGTGCACGTGCAGACGATTATGGAAGGTGACTGGATTGAGTTCATCATCCACGATGACGGACGAGGCTTCGACAGGCACGGGCCACTGGGCAATGGCATCAATAACATTATCAGCCGCGCCAAAGAGATAGGTGCCAGCGTGAGTTGGCACTCAGAGCCTGGCGAGGGCACGACAATTCGCACTGTCGTGCCGCTCGGTCGGACACCTGCGGCGGACGAGCTGCATATTTGAGGGTATTGCTGCGATCGGTGTGGGAGCGCACACAGGGTCAGAACGTCTTGCGGATCTTCAGCGAAATCTTGCGACCGCTGCCACTGCAGGAATTTTCGATCTCCTCCAATACACCTGCTGACGTTCTGCCATCGAAACGCGTCCGCACATTGCAGCGCTCACTGTCGAGGAAGTTCATGGACTCAAGCCGGAACGACGTGCCCCCGAATGCCCTCTTCTCGACAAACACCATCATGTTATTGCTGGAATCGTAAGAAACGATGTCATCGATGTCGACGCGCTTGTTGTTACCGGAGATCGGCGAGTTGTAGTTGAATCCGTAGCTCAGGCTCTGGGCACCGATATCGTGGCGGAAGCCGACGCTGTAGAAACCCCTGCCCCCCATTGCCAGACGACGCTCCTGCTGCAGAAACGGATCCATGACCTCAGTGTCCTGCACCTGCAATCCTGCCGTCAGCATGGCATCGGGCACACCGATAAAACCAAAGCGCACGCTCGCATCGATGTCTATGCCGTAACGCCAGGCGTCGCCAATATTACCCGGCGCAGACACCAGACTGGTGGGGCCGCTGGAAATATCCACGCGGTCGATCGCATCCTGAATGTCATGGTAGAAGAGGCGCGTATTGAGCACTCCACCATCCTGCGGCAGGCGATACTCCATGTTGAACTCATAGCGCCAGGACTGCTCCTGCACCATATCCGGATTGCCCGCATCCGCATCCTGTTCGTCGTCCATGTTGTCGGTACGCGCCACAAAGTCGCTGAAACTCAGTTGCGAAACATACTTTTCCGCAGAAGCCCGCAGCTGAAACGATGAGGTCACATCGAAGCGATAATCCAAGCGTGGCCGCAAGAAGTCGAAGTCACGACTCTTGTCGACACCCACACCCGTCTGCGCAATCCCGGACTGTTCAAGAATCAATGAACTCTCCAGCGTCATGCGATCACTGAGCTGCCAGTTGTGCATGGCAAACGCTTCGTAGCGAATCTCTTCGACGGTCGATTCGGCATTCGGCAATGCAATCGGTGTCAGCCCGCCGTGAGCAGCCGAGCGGATTCCAGAGGAGCTCAACACGGCATAGCGCAGATTCGAATCGAGAATTGTCTGTGCGCGTTCAATGCCCAGCTCCAGCCCCTGCGTGTCGTTCAGGCTCCAGCTGTAAGAGGTGCGGGCAATGCGCTCGCGATCCCGGCGGGCCGAATCGATGTAGAGATTCTTGGTCGCACTGGCGTCGGCGACGACAAAGCGCTCGCGAGTGCTGTCATTCACGCCATCGTTGACGATGAAGAGAAATTTGTAGCGGCCGCCGTTCTGGAATTCGTGTTCGTAATCGCCGCCCACTTCCCAACTGTTGCGTTCAGCAGCGATGTCCTCACGCTCCAGCCTGTACAGAAACGGTGTGGTGTTGAAGTCGGTAATTCTGCGCTCGACTGCGCTGGGCGGATTGGATTCGTTCCAGGAAGCGTTGAACCGCACGTCATCAAACTCTCCCAACTGATAGCCCATGCTGGCACTGACCTGGGTCGAAGTCTCCTCGCGGATATCGATTTGATGCACGTAATCGTTCGGAGAAAAGTCGCCATTGATCGCGTAGTCCTTGCGATAGCGATTCTCATAGCGCGGCTCGGATTCGACGCTGAAGCGATAGTCCAGCGCTCCGCTCTGAGCACCATAAGACAGTGAGCCGCCTGGCTTGAAGGTGTCATCGTGATACAGATCGGCATTCACTTCGGCAGTCAGACTCGAGCGCGATTCCGCTTCCAGCAGCACGATATTCACCACAGGTCCGGCACTGCGCACGTCGAGTTCGTTGGAAGTGCCGCGGATGATTTCAATGTAGGACACCTGGCTGGCGGAGATTCGCGAGAGCTGGCTGCTGCCCTCATTCTCTTTGCCTGCCACGCGCTTGCCGTCGATCAGAATCTGATCCCCGGCGCCGAGGCCACGACTGTTGCTGCCACCACCATTGCCATTGAGGGCGAGACCAATGCCAGGAATGCGATTGAGCATGTCGTTGACAGAGACGGGTGAATATTGCGCGAAATAGTCGGCTTCGTAGCGGACCGTGGAATCGCTGGCATTGACCGCGTCAGCCGGGGACTGCGCCAGCGTCTGGCTCGTGATCGCAGCGGCGGACAACAGGATGGCAAGGCGGATACTGCGAACTAATTGTTTGTGCGTTGTTCCAGATTGCAACGGTGTGCGCTCCTTTGAATAA
>JAUSMU010000492.1 GCA_030645995.1 Gammaproteobacteria bacterium | reverse complement strand
GCGACGCAGCTGGTCGATCAATTCTCCGTATCCCAGATCCTGCCACATTCGCATGGCATAGACGAGAATGACGTGCTCGAAGCGCTGCCAAGGTTCGGGGGTGCGCAGCATTGACAGGAATGGTGCCACGCCGGTGCCGGTACCCATCAACCATAGCTGTCGTGCCGAAGGTACCTGTTCCAGCGTAAAGCTTCCCTCCGGTTGTCTCTGAATCCACACTTTGTCTCCCGGTTTCAGCTTGCGCAGTTCACCGGAGAGAGAGCCGTCTGGAGTTGTGTGGCAGAAGAATTCCACGGGTTGTTCGCCCGGAGCGCTGAGAATGGAGTAGGGCTGTGCCACTTGTATGTGAAGGTCGCTTTCAGAATAGGGCAACCCCAGCGAGGTGTATTGGCCTGCCAGGAACGGGGCAATGGCGGCGTCGATGCGCAGAGAAAAATGATTGGATGTCAGGTGTTTGTTGTCGGCGACGACACCTTTGATCCATGCCGCCTTGTTGTCCGCCATACGGGAAGCCTGTCGTTTCTGTCAGTGGAGCCGGTTGAATTGGGCGCGCATTGTCGCACATTTGTCGCCGTTTGACCTTTCCTGGTGGCCATAATTTGTTGGCACTCCCTGGCCTTTTTCTATAGTCTCCAAGACTCTGCGTGCAGCACTCAGTGCACTCGTCAAACACGTATTTCGGGGAAATCGGCATGATGAAGAAATGGTTCGAAACGGCCCTCTGGAAGAGAATTCTGTTTGCTCTGGTGCTGGGAATTATCGTGGGAAGCATCTGGGGTGAAGGGGCCGTGTCGATCAAATGGATTGGTGATTTGTTCGTGCGTCTGATCAGCATGGTGGTCGTGCCGCTGGTTTTCTTCACACTGGTTTCCGGCATCATCGCCATGGGTGACCCGCAAAAGCTGGGGTCATTGGGCGTCAAGACACTCGCGCTCTATATGCTGACGACTATGGCGGCCATCTCCATCGGGCTGGTGCTGGCCGTGCTGCTGCAACCTGGTGTTGGCGTGGACCTGTCTGGAGCCGTTCCGCAGGTTCTCCAGGAGTCGGTGCCCCTCACGCAGCAGATGATGAATATCGTGCCCAGAAATCCTGTCGCCGCTCTCGCCAATGGCGACATGCTGGCGATCATTTTTTTCGCATTGATATTTGGTATCGCGACGATGGTCGTTGGCCAGAAGGCCAAACCCATTCCCGAGCTGATGGACGCGGCCTCGGAGATCATGCTGAAAATTACCGGATGGGTCATGGAAGTGGCGCCGCTCGGGGTCTTTGCACTGATTGCGTGGGTGTCCGGCACGCAGGGTGTTATTGCTCTTCTGGATGTTGCGCGCCTGGCATTGGCCGTGGTGGTTGGCTGCCTCTTGCATCTTGTGCTGACGCATGGCGCACTGATGAAATTCGTCGTCGGCGTTTCGCCATTGGCATTCTTCCGTGGTGCGCGTGATGCGATGCTGGTGGCTTTTTCAACGTCATCCAGCTCCGCGACGCTGCCGGTGACGATCTCGGTAGCCGAGAAGAAACTCGGTGTCAGCCCGCTGCTGGCCAGCACTACGATTCCACTGGGGGCGACCATCAACATGGATGGCACCGCGCTGTATGTGGGTATCGTTTCCGTCTTTGCGGCTCAGGCCTTCGGCATTGATCTCGCGCTGGCCGATTACTTCGTCATCGTTGGCGCTACTACCCTCGTCTCCATTGGTACAGCTGCCGTGCCCGGTGCATCGCTGTTTCTGATGGCGGCAGTGATGAGTGCGATTGGTGTCACTCCTGAGCAGATTGCAATTGTGATCGGCTTTATTCTTCCCTTTGACAGGCCATTGGACATGGTGCGGACGAGTGTCAATGTCACCGGAGATCTCTCCGTGGCGATGGTGGTCGGCAAATGGGAAGGAGAGTTGGACAAGAGCGTGCTGGAGCGATCACAGAAGCGTTGACACAGAAGTGTTGAGTCGAGGGACGAATTGCGTCGTCCCTTTCTTCTTGAAGAGCAGTTGCTATAAAAGGTCAGAGACCGCAGCGATAGACACCAAAAGTCTGACGCCCGTCGGCAATCGGAGTTTCTGGAACGATTCTATTGCCACCCATGTCGCCAGCCTCGTTTCTAGCCAGATCGATGAGTTCCGTCTGCAGCTTGGCGCTACCGCGTTCGACGAAAGCAATCTCGCTGATCGCATTGGCCGTGCTGGAGCCCAGACGGGTGCAACCCGCTACTTCGGCTGGCGTGGAGACGCTGACCAGACGCCCG
>JAUSMU010000172.1 GCA_030645995.1 Gammaproteobacteria bacterium | reverse complement strand
CGAATTGGTGGACACCGATGGCCTCGTCGCCGAGTCCGAGGGCAATGCCGCCAATGTGCTGAGCCAGTCCAGCGATGTCGAGGAGCTGGTGTTCGAATTCCCGTACCTCGCACACGCGCAGATGGAACCGCTGAACTGTGTGGCGCAGGTGAACGGCAACAGTGCCGAAATGTGGTACGGCTGTCAGAGCGCAACCGGTGACCAGGCGGCCATCGCACAGTTGTTAGGTTCAGGCATAGAGAATGTGAAGATCAACACCGTGTTCGCCGGTGGTGGCTTCGGTCGCCGTGCCAACCCGGTATCCGACTATGTGCTGGAATCCGTGCGCATTGCACAGCAAATGCCGGGCACTCCCGTGAAGCTGGTGTGGTCACGCGAAGACGACATGAAGGGCGGCTACTATCGTCCGGCCTACGTGCACAAGCTGGCTGCGGCGCTGGATAGAAACGGCAAACCGAGCGCGATTCGCATTCGTGTCGCGGGGCAATCCATTATGGAAGGCACACCGCTGGCAGCGATGATGATGGTCAATGGTATCGACACCACCTCCGTCGAAGGGCTCACTGGAATGACCTACGAAATCCCCGAGCGCCAGGTGGAACTGCATTCCCCCACCGTGGGTGTGCCCGTGCAATGGTGGCGTTCCGTGGGCCATACGCACACGGCATTCAGCAAGGAAGTGTTCATCGATGTGCTGGCGCGAAAGGCTGGTGCTGATCCCGTGCAGTATCGTCTCGATCTGCTGAAGAACAATCCGCGCGAAACAGCCGTTCTGAAACTCGCTGCCGAGAAGGCAGGTTGGGGCACGAAAGAGCTGCCCGCTGGCTGGGGACGCGGCGTCGCCGTACACACCTCGTTCGGTTCCACCGTTGCCGAGATTGTCGATGTGTCCGTTACAGGCAAAACCTTTAAGGTGGAGCGCGTGGTCGCGGCGATCGACTGTGGCATCGCCGTCAACCCGAACGTAGTGCGTGCGCAGGTCGAAGGCGCCATCGCCTACGGCTTGTCTGCCGCACTGGCCGACGAAGTGACGCTGACCGATGGCAACGTCGACCAGACCAACTTCCACACCTATCGTGTGCTGCGCATGGACGCGATGCCGGAAGTGGAGACGCATATCATTGCCTCCACCAACGCGCCGTCCGGCGTGGGCGAGCCGGGCACCCCGCCCATCGCTCCCGCAGTGGCGAATGCGCTGGCCGCGATCACAGGCCAGGTGCTGACGCGCTTGCCGCTGAAGCTGGCATAGCGCTGAGTCTATACCTGTGGGAGCGTACCCAAAGGGCCTTTATGCCCTTTGGGTACGCTCCCACACTCTCGCCGGGAATAGGCAGTTACCTTGAAAATCCCGCTTTACGTGCGGGATTTTCAAGGTTAAAGTTGCTCCATGATTGAAAGACCTTCCCTACATGCTGCCATGACTGCTGCTCTCAAACGCAGCAGGGTCGTGGCATTGCTTGGCCCCAGGCAGTCTGGCAAGACCACACTGGCACGTCTGCTGGTGCCCGTAAGCTCGGCGAACTACTTTGACCTCGAAGACCCCGTCAGTCTGGCGCGCCTGAGTGAGCCCATGACGGCGTTGCGGGATTTGACCGGCACGGTCGTCATCGACGAGATTCAACGGATGCCGGAGCTGTTCCCTGTGCTTCGAGTTTTGGCCGATCGGACCCCGTTGCCTGCCCGCTTTCTCATCCTCGGCAGTGCCTCGCCGGAACTGCTGCGACAGTCATCCGAGTCTCTGGCCGGGCGGATGGAGGTGATTGCAGTCAGTGGTCTCAGTCTCACAGAGGTGGGTCAATCGGCGCAAAGCCAGCACTGGCTGCGAGGGGGATTTCCACTTTCGTTTCTTGCCGAGAGTGATGCGGATAGTTTCATCTGGCGCAAAAATTTCATTCAAGCTGTTCTGGAGCGGGATATTCCGCAGCTTGGCAATGGCGTCAGTGCGCTTGCCATGCAACGCTTCTGGGCGATGCTCGCGCACTTTCATGGTCAGATCTGGAATGCCGCTGAACTGGCTCGCTCCATGGGCGTCAATGAAAGTACGGTCCGGCGTTATCTGGACCTGCTCGAAGGTGTTTTCATGGTGCGGCGTCTGCAGCCCTGGCATGAGAACATGAAGAAGCGTCAGGTGAAATCTCCCAAGATTTACTTCCGCGACAGTGGCCTGCTGCATCAGCTGCTGGGGATTCAGACGGGCAGCGACTTGCAGCTTCACCCTCGCCTCGGCGCGTCATGGGAAGGCTATGTGCTGGAGGAGATTCTCAAGTCACAGCAACCGGATGACGCCTGGTTCTGGGCGACACACGCCGGTGCCGAGCTGGACCTGCTGATGATGCAAAAAGGCTTGCGCATCGGCGTAGAGATCAAGCGCATGGATGCTCCGCGTCTGACTGCTTCGATGCGCATTGCAGTGGATGAACTGAGTCTGGACAGACTGCTGGTCGTCTATCCGGGCGAACGACGCTATGCGCTTGCCGAGCGCGTGGAAACTGTGCCATTTGCAGAGCTTGCGGTGGCAGCACAAGGGGCTTTGTAAGCAGAAGGCCGATAAGAAATTTTCTACGAGGGAAACCCCATGACCAAAGTCGTCCTCATCACCGGCGCCTCTTCCGGCTTCGGCGCCGCCGCTGCCAGAAAGTTTGCGCAGGACTATCAACTGCAAGAGCCCTGCAAATTGATCCTCGCCGCAAGAAGCGTCGACAAGCTCACCGCGCTGGCCGCTGAGCTCAGAGCATCAAGCTCCTCCCAATCTTCGGCCCAGTGCCGCATCCACGTCGCCGCGCTGGACGTTACCAAACCAGAATCCGTGGCCGCGTTCTTCGCCACGCTGCCGGAAGAGTTCCAGAACATCGATGTCCTGATCAACAGCGCCGGTCTCGCTCTCGGTCTGGAGCCTGCGCACAAGGTGGATTTCTCCGACTGGGAGACGATGATCGACACCAACATCACCGGCATGTTGCGCGTCACGCGCGCGGTGCTGCCCGGCATGGTGGAGCGCAATCGCGGGCACATCATCAACATCGGTTCTACGGCGGGCAACTGGCCTTATCCGGGTGGCAATACTTACGGCGGCACCAAGGCCTTCGTGCAGAATTTCTCGCGCGGTCTGCGCGCCGATCTGCTGGGCAAACGTATCCGCGTCACCTGCATCGAGCCGGGCATGTCCGAGACCAATTTCTCCAACGTGCGCTTCAAGGGCGACGACGCGAAGGCAGACAAGGTCTACGAAGGCACGAAGCCGCTTAGCGCCGAGGATGTCGCCGACATCATTCACTGGGTGAACGCGATGCCCGCGCATGTGAACATCAACACGCTGGAGGTGATGCCTACCTGCCAGTCGTGGAGTGCATTGGCCGTCAACCGCACCATGGAGTCAGAATGAAGAAGTAATATACCAAGGGATATCAACTTCAGGCTCGACGGCACAGGAATGCCTGTTTATTCTTCCTGTCCTTCTTGCTGTCGCAACAGTCTATTTTCTTTGGCTCACGCCTTGAGGAGCGTGCTAATGGATCAGCACAATAAAATCATATTGTTCAAGGACAAGAGCATTCGCAGTCACTGGGACGCCGAGCTGGAGGAATGGTTTTTTTCTGTGGTGGATGTGGTGGCGGCCCTCACCGACAGTGAAAACCCCACCGACTAT
>JAUSMU010000481.1 GCA_030645995.1 Gammaproteobacteria bacterium | reverse complement strand
TTTGATGTAGAACTTGTCGCTGCGCGCATACAGCTTCCAGTCCACATGGCGCATGTCGTCGCCACGGTAGTAATTGCGATAGTCGGTGAACTCCACACTGAAGCCGCGGTGCGGACTCTTGTGCAGGCCGGAGAGGAAGCCCTCGACCACCACACGGGCCCGCAGCTCCAGATTATCCAGACTGGCGAGCACCGAGGGGTCAATGAATGTCGTATTCGACGCCATGCTAAAGGTCCGCTGTCGGCTCCGGGATCGTGGCAAGCAGACGCTTGATGACGTCATCGGTCGTAATGCGCTCGGCCTCAGCATGGAAATTCAGCAACACGCGATGTCGCATCACGGCCGGGGCCAGCGCGCGAATGTCGCCATAGGACACGTTGTAGCGGCCACTCAGCAGAGCCCTGACCTTGCCGGCCAGCACCAGATTCTGTGACGCACGAATACCGGCGCCCCACGCCACCCAGTCGTTGACGAAATCGGGAGCGACCTGACTGTTCGGACGCGACGCATGCACCAGACGGACGGCATAACGGATCACGGCCTGAGCGGCCGGCACCTGCCGGGCAATGCGTTGGAATTCCAGAATGTCATCGCCATTCAGCGGGTGGGCGACGGTATTGTCGACGATGCGCGTGGTGTTGCCGACCACTGAGACCTCATCGTCTTCGGAGAGATAGCCCAGTTCGATCTTGAACATGAAGCGGTCGAGCTGCGCTTCGGGCAAAGGATAAGTGCCTTCCAGTTCGATCGGGTTCTGAGTTGCCAGCACGAAGAATGGTTTCGCCATCTTGTGAGTCACGCCCCCTGCGGTGACCTGCTTCTCTTCCATCGCTTCCAGCAATGAGGACTGGGTCTTGGGCGGAGTACGGTTGATTTCGTCGGCGAGCAGAATGTTGGTGAAAATCGGCCCTTTCACGAACTTGAGACGACGCTGACCGTCGACCTCTTCCACGATTTCGGAACCCACCACGTCGGCCGGCATCAGGTCAGGGGTGAACTGAATACGGCTGAACTTCACCTGCAGAATATCGGCAACGGTCTTGATCAACAGCGTCTTGGCCAGCCCCGGCACACCGGTTACCAGACAGTGGCCGCCAGCGAACAGGGCAATCAGCAGTTCGTCGATGACGGACTCCTGTCCCACGATCACTTTCTTGATTTCCGCGATGATCTGGTCACGTCCGTCCTGCATTTTTTTGACCAGAGCCAGATCGTCCTGGCTCTCGAGTCCCGCGACAGTGTCCTCTGCAATGTTTTCTATTTCTGACATGAGTAAGTCCTGTATTTGCTGCCGTGTTAGATAAGTTATTACTTAATGTGTGAATGCGTATATCAGATAGTTGATGGCAATCTTGTAAGCTTCGTTGCTATACCGTGTCGGATAAGGCTCATAGAAAGTGTGCTCCCAGCCATCGCCCAGATCCGCGTTGAAATTGGCCACCAGCATAACACGGCCATCGTCATCGAGAATCGCGTAGACCGCAGGTGGATAGTCAGGATCATCGAGACTGAAGCCGCCGTTGAAATCCCACGTCACCGCGCGGCCGGGAACCTGCACGACTTCATTCACATCGAAGAAAACGTGAAACAGTTCGTGGCTGGTATCCAGCTTCACCAGTGGCCGATCCGGGTAGAGCTTCACCATCTCGTTCTGAAAATCCTCCAGATGCGCGTCACCCCAGAAATCGTCCAGCAGCACGAAACCACCACGGGCCATGAACTCGCGCAACGACTCAACCTCGTCCGCGCTGAAGTTGGGGCCGGTATAGATGGAGCCGATGGGCACGCGCTTCATGTTCATGTACAGGAAGGTGTGCTCGAACAAACGCGGGTCGGTGAGATCGAGCCAGTCGTGACTCTGGCTGTTGGTGTCGATGTTGGTGTAACGCTGTACACCGCGCAGGAAGTTCGACTCTGCGTCGGGAAAATCCGTATCCCACCAGCCACCACGCCCGCCAAATCCACCTCCGCCACCGCGTCGATTGCGACCGCCACCATAGTTGGTGTAGCGCCCGCGAATCCAGATGAATTCGGCTGGGACAGACTCGTCGGCGGCACCGCCTGGGAGGTCCATGTCGAAGAATGTCTGCGGATCAAACTCCAGCGGCATCGCCGCGTTGTCGGCGGGGGCCACGCGCGGCCGATCACCACCGGCAGCCGCTGAGTCGCTCTGAGCGAGTATCGTCACAGACAGCCACGGACCGAGCAACAGCGCTGCCAGCAGCACACTGTTCCTGCTCAAGCCACTGCGGAGCGGGCTCATGGTTGCTCAGCCTCGACCGCCTGCAGCAAGACCTGCTGTGCCCGCTGGTAGCTCGGGGCGATTTCCAGCGCACTGAGAATATTGATCCTGGCCTCATCGCGCTGACCATTGTCCAGATAGGCCTCTGCCAGATTCGTGTGCGCCTCCACCGGGTCATTCCTGTCCAGCTTCACCAGTACTTCATATTCGCGTACCGCCGAGGGGGCATCATCGATCTTGCGTGCCAGTTGCGCGCTCACCTCATGAGCCTCGACACGATAGGGGGTCACCGCCATGGCGCGGTCCAGATAATAATGCGCCTGCTGCACGTCCCCGGCAGAAAGCGCCTCGCGTGCCAGCAGCAGCGGCGCGTCGTAATCATGCTGCTGGTTCTCCAACATGATCTTCAATTGTTCGAGGCGAGCGGCGTGATTGCCTTCCTTCTCGTATATCTGCGCCAGCACTGCTGAAGGGCTTGGATACGCGGAATAGTCCGGCAGGATCTGGTGGGCAAGCTCCAGATGGGTCCTGGCCTCGGCGAAGTTCTCCTCCTTGAACAGCACGATACCGAGTTGCAGATGGGCCTGGAAGTCGCGCGGCTGATCCTGCACACGCTGCTGCATGTGCTGCTTCAGCGAGGCATTGTTGTAAAGCTCGGCGAGCACCG
>JAUSMU010000459.1 GCA_030645995.1 Gammaproteobacteria bacterium | reverse complement strand
CTTTAAGCCTGAGTACTATGTTGACGTACCTAAGCGAGAGGTTTGAAAAGCTTTAATTTGTGGGGTCTTAGCTCAGCTGGGAGAGCGCAACGCTGGCAGCGTTGAGGTCATCGGTTCGATCCCGATAGGCTCCACCAACTTCCCACCACCTATCTCTTGCAGCTCGCTTTCCGTTAAATCCCGCGTCTATTTTTACGAACTCTCAGATACTCGCTTGACACTCCTCTAGCTCGCTGGGTAATCACGTCTTGGCTTTCCCGTGCAAAGTTGGAGACATCTGCCGATACGTGTCATCTCATGCCAATGAGCTATTCAGCCTGGCTGCTCTCCATTTATAGCAAATATCACAGCGAACATCGACATGCTTTCAGGATAATCCCAGAGTCATAGTCGATGTTGGGGCTCGATAGAATATTCGTCCGCAAATTTTATTTTTCCGAATCTGCAAGTGATGATGAATAAGCGATCATTCTCCATGCCGAAATGAGTCAAGACCCCATCGCAGATCTGCCGCATTACTTTCACGCGGGGATCGAAATTCTTGTAAGCACCGCCTTATTGGCCCCGGCAGAGCCACCATTATCCAAAGTAAGTCTGGCTATCCTCAAAGCTATGTACTGCCCTTGAATATTTCAGTCATACTCCTTGTCGCCGGTAAAGATAAATAGAAGTCTGAGCCTGGACAAGCTGTCGCGCAATATCCTGAGCTCTCCTCTTTTAAGTTCTAAAAGGTGGTATCGGGATGCACTTTTTAGGGGCGCTAATCACGTGAAGCAGCTGAAGTTTAATGACAAACCATTGTCAATCCATGGGCGTGAAAGACGCGCCTTTATTGTAATCCAAGGACCATAAGCATATACTCTTCAACCAAGTTACGTGCGCCTGAATAGCACGAATAATCAAGCAGATCGGCCTTATATGGCCCGGTCACTTTTATTAACCATGCCCAACTGGGCTTCAAGAAACTTAGAAATCCGTGAACGATAAAAGACCTAGAAACTTGGATTTTACAACTCTCCGACTGCCTCTCCCGGCAATTACCTCGATTCTGCATCGAGTCTCAGGTGTTTTTATATTTGCTGGCGTCGCCGTACTACTCTGGCTTTTCAGTGAATCACTGACATCCGCAGATGGTTTTGCTCGCGTTGAGCAGTGGCTGAATCAAATCCCCGTCAAGTTGCTGCTATGGGCCGTACTTGCCGGCCTTTTGTATCACCTCATTGCGGGAATCAAACATCTCTTGATGGACATAGGCATTGGCGAGACTTTTGCCGGCAGCTTGCTGGGAGCCAAACTTGTGATAGCGATCTCAGCTCTCACAATCATACTTACGGGAGCCTGGTTATGGTAACTAACGTCACTAGTTTTGGGCGGAGCGGACTCTACGACTGGCTCATCCAACGCATAACGGCAGTGATCCTGGCTGTATATTTTGTAACCCTGTTTGGTTACCTGCTCCTCAATCCAGATTTAGACTACCAGCAATGGCTGAAACTATTCAGCGCTACCTGGATGCGTATTGCCAGCCTCATGGCTCTTATGGCGCTCTGCGCGCACGCATGGATCGGCATGTGGACTATATCCACGGACTATCTAACGTCTGACATGCTGGGAGGGAAGGCCACGCTGCTGCGCTTTCTCTTTCAGACAGCATGCGTTGTATTGATGTTCATTTACCTCGTTTGGGGTATTCAGATTCTATGGGGTATATAAATGTCTGGCATGCGTACACTGTCATTTGACGCAGTGATTGTTGGGGGAGGCGGCGCTGGTATGCGCGCTGCCCTGCAATTAGCCCAATCAGGTTATAAAACAGCAGTTATCAGCAAGGTTTTTCCAACCCGCTCACATACAGTCTCGGCTCAGGGCGGCATAACATGCGCCATTGCAAGCTCGGACCCTAATGACGATTGGCGTTGGCATATGTATGACACGGTGAAAGGCTCTGATTATATTGGGGATCAAGACGCTATTGAGTACATGTGCAGTGAGGGTCCTCAGACTGTTTATGAGCTTGAACACATGGGCCTGCCTTTCTCGCGCACCGAAAATGGGCGCATCTATCAACGTCCGTTCGGGGGGCAGTCAAAAGACTATGGAAAAGGAGGGCAGGCAGCGCGTACATGTGCGGCCGCAGACCGTACTGGTCACGCACTTCTCCATGCCCTATACCAAGGCAATCTCAAGAACAAGACTGTTTTCTTCAACGAATGGTATGCGACGGACCTGGTAAGAAATCAGGATGGCGTGGTCGTGGGTGTAATAGCCATCTGCATTGAGACCGGCGAGACCGTCTACGTTAAGTCCAAAGCGACGGTTTTTGCTACGGGAGGTGCAGGTCGCATATACGCGTCGACTACCAATGCCATGATCAATACTGGTGACGGTGTCGGGATGGCGTTAAGGGCGGGATATCCGGTTCAGGATATTGAAATGTGGCAGTTCCACCCCACAGGCATTTATGGCGCAGGCACCTTGGTAACCGAAGGCTGTCGTGGTGAAGGTGGCTACCTCATCAATAAAGACGGCGAGCGGTTCATGGAACGCTATGCTCCAAATGCGAAAGATCTTGCGGGGCGCGATGTGGTTGCCAGATCCATAATTCTGGAAATCATTCAAGGGCGCGGTTGTGGCCCCGACGGCGACCACGTACTTTTGAAACTGGATCACCTTGGTGAAAAAGTTCTAAATTCCAAACTCCCAGGCATTCTTGAGTTGTCGCGTACGTTCGCACATGTGGACCCCATAAAGGAACCTATTCCTGTTGTCCCTACTTGCCATTACATGATGGGCGGAATTCCCACCAATATTAACGGTCAAGCATTAACGCAAGACAGTAATGGTAAGGACAAGATTATTGAGGGATTGTTTGCGGTAGGGGAAGTCGCTTGCGTTTCTGTCCATGGCGCCAATCGACTGGGTGGCAACTCATTGCTGGACCTCGTTGTATTTGGACGGGCGGCGGGCATGCACATCGAGACCATGCTGCGTCAAGGCATAGAGCAACGATCCGCTTCTCAGTCAGATATTGAGCAAGCGCTGTCTCGACTGAACCGACTTAACACCACCACTTCTGGCGAAAACGTTGCGGAGGTTCGTACTGATCTTCAAACGATAATGCAGAATCATTTCGGCGTCTTCCGTCGTGGTGATTTCATGCGTGACGGCATCGAAAAACTGAAGACTCTGCGTGAACGTGTTGCAAACATTAATCTTGCCGATAAGAGTAATGCTTTCAACACAGCACGCATTGAGGCTCTGGAGCTTGAAAACCTTTTTGAGGTAGCAGAAGCGACAGCCATTGCGGCGGAGACCAGAACTGAAAGTCGTGGAGCACACGCAAGGGACGACTTTCAAGAACGTGACGATGAGAATTGGCTTTGTCACTCTCTGTACTTCCCGACGACGAAGTCCATCAGCAAGCGAGCGGTCAACTTCTCTCCGAAGACAGTTGAAAAGTTTGAGCCGAAAGTACGGACCTATTAATTCACCTCGAACAGCATTGACTACTTGAACTTAGTTCAGGAAAAGGTAGAGATAACGTGTTAGTAAGCTTATATCGCTATAATCCAGAAACTGATGCAAAACCCAGCATGCAAGACCATGAGGTCGAGATTCCAGCAGGCAAAGATCTCATGGTTCTAGATGTACTTGAGTTGTTGAAACGCAAGGATCCTTCCATAACGTATCGACGCTCGTGTAGAGAAGGTGTTTGCGGATCCGATGGTATGAATATCAACGGAACGAATGGATTGGCATGCATCACACCGGTATCCAGTGTGGTGAAATCGGGTGGCACGTTGGTAATACGGCCACTTCCCGGTCTGCCTGTAGTGCGCGATCTGGTTGTGGATATGACTGTCTTCTATAAGCAGTTCGAGAAAATTCAACCTTTCTTGATCAACAATACTCCAGCGCCCGCGATTGAACGTCTTCAGTCCCCCGAAGATCGCGAAAAGCTCGATGGCCTTTATGAATGTATTTTGTGCGCCTGCTGCAGCACTAACTGTCCTTCTTTTTGGTGGAATCCTGAAAAATTCATCGGTCCTGCAGGACTGTTGCAGGCATATAGATTCCTGGCCGACAGCAGAGATACGGCAATTAATGAACGTCTCGCAAATCTTGAGGATCCTTTCAGTGTATTCAGGTGCCGTGGAATCATGAACTGCGTCGCCGTATGCCCGAAAGGATTGAATCCTACGCGCGCGATTGGACATATTCGTTCAATGCTTCTACAGCGCGCCACCTGAAACAAAAATTCGTTTATGAGGAATAAGCCTGCGATAACTGCGTTTTCTTGATTAGTAATCTACAGCTTCCTCAATTACCCGGGAAATATACAGATGCATGACAGCATTATGGAGTTGATGTGGAGTACGGGGCATTTATCAGGCGGTAATGCTTCATACGTTGAACAATTGTACGACCAGTTCCTCAAGGATCCCGAACAGGTTTCGCAGGAATGGCGAATTTTTTTCCAGAATCTCCCCAAAGTATCCGACTCCAATACGTCGGATATTTCTCATTTGGAGATACAGGAATATTTCAAAAAACTCGGCAAAACGAGTCGTTTTAAACCGTTGCTGACAAACGATGCAGTGGTAAATTCCGAGCATGAGAATAAACAGGTTCGAGTGCTTCACTTGATCAGTTCATATCGAGTGCGCGGACACCAGAAGGCAAAACTTGACCCATTGAATCTGATGCGAAGGGAACACATTCCGGATTTGCAGCTTGATTTTCACGGACTCTCTCCAGCCGATAATTCTACTGTTTTTCAAACAGGTTCACTCTTCATAAAGAAGGATAAGGCTCCTCTTCGAGAAATCACAGACCTTCTTGAGCGCATATATTGCGGATCGATTGGTTATGAATTCATGCACATTGTGAATTTGGCTGAAAAACAATGGATCCAGAAACGTATAGAAAGCAAACACGGAAACCCTGATTTCGGCCCTGAAGTACAGCGACACTTGCTGGAAAGACTAAGTGCTGCCGAAGGTCTTGAAAAGCACCTCGACTCCAAATATCCGGGCACCAAACGATTCGGTTTAGAGGGCGGCGAGTCGCTTATCCCTTTGGTTGATGAACTAATCCAGCGCTCTGGAAGTTATGGTGTTAAGGAAGTTGTAATAGGGATGGCCCACAGAGGTCGACTTAATGTCCTTGTAAACACTCTCGGTAAAAATCCTTCAGATTTGTTCAGTGAATTCGAAGGGCGTGCTACTTACAAGAGTTCAGGGGACGTTAAGTATCACCAGGGTTTTTCCTCAAACGTGATGACGCCGGGCGGAGAAGTACATCTGGCCATGGCATTCAACCCTTCACATCTGGAAATTGTTTCTCCTGTGGTAGAAGGCTCCGTAAGGGCTCGCCAGGATCGACGACAGGACCATCACGGCAACGCGGTCATTCCACTGATCATTCATGGGGATGCTGCGTTCGCCGGTCAGGGCGTCGTAATGGAAACCTTCCAGATGTCGAAGACCCGGGCTTATTCGACAGGCGGCACTGTCCACATCATAGTGAACAATCAAGTAGGTTTCACTACGCACCGCCAAGAAGATGCACGTTCTACCGAATACTGTACCGACGTTGCGAAAATGGTTCAGGCTCCAATATTCCATGTTAATGGTGACGATCCAGAAGCAGTATTGTTTGTCACCCAGCTCGCGTTGGACTTCCGGTATGAGTTCAAAAAAGACGTGGTCATTGATCTGGTTTGCTATCGCCGCCGCGGCCACAACGAGACAGATGAGCCCTCCAGTACTCAGCCGTTGATGTATAACCAAATCAGACAGCAAAAGACCACCAGAGCCTTGTATGCTGAAAAGTTGATTTCAGAGTCTGTGCTGACTGAAGAGGAAGCGGAATACCTGAATTCATCCTATCGCAAAGCTCTGGACACTGGCTCACATGTCGTTAAATCGCTGGTAAAAGAGCCGTCAATTGAGTTGTTCGTGGATTGGAATCCCTATTTGGGACATGAATGGAGTCCTCACTACAACACTACGATCAAACTCGAGACGCTCAAGGCGTTGGCGCGGAAACTCGTATCAATTCCTGCAAATTTCAATCTGCAAAAACAAGTACAGAAAATCAATGACGATAGAGCGCTTATGGCCGCAGGAGAGAAGCCTGTCGATTGGGGCTTCGCCGAAACATTGGCATATGCAAGCATTCTAACAACCGGCAACAAAGTTCGTATTACGGGTCAAGACGTGGGCAGGGGGACTTTCTCTCATCGACACGCAGTACTTCATGATCAGGAAAACGGTAGCGAATACATTCCACTAAAATCAATATCATCTGATCAGCGAACCTTTTCAATCTACGACTCACTTCTTTCAGAAGTGGCCGTTCTTGCATTTGAGTATGGTTACGCCACCACGACTCCAAATGCATTGGTAGTCTGGGAGGCTCAATTTGGAGATTTCGCCAACTCAGCTCAAGTCGTCATCGACCAGTT
>JAUSMU010000452.1 GCA_030645995.1 Gammaproteobacteria bacterium | reverse complement strand
GCTGTTCATGACGGCCGGGCTGGCGGCGATTCTCGTGTTGAAACTGATCTCCGGTTTCGGCGTGCCGGCGCTGCTGGTGCTCGCCTATGGCCTGCGCCAGCGCACTGGCGAACTCGGCAATCCAGTCATGCGCGTGGTGCTTACTTATGCGTTGATCGCCTTCACCATTCTGCTTGGCTTCCTGATGCTGACGCGCTTCATGTCCACGCGCTACACGCTGCTGTTCTGCACGCTGCTGATGCTGATGGTGCCACTTGTCGTCGATAGCGCACTGGCACTGGCGCGGACAGTGGCCGCAACGAAAATCGTACGAGGAGTGCTGGGATTTCTCGCGCTGTTCTGCGCGATCGATGCACACATCAGCTTCGGCCACTCGAAGGATTTTCTGGAACAGGCGAGCACCTGGCTGCGCGACAACACCGAAGAAAATGCTTTCGTCATCACCAACAGCAACTACGTCGCCTATCACAGCGGTCGTGTGGAGGAATATGACAAGGTTGCCCGTTATATCGACATGCAGACGATCACGGATGCCCCTTATGAAGCGCTGCTCGCACTGAGCATCGATCGGGATATTCTGTCCTACGTGGACGAAGCGCGCGCGTTCGATCTGCTGGAAGTGGTGGCAGCGTTCCCGCCGCAGGGCCGCCCGCAGTTCGCGATCTACCGCCGCACGTCAGAGTAACTGAAGGCCCTGTCACACATCCGGGCGCTTGGTGACCAGAATGTCCTGCATGATCAGGTACTCAAGGTCGGAGCCGAAGAACAGGTTCAGCGCATCTTCGGGCGAACAAATCATCGCCTCACCGGGGCGGTTCAATGACGTGTTGAGCACGATGCCGTAGCCGCTGATCTTCTCGAACTCCTTGAGCACGGCGTAGTAGCGCGGGTTGGCCTTCTTCGTCACCACATGCGCGCGGCAGGTGCCATCTTGATAGACGACGGCGGGCAGCAGTTTCTTCCACTTCTCCGACACATCGTAAGTCCTGCTCATGTAGTGCGCGGGGTGTTTCACCTGCAGCACTTCCTCCACCAGCGTATCGACAATGCTCGGCGAGAAGGAGCGCCAGTTCTCCCGGAATTTGATCTTCTGATTGATGGTCTCGATCATCCCCGAGGCAGAAGGATTACCGATAATGCTGCGATGGCCGAGCGAGCGCGGTCCGAACTCCATGCGCCCCTGGAACCATCCCACCAGATGCCCTTGCCCCAACAATTCCGCCGCCTTCGCCGCAGGATTTTCGAGCACCTCGAACAGCGGTCGATCGCGGCAGCGTTCGCAGGCCCGAACACAACGCTCCGTGGTGAAACGCGGACCAAGGAAGGGATTCTTCTGGCCACGCACCGCTACATTCTGTTGCGAGAGCGCGTAGGACGCGGCACCCATCGCCGTTCCAGAATCGCCCGGCGCGGGCGGAACATACAGTTTCTTCACCCACGGCAGCGTCGCCAGCTTCTGATTGAGTTTGACGTTCAGCGCGCCGGTTCCAGCAAACACGAGCCGCCCGCTTTCCTTGAGAATGTCCGAGAGGTAGTGAGTCACCAGCGCGATGGCCGCTTCCTCGTAAAGCTTCTGAATGCTGGCGGCATAATGGATGTACGGATCCTGAATCAAATCGCCGACACGGCGCGGGCCGAGCTGCGTTATCAGTTCCTTGCCGAAGCGGTGTCCGTGAGAGCGGGACTTGAAGCGGCGCCTGCCAACGGTGCCCACCAGATGGGAATTGACGCTGAAATTCTTGCCGTCGAAGCTCACCAGATTGGAGAGATCATATTTGTCTGGATCGCCATACGTGGCCATGCCCATGACCTTGGCATCACCGTCCAGCAAGTCAAACCCCAGGTAATCGGAGATGGCACCATACAAGAGCGCCAGCGAGTCCGGGTCGTAGAATTCCTTGATCTTGTGAATGCGGCCGCCCTCACCATAACCGAGGAACATCGACGCGTATTCGCCGCGCGTATCGATGGTCAGGATTGCAGTCTTCCCGGTGTAACCGCTCATGTGATAGGCATTGGCCGCGTGAGCGAGCTGATGCTGCACCGGCACGAACTTGACCTTGTCCCAAGGGATCATCAGCTTGTCGAGCAAGTCTTTGAGTTCATGCAGATAGCGACGATAGCGGCGGTTGCCATTGAAGATGGCGTCGAACGCACGGTCCGGCGCATACCAGTAACGCTTCGCATAGTGCCAGCGGGCCGGGCTGAAGATCGAGATCGGCGCGTAGGACACGGCGACGGTATCGATGTCCCGCGGTTTGATGCGCGCGGCGCGGATGCAGTACATCGCTGCTTCCAGAGGCATGCAGCCGCGCGCATGCTTGCGGCGGATCATGCGCTCTTCTTCGACAGCGGCCACCAGGTCGCCGTCGATATAGATGGCGGCGGCGGCATCAAAACCGAGGGCCCCGGAGAGCCCCAGAGTAATCAGAGACATGATGTACCTTTTAACTGGCCAGCGGTTAGCGGGCTGACTGATTGTCCGTTTGTTCCACCACCGTGAGGACTCGCGCCGCGCATTCGGGCTTGTCCTGCCAGTTGGCAGCAAAGCGTTGCAGATCCCTGCCAAAAGCTTTCCGGAAACGTTCCTTGTCCGGCTCCTTGCGCATGGCGTCCAGGTCCAGAACGATCAGCGCATCGGCAGTGCTGATGAAATTGCTGGCCTTCATGTCGCCATGCACGATGTGGTAGTCGCGCATTACCTGGAACAGCTGGCCGAACTGCGTCAGCACCCGCTCCCAGGCGGCGGAATTTATAGGCTCTTTCGCCAGATAACGCAAGACATCCTCACCCGCCACAAACTCGCTCAAAAAATAGGCTTCACGACGCAAGGCGCCACATCGCCTCTCCATCATCAGCAGCGGCTGCGGCGTGGCGACACCCAGCATTTCCAGCATGTGCGCATTGCGCCAGCTGACCCAGGCGCGGCTCGGGCGCAGCGCACGACGCACGCCGTGCCAGAAGCTCTTGATGTTGTAGCGCTTGAGCACGTAGTCACGGCCAGCGATCTGCACCAATGCCACGGTGGAGGAATTGCCCTTCTTGAGCAGACGTCCACGGGCAATGAAGTCATCTGGCGCCTGCAGAAATTCCTGCAGCTGCGGCGACTCCAGAGCGCGGCGATACACCACGAAGCGATCACGCTTCTGCACACACACATGCGCGCTGGTCTCGCGATAGAGTTTGTCGATCACCACGCGCAGGCGCGCCAGCCGGTTTTGTTGCAGCAGCGCGCTGAACATGCAGGGGTCGGCACTCAACTCCATCTGCGGACGCAGGCTGCGATAGAGTTCATAGAGCGTGGGCACCTGTGTGTCGTTGTGAACAGGAAACTGTGCGAACAGCAGCGCGAGGTTTTGTAAGGAGCGCATGCTGTCGACGCCATGCGGTTCGCCGGTGTGCACCGACACGGCGGCGGCATCGAGCAGATACACGAGACTTTCTTGCAACTGCGCGCCTTGCAACAAGAAGTTGTCGAGATGGATGTCTTTCTGCAACAAACCGCGACCATGACAATCGGCGATCAGCGTCACCACTTTGCGCAACAGGACTTCGCGCTCGTCCTCCGTTGCTCGCTCCCAGCGCTTCCCGACTGTCTCACTGTTCTCAATGTATTGCAGCAGCAGCACACCGGTGCCGCCGTCGACACTCGTCCCCGAAGACAGCACGACGGGCGTCGTAATTCCTGCCGTCATGATCGCCTGCACACCGTCGATCTCGCGCTGCAAATGCTGAGGCCAGCGCACTCGGGCGAAGAACAATTTGGCCAGCACGTGCTGCCCACGCCAACGTACGAGTGCCACGACTCTTTTTTCCGGCAGGATGCGAAACACCTTGAGCAGTTCAATCGACTGCGCCCCGCCATCCGCATCCACCCAGTGCAGAACGGCCGGGGTTGCGTCTGTGGCCAGCAGCGCGCGGCCGCTGGAGATCAAGGTTCTGGTGTCGAGTGTCTGCATCGTGATCTACGCTGCCTTTCCAGCCTGACGAGTCCCGTTGATTTTCGCATCCAGCCGCAAGGCCTTGCGCTGCACTTCGGCCCAGAAGGCGCCATCTTCGTTGAGTGCCTGCCGCAAGGGTTTGCCGCTGTAAATCTTCACAAAGCGCAGAAAATCGTGCCGGTTCAGCCCGATGTGCAACGCCGAAAAATACAGGCCCGCGACGTCTTTGATGATCCAGCGCTGCGGTAGATTCTCACTGATCAGCGCACGGTGCAGATCGATCAGCGACAAACGCGGTTCGCGGATTTCTCCCGCGCCGAAGCGCTCGCTCTCATGCAGTAGAAAGTGACATATGTAGAAGTCGCGATGACAAAGGCCGTTGCCGTGCACCGTACGACTGATGCGCGCCAGTGCACTGAGCAGACGCAGTTTGATAGCGAAAGGCGGACGCTGCTTTGCCCACGGCGCGCAATAATCTTCGAGACTGACCGTGTGCTCCAGCGCCTCGGTGATGATGAACGAGTGCCGACGCGCCGGGTTCCAGCCGCGACTGCCCCATGCCACTGCGGTCATGGTTTCCACGCCGAGCTGTTGCAGCTTTGCCACCGCGCGCCACTCGTTCTGCGCTCCGAGAATCGGCAAGCGTAGCGTCAGCAGATTCTTGATGATCTCGGCCCAGCCAACGCCATGATGAATCTTCGCAAAATATTGTTTGCCATCCTGTTCGAACTGCAGCGTGCGGCGCCCCTTGACGTCGCGATAGACAACGCCCTGCAGCGCATCGACTTTCTGGAACGGATCACTGCCATTCCAGGAGGCCGCGAAATCGTCACGCAGATGCAGAATCATGCCGACCTCCTTACGCGGGAGGCAAGCAACGACTCGATGATATCTACTGCGGTCTCCGGCATGCTGTACAGGTCTTCGTTCTGACCGTACTGAATGCCATTGCGGCGCCAGCTGTCTCTTTCTTCTGACGTCAGCATATGCAGAAGGCACGCATTCAAATCTTCCTGTCGGAACGGCGACGCGCACACCTCACCGGAACCGGCGCGGGAGATGTGAAACGCATAGCCGCAGGTGTCCGTAGTCAGCACCGGCAGGCCCGCGATGGTGGCCTCCAACAGCACATAGCCAGCGCTTTCGCTGTAGGCCGGATGCAGGAGCAGATCGCTGCCAAACAGAAAGCGCGGCACGTCGTCGCGGCCGCCCAGAAACGTGCACTGCGCCGCGATGCCGAGTTGTGCCGCGAGACGTTCGAAGCGCACAGGCTTGTCCTGGCCGACGATGAAGTAACGCACGCGCTCACGCACCGCAGCGGGCAGTGCAGCAATGGCGCGCAACGAGCGATCCACGCCCTTGACCACGAAGCCCGAACCGATCTGCAGCACCACGAGATCATGCTCACCCAGCCCAAACTCTTTACGAAGTCCTTCGCGAGCACTCTCTCTGAATCCAGCGTCGACAGGCGCCTGACGATCCCGGGCGATGCCCGGCGGGATGCCATGCAGGCGTGGCTCGCAGCCGGGATAGTGGCGGATAAATTGTTCGTGCTGCAATGGCGAGAGCAGCAATGCGTGGGTGTGCGAACTGGCGCCGAACACCGCCTCTTCATAGGCACGGAAGTGACGGTAACGTGGCGTGAAGCGGTAGTAGAAACCTCTATCCTGCAGCGCGCGCTCGGCGAAGCAAGGGTCCGCTGCGTAATAGACATCGAGCCCCGGCATCTTGATGAAACCGATCACGCCGTCGGGGGCTTGCTGTTCGAGCAGCGTCGCCACTGCCGCCGTGAAGCGCTGATAGAGTCGATGGCGGGTCCAGGCGCTGACCGGCACGATGACGATGTTGACGCCCTCGGGCCGCTCGCCCTGCCATTTCATGGTGTAAACGGTGATCTGGTGTCCTCGCTGCAGACATTCCCCAAGCACGCGCATGAAGTCGCGCTGCTGGCCGCCGTAGGGAAAGTAAGAGTAGATGAGGAAGGCCAGCGTCATGGCTGCATCATGCTCCCGATCGCGCTCTCTACCACACTCCCTACCACTCCACTGCTCCCGACCGAGGTCACAGAAGCGCGCTGCGCCATGACCTCTTCGAGCGCGGCCAGCACCTGCATCGGCGGCTGTGTGCTGAAGCAGGCGGGCGCCACCATGACGCGCTCACCATTCAAGTCTGACGTCACTGCCGGGCCTTCGTACAGGCAGGTTCTGCTCAGACAAGGGGCGCACGCGAAGGTAGAGGACAGGTGTGCCTGGTGTCTGCCATAAGTCCCCGCCAGCCCGGGATTGGTCGGACCATAGAGTGACAGTGTCGGCGTGGCGAGCGCTGCAGCCAGATGTCCGAGTCCGGTGTCGACCGCGACGACGCCTGCAGCCGTGGCGATATGCCGGGCCATGCCCGCCAGCGTCTGACGCTCCAGCACCTCGACGCCCGGAAGCCCGTCGGCAATCGCGTGTGCGCGCTGACGCTCCACCTCGGTACCCCACGGCAGCTGCACGGTGTAGCCGCGCGCTGCGGCCAGCCGTGCCAGCTCGCGCCAATGCGCCTGCGGCCAGTGTTTGGTCGGCCAGGTGGTACCGTGCAGAAAGAGCAGCCGCCCGCTCTCGCGAGTTGCGTCGGTCAGGCCGATGCGCCGCAGATCCAGACCGTAGTCGATGCTGTTCATGTCGCCGGGTTCATAGCTGTAGTTGAGTGCCCGGGAGAACAGTTGGCGCACCCGCTCCACGGCATGCTCGTCGCGGGGCACGGAAAACATCTTGTTGTAGAAGAGCGTGGCCAGCGGTTCCTTGATGGTGCTGTTGCTCAGCCCGACCGTCAGCCCCTTGGAAAGACGGCTGATGATCCCGCTCTTGATGAGGCCCTGGGCATCGATCACCAGGTCATAGTGGGTCTGCTTGAGGTCCTCGCGGAAGGCGCCGAACTCGCCATTGCGGAACGTCTTGATGATGCTCTTGCGCCAGCGCCGCAGCGCCACGGGAATCACGCGATCCACGGCCGGATGCCACGACGGCACCTCGGCGAAATTTTCCTCCACCACCCAGTCGAACTGCAGGCGCCGGTTGGCGCTTTTCGCGTCCGTCACCGCCGGCAACGTGTGGATGATGTCTCCAAGTGAAGAGACTTTCACTATCAGGACTCGCAAAGTGTGTGGCTCTCCTCTCAGGTGCCTGTGGCGCCGGTAGTTGCTGTTGCATCGGTTGCGTCTGTGGGTGTTCCGGCCTGCACCAGCACCTGCTGCAGAGCAGCGAGCGCGAGTTGTGGCGACAGGTCCACCAGACAGCGCTTGTGCTTGAGCGGACAGGTGCGCTCGAAGCACGGGCGACAGTCGATGTCGATGGCGAGCAATTGTACGTTATCTGCCAGCGGAGGAGTGAAGTCTGCGGAGGTGGAGCCGTACAGCGCCACGATCGGACGGGCGAGGGCCGCCGCCACGTGCATGAGCCCGGAGTCGTTGCTGACGACGGCTGTGGCCAACGACATCAGATCGATGGCCTGCGCAAGCGAAGTCCTGCCGGTCAGATCGTGACAGTGCTCCTGCCCCACCGCTGTCAGCAGGCCACGGATGGTGGTGGCAATGTCGGAGTCCTTCGCCGAACCCAGAATCCACACCTGCCAACCGGCGTCGATCTGATGCTGGCTGACGGCGGCATAGTGCTCGGCCGGCCACTGCTTGGCGTCACCAAACTCGGCCCCGGGACAGATGACCAGCACCGGCCGGTCTGTCTGCAACTGCTCATCCCTGTGGGAGCGGGCCTGCCCGCGATTGGCCTCATCTCTGTGGGAGCGGGCCTGCCCGCGATTGAATCCCGCGTACTCTCTAATCGCGGGCAGGTCCTTTATGCCCTCTGGGTACGCTCCCACAGAAACAGGCAGCTGCAGGGCGACTACGGCAGCGGCAACCGAGGCGGGGTCCGTCACGAGGCGGGGGCGTGGCAGCGGTTGCGGCAGCGCCGCGCCATCCGGCAAACCTCTCGGTAACCCCAGCGCCACGAACCGCTGCACCATCAGCGGCAGCGCCTGTTCATCGAGAATACGCAGATCATTGAGCAGCATGCCGCGCGCCTCGCCACGCCAGCCGGTGCGGACACGGGCCCGCACAAACAGCGCAGGCAGCGCGGACTTGAAGGAATTGGGCAGCACGATGACCTGATCGTAGCGCTCCTTGCGCAGGCGGTGACCGACGCGATAACGGCCAGCCAGATTCAGCTCCCCATGCCTGAACGGCATCTCGACGGCACGGCGCACCTGCGGCATGCGCGCCAGCAGCGGCTTGCTCCAGGCCGGGGCCAGCACATCGATGACGGGCAGCGGATGTCCGTTCTTGAGCGCCTGCTCCTGCAGGGTGATGAACAGCGCCTGCGCCATCACCATGTCGCCCACCCACGAGGGGCCGACTATCAATATTTTTTTCGTCATGCGGAGTTCTTGCTGTCGGAGTTTTGAATGAAAGGCTGGAAAACCGCGTCCCAGATCTGGCCGACCTGCGCCTGACACTGACTCAGCTCGGCCGGATACTCCGCCACGTCCT
>JAUSMU010000155.1 GCA_030645995.1 Gammaproteobacteria bacterium | reverse complement strand
GACCCGTCTGTGGGTCTCCCCGCCGACGAAGATGGATCAGCATCAGTTGGTGGAAGAAGGCGTGTACAGCGTCTTCGGCGTATCCGGTGCGCGTACCGAGATGCCGGGCTGTTCACTGTGCATGGGCAACCAGGCACGTGTAGCTCCCGGTTCAACCGTGGTGTCGACGTCTACACGTAACTTCCCGAACCGTCTGGGCGAAGGCGCGAATGTGTTCCTGGCCTCGTCAGAACTGGCAGCCGTGAGCTCAGCGCTGGGTCGGATTCCGACGATGGCGGAGTACATGGTGTACATGAAGAATGTGGACACGATGTCCGACAAGATCTACCGCTACCTGAACTTCAACGAGATCAAGTCGTACATGGACGCGGCGGAACACGCCAAGACCATCCCGCTGGTCGATGTGCGTGTAGTCACTGCCTGATTGACGCCAGGCTCGCTCCCTGTGGGAGCGGGCCTGCCCGCGATTCTTTCCCCTTTTTTTAATTCTTCGCAGCTTCGAACGGCGCCACCTGCGCGCACGCCGGTTCTGCGGCTGACCGCGCCCCTCCGGGGTGCCCTCTCTCCACAAAAAGCCCAAGGTCTTTTTGCTGCGCTCGGCGCTGGTCTTTCATGCCGCTGAACCGGCATGCGCGCAGGCGGCGCCTTGCATGGTGCTAAACGATATGGACATGGACATCCCAATGGCTTCTTACTATTCTGTGAGGCGAGAACGAAGACTCATAACGCAGCGATCTATCGCTTCGAACTATAAGAACAACACCGGAGACCCAGCATGGCTTACTCCCTGATCGGCAAGGACTACACTCCGCCGGACCTGCACGCCAAAGTCACCGGCGCAGCAAAATATGCAGAAGACTTCAAAGTGGATGGCATGGTCTATTGCCGCCTCTTCACCAGCCCAATTCCCCATGCCCGCGTCATCAGCATCGATACCTCTGAGGCCATGCGTATCCCCGGTGTCATTGGAGTCCTGACCGCCGACGATGTGCCCCGGCTGCCCGGCGTGGAACGCCAGATTCTCACCAACGAACCCGTTTATGTCGGCGAGCCGATACTGGCCGTCGCGGCGGTGGACGAGAAGACAGCTGAAGACGCCATCGCGGCCATCATCATCAACTTCGAGCGCCTGCCCTTCTCCGTCGACCCGCTCACGAGCCTCCATCCAGACGGCGCCCATGCCCGCATCGGCGGCAATGTGCCCGGCGCCTCGCTGGTGGAAGGCAGCCTCGACAACGACACACTGAACCCCGGCGTCAACGCCATGCACTGGACGCGCGAGGAATTTGCGGCCATGGACGCCTGGCAGTTGCCCCAAGGCGAAGCGACCGAGGAATGGGTGATTGGCGATCTCGACGCCGGTTTCGCGCAAGCCGCCTTCATCCTCGACGAGAGTTTCGTCACGGCGAGCAACGCGCACCACTCGATGGAGCCGCGCTCGGCGATGTCCTACTGGGAAAACGGCAAGTGCTTCCTCTATGGTTCCAGCCAGAGCCAGAGTTTCCCGGTGCCGACAATCGCCTCCTACATCGGCATCGCGCCACAGGATCTCGTCTTCATCGCCGAATTCTGCGGTGGTGGCTTTGGTTCCAAGGGCGCAGGTTACCCCTCCATGGTCATCCCCGCGCACTTCGCGAAGAAGATCGGCCAGCCCGTCATGATGCGCATCACCCGCGAGGAAGAATACGGCATCGGCTCTGCCCGCCACGGTTTCCAGGGCCGCGCCAAGCTCGGGTTCCGCGCCGACGGACGCCTGCTCGCAGCAGACCTCTACATCATTCAGGACAATGGTGGCAACGCGGGCTTCTCGGACTGGCTATCTGCTGGTGAGGCCATGTCGCTCGTTTACACGCCGGTGGCCATGCGCTTTCGCGGCATTCCTGTCTTCACCAATACTCCCACCAAGGGGCCGCAGCGTGGTCCAGGACAGAACCAACTCGCTGTGGCCATCGAACCGCTGTTAGACAAGGCAGCCCGCGAACTGGGCATCGACCCGCTGGCCATCCGCATCATCAATGCGCCGGGCAACGACGCTCTGTTTGGCGACACACAAGGGCCCGTGACCAGCGCCTATCTGCCCGAGGCACTGCGCATCGGCGCCGAGGCGTTCGGCTGGCAGGAAAAATTCGCCCGCAACGGCCAGCGCGTGGGCAACAAACTGATCGGTGTCGGCATCGGTCAGGCCTACCATTCCGCTGGCGCCAATGGCTTCGACGGGCTCGTGCGTATCACCCCGGATGGCGTGCTGCACATCCACACCGGCGTCGGCAATCTGGGCACCTATTCCTATGCCACCACTTCCCGCGTCGCTGCCGAGGTGTTGAAGTGCCGCTGGGAAAACTGCGTGGTGGAGCGTGGCGACAGCCGTCATCACCTGCCCTGGAACCTAGGCCAGTTCGGCAGCAACACCTCTTTCACCATGACACGCACCAATTATGTGGCCGCGATGGATGCACTGGACAAACTGTTGCGCATCGCCGCACTGGACCTGGGCGGCACACCAGAGGACTTTGAGATTGGTGACGAGCGCGTCTTCCTGCGCGCAGACCCCAGCCGCTCCATCAGTTACGCCGAAGCGGCCCAGCGCGCCATCGCCCTGGGCGGCGAATTCAGCGGTCAGATCGCCCCCGAAGGCATCAATGCCATGACCAGTGCTTCGGTCGCAGGCATCGCCGGCACCGGATTGATCGGTGTGGCAAAGGACACCATCCCGCGTCAGGGCGCCGTGGCAGGACTCGCGGCCGGTTTCGTGCAGATCGCGCTGGACCCGGACACCGGCAAGTACGACATACTCGACTACATGGGTGTGGCCGACTGCGGCACCATCCTGCATCCGCAAGGGCTGGGCGCGCAAATGAAGAGCGCCGCGATCATGGGTTTCGGACTGGCCGGTTTTGAACGTCACACCTATGACCCTCAGAATGGCCTGCCCGCCAACGTCTGGCTCCATCAGGCCAAACCGCCTTCATATCTTGATGTAAAAACCACGATGAGCTGGGCTGGCGTGGAAATTCCCGATCCGCAAAACCCGGTCGGCGCCAAAGGCGTCGGGGAGCCCATTCAGGGCTGTGCGGCAGCCGCGCTGGTGTGTGCCATATCGAATGCGATGGGGGGACATCTGTTCAACCGCGTGCCGGTAACGACCGACATGATCATCAATGTGGCCAAGGGGGATGTGGCGGCGGCAAGGACGTTGAGGACGAATACGGCGTGAGGGGATGGCGCAGATTTGAAACATCCCTGCCGCTCAAACCAAACTGATTGATTTCGTCTTCCAATGCTTGCAAGGTTGCCATGATGCGCTCCAAGGCAGGAACCTCCCCAAAGAACATGCCGCGCATGGCGTGATAATCGTTTTCAACAACGACCATTACATGCATCGGTGGCAGCAACTTGAAACTGCCCGGTTGTGCCAGCTCGTAGTAATGCCGCGAGTAGTTCCTCGGTTGAGTACTGCCTGCAGGACGGTTAGCCTCATGGTGCAGGATAGTGGCCTTGTCCCAGAAAGTACGTTTGGCGCTGATCACTTTGACGTTGCAGTGCGTTTGTTGGAAGACGTGGGGGAATGCCTGGGCCGCATAACAGGAAATCTGCTTTTCCTCCCAAGGGTCCCACGCCGATAGAGGGCCGATTTCAAGCTTGATTGCGGGCAGCACGTACTTGTCCGAGAACGACGCCGGGTAACGTAGCCGGATGGCACGCGGTTCCAGCAAGTCTGCATCGCATACGCCAGCCACCACGCTCGTAAGAGCAGGCAGGATCACCTTACTGGTATAAGTTTCTGCGGCTAGCAGTAAGGCTTTGTTGTATTTGTCGCGCGCGGTGTTGGAACGCATTTCGAGCGGGCTCTCCCCGCTCAAGGTACGCCAATCCAATACCAGATCGATGTCCTCTGAAAAGCGATTGATCAGTCCATAGACCTTGGAAAGACTTGTGCCTCCCTTGAACATGAACAGCGGGGCGAGCACTTCATTTTCGTAAATCTGCTTGAGCACCCAGCTCACCCAAAAATCCTTCTCGACGATGGCAGCTGTACTCCTGATAACCGCCGCTGTTTCGGTGAACAGCTCTTTGCGCTCCCTCTCTGCCCAGCGTGCCACTTTATCCATGTGTGCTCCTTGCTGTTGATCAATCCTGACAAACGGTTTTTATAACCTCGTAAATCCAGCTCGTGGTGCCCCGAGTATCGCGGAGTATCTTTGCCCGCTGTGATGGCTCAAATTGTTGTTTGACCTTGTTAATCACCTCAGCACCGACATGACTGTTGCCCAGAGCCTTGAGTGCCTGTACCAGCAGCATGCTCTCTCGATATTTGAAGCCTATTGTTTTCAGCGCCGACTTCTTGAACTCCAGAGTCTGCCCGAGAATGTCGTAGCTCCGGCTGGGGCCGTCACTCAAGTATAGATAGGTTGCGGGAATCTGATTGGACAAACCAAGAAGGTTCAAGGCGGTGTTGCCAGACACCTCGATGCGCCAACCGAATTTGCGCGCATAGGCCCGGGCCACCTGATCGATGTCCGGACTCAGTGTCTTGCCCAGCAATTCGCTGTAGCTGGGGTATTCGTATACCCCACGCGCCACCCTCCGAATCTTGCCTTGAGCGGCCAGGGCTGACAGCAGCGTATCGGCCTGCTGCCTGCTGAAACGAGACTGCAGATCGCTTGGCGAAAACGCCCACCCCCTACCGTGGCCGGAAATGTAGTAGAAGCCTGTTTCTATTAAGGATTTCATGGCATTTATGCTGCTACAGACCCAGAAAAAATACAACGTTTTTCTGGGTTACATACATCGACCGTGCCCCTTTCTGCTATTCGCTGATGACTTCCCAGCGTCCAGCTTTTTTAGGCCCCACAAAACGCAGTCGGCCCTGCTTTTTCAGATTCGCTGCAGCGCGCTCGATGGCGCTTGTGGATTTATTCAGCGCCGTCGCGACGTGTGCCAATGTCCAGTTCGGGTGTTCTGATGACAACGCCAACAAAAGCTCCGGGGTTTTAGGCAGAACGTTACCGGCTATTTCTACCGGCGTTTCTACCAGCGTTTCTACCGGCGTTTTGTCTGAATCTACCAGCGCTTCCTGTAAAGCCTCTTGAATGGCGTCCAGCAGGAACACGATGAAGTCAGTGCAATCTGTCTTTTCATCGGCATGACCCAGCAACTGATAATACTCATCCTGTCTTGCTTTGATGACTGTCTCAACAGGTAGATACGCCAACAACGGCTGCCAATGACTGAGAATGGCAGTTTGCCACAGCCGTCCAATACGGCCGTTACCGTCACTGAAAGTATGGATGAACTCTTTCCCGACCTATATGTAATGACTCCTGAGCAACTACGGGGGGCGCAAAAGAAGTCTCCTTTTGAGATCACAGTCACTTGTATGAATCATTTGGTATGATCTATCGGATGTGAGAACTCAACGATCTCGTGGTAATTTGCAATCTGAGCAAAATCTCACATCCATCACCATCTACAAATAAGCGAGCATTTGTAGTAGGAATCCAAGTACGATCAGAACGAGACCACCGTAGGACACGCTTAGCGACAGACTGACAGCCTTTCTGTCACTTTCCACGCTCGCGAGCATCATCGTCGAGAGGGTGCGCAAATCCCCGGCAAGCCCGGAAATTCCGCTTTTAATATCGTCGAGACTGTACTTGGCGGCATCTGGATTAAAACTGCCCAATTCTGGCTCATATAAGCCTTCACCTATATCGACATAGCTCCGCCAGTCTGCCGAAATGTTATTAAGGAATGGGTCAATACCTTCTGTGGACTCCACAACTTCAGCCAAGGCAGAAAGCCGATTCTCCGCATCGGTTCTCAGCTTGCGCTGAACGCGCACTAGTGGTCCATGCGGTTAATTTTGTAATGCATCCTTGGATCGCCCTACAGCAGCCAATATGTGACTGGCCGGTTTCGTCCATTTGAACGGCTTCGCACTCTCCGCATTGTGACTTGTGATAAAGCGCTCTATTTCCGCCTTCAACTCTGGAACACTGGTGAACACCCCTCGGTACAAAGC
>JAUSMU010000442.1 GCA_030645995.1 Gammaproteobacteria bacterium | reverse complement strand
GCCGACCTTCGCGCCTGGCAACGTCGAAGAGCATCATTGGATTATGCAAGGGGCTGTCGGAAGGTCCGCGAATGAGCGACTCATAGCCTAAGATCGACTGCTTGTTGAAGTCGACTATGGGTTGGAACAGCGCGGTCACCGTATTGTTGTGAAGAATGTTCAGAAATAAGGACGTCAGCTCTGCGGAAGGCAAGATATCGTCGTCGGGTAGCAAGTTCCGGAGTCTAATTAAATTGTCGCCCATGATCTGTGTCCGGTGGTTGATCCGTGCACAGTATCGCTGTCGAGTATGACGAATCTATGACAACTCAGGCTAGTCGTGACCATTCGCCGACTGATCGTTGAAGACATTCTGATCCATTGTGCGGGCAGGATCGGAGCAGGGCTTCCCCACTTTGCGCGCAGGTACTCCGACAACGGTTGTGCACGGGGGAACGTCATTGAGCACAACGCTGCCTGCTCCTACCTTGGCGCCAGCTCCAATTTCGATATTGCCCAACACTTTCGCCCCGGTAGAAATGAGTACACCTGACCGAATTTTTGGGTGTCTGTCTCCCTGTTCATTCCCGGTGCCCCCCAATGTGACAGACTGCATGATGGAGACATCGTCCTCTATGATAGTGGTTTCGCCGATCACAATGCCGGTGGCATGGTCGAACATAATACCTTTGCCCATGACACACGCCGGATGGATATCCACACCAAACACTTCAGAGTTGCGGCTTTGCATGAACAAGGCAAGATCTTTGCGATCCCGCTTCCAGAGAAAGTGCGCAAGGCGATGCACCTGGATCGATTGGTAGCCTTTCAGGAACAGAATGATCGGCAGGAATGAGTTGGTGGCAGCGTCTCTATCATAGACTGCCTGCATGTCATAAATTGCATTGACGATGATTTCCGGCGACTCCCTGTAAGCGGCATCAAACAGTTCCCGCACAGCAATGGCTGGCATGACGTCATCAGACAGTTTGTTGGCCAGCAGAAAACTCAACGCCGAACCCAGACTATTGTGATTCAGAATGCACGCATAAACGTAGCTGGCAAGCAACGGTTCGCGTTGTACTAGTGTTCGGGCTTCTTCGTTGAGTTTGACCCAGATATCGTCCGGCATGTGGTTTTTCCTTGGTATTTGCTGGTGACGCCGGCGCTGAATCCCGGCTCCGACACTGTGGTCGGGGCCTGATTATATCGGAGCAACGGGGCGATACAACATCACAAGTTTTTCTGTGTCGGTCCGCACGACTCCGTTGCTGGAAATATCTGTCGTCCGGGGCTATGTCGCAGAGGAACTGCTGACAATTGCCTTCATGCGATTGAGCCAGCTGTCTTTGGAGTGCTTTGCGGAGTGATTGGCTGAAACTGTGTCTTTGATTGCGGCATTCATATGTCCGTCGTCGACAAAATCGACGCCTTCTTCGAAGGCCCGCATCATCGCCTTGTGGGCCAGGAGATTAATCAGACGTGGTATGCCTGCGCTGGCCCCGGCTAGCAAGCTGATGGCTTTTTCTGAAAACAGTGATTTACCTTGTCGATTGCATTTCTGCAGGCGCAGGTTGACGTATTGCAATATATTTTCTTCATCGATTGGATGCAGCACGTGGGTTGCAGTCATGCGCTCTTGCAGAAAGTGCAGGCTGGGTCTGGCAAGCAATGAATTCAATTCTGGTTGTGCAAAAAGAGTAATCTGCAGCAGGTTACCGCTCTCACATCGGTGCTCCGAAAGCGAGAGCAGCGCCTCTAGAGCCTTCTCTGACATGGCTTGCGCCTCATCGACTAGCAGTACAACACGCTTGCCGTTGGCGGCCAGATATTCCAATGCTTTTATAACCCGGACTCTAAACGTGGCGGAGGGCTTCTTTTGGACGGCAAGCTCCTGGCCAATGGCGGCATACAAAATAGAATCGTTGAGTGGGGGATGGGCCAGCCCCAGTACCGCATAGCGCCTCTTGTGGCACTGGAGTGCCTTCAGCAATTTCCTGTAGAGGGTTGATTTTCCTATTCCAGGTTCGCCGATAACAGCAACAAAGCAATCGCTTTGATTGACGGTCTGGATTAACTCTCTGAACAAAAATCCTGCATTATTCAGCTCCAGAAAAAACTGGGTGTTGGGTGTTGCAGAGAAAGGCGATTGGGATAAGCCAAAATGCCGCAGATACATCGATAGGTCCTTATTCTGGGGATGTCGACGTTCATGTGCTTAGCGCTTGCGGATAGGCTATAGGGCGGGGCGAGCTCCGGAAGTGCCGACATGTTCATGTTACTGTCATCACTAAACATATGTCACTTCACAATCAGGGTGGATTGAGGGCTAGTTTATGGCAGCTGCGTGCAGTAGTGCCTTGGTTTTGTTGAGTTCAGACTCCAGAAGTTTGCGAGCCTCCGGCTCAAGATCTGGATTGGCGAGCACGAAATAGGTTGTTCGCACCACTTCTCGCCAGCGCGGTATACGTGGCAGTAATTCCAGGCGGAGATAGCGATCAAATGTTCGGGTCCTCAAGCGCCCCTCGTCGATGCTGACCACCCAGATATTACTGTCCTCGGCCAGTTCGATCTTGGTCTTGTTGGTGGTAGCTTCCCAGGTACGTAGAGTCAGCTGCATCAGCGTAACCAGCTGTTGGCGAACATCGTCTTGCACTGATGCGGATGGCAGCTCTTTGTCCAGCAAGTCCAGGGTCGCGTTTAGACCACTTAATCGCTCAAAAAGCTCGGGTAGCTCCTGCAGTTCGTGAGGTGTCAGCATTTTCAAGCGTGAGCTCAGATTGCGTACATGTCTTTGAGCTATTTCCAGCACTTGTAACATATCAACATCGGCTTTGTGCGTCTCTGCTTCAGCAGTGCCAGTGATTATGGGTTCCAGAATGAGGACGCCAGTACTGTCGTCGTCACTTAGTAGTGAGAATCGAGCTTTCAACTTTGGGTTGGCATCTCGCGCTACTTGTTTCGGGAGGCAAATTTCAATGTCGAGAGATTTTCCGTTGTCCGCAATCGGGTCACCTGCTTCCCACGCCGACAGTATCTTCAGCAAAGGTTCATTGGCTTTGCCGACAGGCAATATCGTGGTAAGCAATAGCCCCCGCAGTCCGTCTGTCGGACCTCCAAGGTACTGAGCAGCGCGTTGATTCAGATAGGTGATCACACCAGGGTATGTGAAGGCGATAATGCCTGCCGAGATGCCTTCCAGCAGTTGCTGCATTTGTTGCGTAGCGGCACGCAGTTGCTGATCCGCTTCGATATACCCCGCTATCTGATCTTTCAGTCGGGCGTTGTCGAGATCGATGCGCTGCAATTCCACCAGCTTCAACTGGTTCGAGACACGCGCCATTAGTTCCTCTGCGTAGAATGGCTTGGATAGGAAGTCATTGGCCCCAGTCTGAAAACCATGTGTGAGGTCTTCAAGGTGATTTCGTGCCGTTACGATGACAATTGGCAATTCTGCCGGACTGTAAAGTTTGCGTATGGTTTGGCAGGTCTCATAGCCATTCATGCCGGGCATCATCAGATCCAGCAGGATCATATCGGGCTTCTGCCTGTGTATGGCGGCGATCGCCTCTGGACCACTGCTGGCTTGCTCCACTGTGTAACCTTCCAGTTGCTGAGTCATCAGGATCCGATTGGTGGATTCGTCGTCCACGATCAATATTCGGGCCTTGTGCTTTCCATGCTTCTCTATTGTGCTTTGCAAAGCGGCGGTTTCGATTGGGCCATCCGACATCGGTGCGAGTGAAGAATCAGAGCGCCTGATCAGCAGATGGTTGGCCGTCGGACTCAGTTTATGTCGTGATACCTCTGCTGTGGGCAGCACAAAACTGAAGTGTGAGCCCTTGCCTGGCTCACTGTGAACGGTTAGATCACTCCCATGCAATTTCACAAGGCTTCTTGATATAGCGAGACCCAGACCAATGCCGCCACGTCCGTCCGATGTGCCAGCTCCCTTTTCAAAGGCATTGAATATGACGTTCTGATCTTCCCTGGAAATACCCCGGCCCGAGTCGCTAACGGTAATGCGTACGCTGTCGGGCTGCACAAGGCTGGCCGAGATTCGAACTTCTCCGGAATCGGTGAACTTGGTCGCGTTGGAAACGAGATTCAACAGCACTTGATGGAGGCGATCCTCGTCAGCCAACACCGGGGGCAAGTCCGAGGGAATGTTGTTGATGATGTTGAGCGATTTCTCTGCCGCCATCGGCGAGTTGATGGCCAGAACAAGGCTGGCAAGACTGTGCAGATCGACCCCCTTTAAATTGAGTGGCAAGGCATTGTGACGAACTGCCGAGAAATCCAGCAGGTTGTCTATCAGTCCGATAAGTCTGGCACCGCTAGAGCTGATCAATTCGAGATTCTGTTTGACGGTTCGTGCTGCATTGCCATCCGCGTTGTTCGCGCTACGCAGTGCCATCTCAGCCAGTCCGTTGATGCCGTACACTGGGGTTCTCAACTCGTGTGAAATGTTGGCAAGAAGCTCATCTTTAATGCGATCCGATTTGCGAAGATTTTCGATGGCCAGCCACTGAGCATGTTCCTTTTCCTTGCGGAGCATGTTGTAGCGGAACGCGAGCCCGAAGGAGAGCAGCAGGGTATGGACGAGCAGGCTGATCTTGTAAGCATTTGCCGTGATCCAAAGGCTCGGCAGCAGGCTCCACACCTGATAGGACATCTGCACGCTGGCGCCCAAAAGTGCGATGGAAGTCGCGATCAGATGCACCTTTGCGGTCTCAATGCCACGTCGGATCCCATCGATATTGGTAAATATCACCAACAGAATTGCCGCAATAATCAACGTCAGATATAGACTTTGAAACACCTTTTCGTCGTTGAACAGAGATATGGGTAGTACGAGCACGAATGCAGCCATCAACCCTTTGATCAGCCGATCCAGCAAGGGGTTATAAGTCCAGACCTGCAGTAAACAGCGATGGAACTGCAGAGTTGTTATTCCAAGGAATATATAGATATCTCTTTCGGCCATATTGATCAGCCACGGGTTGATCCATAGCGAATCGTTGATGTAGCGCGCGTGCTTGGAATCCAGAAACAGAAATGCAAGCTGGCAAACAATGGCAAGTACATAATAGAAATAGGAGCTTTCGCGGATCGAAAAAAACAGGAACAGATTGTAAAAGATCATCGCCAGCAGTATGCCGTAGGAAATTCCAAGTGCGACGTTGGAAAGTAGTTCGCTCTCACGGAACGCGCTTTGCTGCCAAAGAGTTATGGGGACGCGCAAGTCCCGTGCAGTTTCAATCCGCAAGTACACCTGCCGGTCAGTCTCTGGGTTCAAATTTAAAGCGAAGCCGCCTGTGAGGGTCTTGAGTTCTCGCGGGTTGCCGTAACTGCCGAAACGCTGGCTGACGATCTGATTGCCATCGGAGTCAAGTACGAAGACGTCGGCACCGCTGCGAGCAATACCTTCGACATGTTTGGGTGGACCGACCTCCACGACCCAACTGTTCTCAAGTGACGATGAATTCCAGTCGATATTGAATCGTATCCAATATGTCGATCGGGTGAGACCGAAGTGCAAATCGTCAGTGATATTTCCGATGAAATTAACGTTGAATTCGGGGGAGGCAACATCTTCGATTGTCAGTCGACCAGTGGGATCCTCGTAATACTCTGTGAAGGGCGCGACAGGCTGCCGGGCAGCCTCGGCGCGCACGCTCACGGGCTGGGCGAGCGCTCCTGAGCAGGAGCACAGGAGGAGCAGGCAGAGCACTTTTGAAAGAATCAGGGATCGCAAGATCGGATACCGGCGCAGAGGTCACACTCGGAGCTTAGTTTACTTTTGCTTTCAATTCAAGGAGTTGTATGGGGGTGGTGGGATAGGTTCGAGGTGGATTGGAAAAAGTATGTGTGGGTGGCTAATGAATTTGAGGACATGGTCGCTATCTAGTCGTAATACTGAAATCTTTGCAGTGTTTATTGCCCATTACAAGAAGTCAGCTGGAGACTCCCATGCTTAAAAACCTGACTATTCGTTTAAGAATCTGGATTATTGTCATGCTTAGCGTGGTAGCAATCCTGGGCCTTAGTGCCACATTGCTGTTGCAGGCGCGGATCAAGTTCATTGAGCAACTCGAACAGGGCAGTGTCAACGAGGTCAAGACAGTTCACCATTACCTCGCTGGCCTCTATGAAAAAGTGCAGGCCGGTGAACTTGACGAGGTTGAAGCCAAGCGTCTTGGCAGGGAGATGGTCAATAAGTCTGCAGTAGATGAGCGAAACTACATCCTCGTCTATCATCGAGAGGGGCAGTTGGTTGCCCACCCGATTCTGGGCAGCGACGTTTATACAGGCACTGATGAGGAAGTCAGGGCACGTATGCAACTGGCTGCGCTTACTCAGGAGCAACGGATGGAGCAAAGCGGCTATCGTGACGCCTCTCCAGCCATGCCCGAAATCATTCGTCGCTATACAGGTGATCGTTACACCGGATTTTCCGAGTATCTATACGCAACTGAAGCTGAATTCGGCTATCACTCATTGACCTTCGTGGATCACCCTTTAGCCAACCCTAACGCCGAATTGAAGCGTGTTTACTCCGAGCTCTTCGAACCTTGGGGATGGGTCATCATCAATGGCATTTATCTCAATGACGTGACGGCCGACTTTATTGCCTGGGCTCTGCAGTCTGCGTTGGTAATCGTGTTCATATTGGCGGCATTGAGCATCTGTGCACTGATGATCTCCAGATCCATCACCCAACCACTGCAGCAGGCC
>JAUSMU010000437.1 GCA_030645995.1 Gammaproteobacteria bacterium | reverse complement strand
CAATTGTTGATATGGATTTCATCGTGAATGTCCTGTTGTGCTGGTTCGGTTGTGCTTGTTCTTTAGTCGAGTGCTCGTGGCAATCCTGCAGGCAGTGCTATAGATTACCTGCAATGACGCCCAATATAGACTCACGCGCTGTACTTGTCGCCACTCCACGCGTCGCACGACTCGCGGAGGATGCCCTCCTGTTTCTGTTCACCGCAGCCGGGGACAACACGCCGCCGCTCTCTCTGCAGCGGCGCCTCTGGGCAGTAACAGAGGAGCTCGAGTGTCGACGCGAGGAAATGGGATTGCTCGAAATTGTACCGGGAATGGGCAATCTGCTACTCAGGCTGACGGCGTCGGATGCACACCGCTTGCAAGCTCGCATTGATACACTGACCGCCAGCGTCCTGCATCTCTGGAGCACGCTCGCCACAGCCTTGAGCCCAGCGACAGCCGACCTATCCAGCCAGACCATCACCATCCCGGTCACCTATGGCGGTGAAGCGGGACCAGATCTGCAAATCGTGTCTGCGCACACAGGTCTCTCTGAGGAGGCCATCATGGAGCGGCACAGCGCCGGACTCTACCGCGTCTTCTGTCTCGGCTTTCTACCCGGTTTCGCCTACCTTGGAGGCCTCGACCCGGCGCTGGCAATTCCTCGGCGCGCCACACCGCGCCTCTCGATTCCAGCCGGTTCTGTCGCCATCGGCGGCAGTCAGACAGCAGTTTATCCCTCCGCAACGCCTGGGGGCTGGCACATCATCGGGCGTACAGATGTGACTCTCTTCGACCCGGCAAGCCAGCGACCGGCGCTGCTCCTGCCCGGCGATACCGTGCGTTTCGTGGTTGCAGAAAAGACCAATGGAAGGGCGGCATGATGGAGATCATTCGCTGCGGCGCACTCACCACCATTCAAGATCTCGGGCGCCACGGCCTGCGTCACCTGGGCGTCAGCCAGAGCGGCGCGCTCGACCCCATCGCCATGCAGCAAGCCAATCTGCTGCTCGGCAATGCACGTGACGCGGCGGTGCTGGAAATCAGCGTCGGCCCACTTGTGCTGCGTTTCGAGCAAGACTGTGCCATCGCCATGAGCGGCAGCAGCTTTGCCGCATCCCACACCACGCCGGATGCAGTGACCGAAACCCAACTGCTGCCCGGACACGTGGCGATCATCCGCAGTGGCGAGACGCTGACTCTGAGTAAACCTCTGGTGCCGGGAGCCCGCTGCTATCTGGCCTTCGCCGGTGGCATAGATGTCCCCGTCGTGATGGGCTCTCGCAGCACCGATCTGAATGCAGGGTTTGGAGGATTGCAGGGGCGCGCTCTGCAGGCCGGTGACCGACTGCCGACTGGCCCGGCGGCACAGCGCCAGCTGGAAACCGGCAAGGGGATTCGCCCCCTCGCGCCGTCGCATATCCTGCGAGCACTGCCGGGGCCGGATTATGAGTCTTTCACAACCGATTCGCAGATTCTGTTCTGGAGTCAGCCCTGGCGAATCAGTCACCAGAGCAATCGCATGGGGCTGCGCCTCAATGGCACCGCCCTGCAGTTGGAAGACCCTCTAGAACTACCTTCGTCCGGAGTGTTGCCGGGCGACGTGCAGGTGCCACCTGATGGCCTGCCCATCGTGCTCTCCAACGACGCGCAGACGATCGGGGGCTACCCGCGCATTGCCAGCGTCATCCGTGCAGATCTGTGGCAGCTGGCGCATGTTCCACCAGGCACCTCTGTCTATTTTGTCCCGGTCTCGCTGGAAGAAGCCATTGCGGCCAGGGCGCGCCAGGAGCGCTACCTGCGGCGGCTGCACGAACTCTCAACGCTGCCGGATTGTATAGGTCAGTGAATAATCCCGTTCAGTCGTGCTGCCAGCAACGACCGAATCACTGGCTACCTGTGCCGTAAAGACCAGCAGCGTCGGGGAATCCACAGTCACGGTAATCAACGCCGAATCAATCTGCCTGACCTCGCCGACCAGACTCTTCTCTACCAGCGCCCGCAACGCCGTCTGATCCGTGCTGAGTGGCCGACTGACGGCATAGAGACGCTCTTCGAACCGGCGCGTGAGCGGCGTAAAGTTCAGGATTTTGGTGGTCGAGCTTCCCGCAACTTCGAGATCGTAGACATAAACCGGTACCGGAACTGGTACCGGCGTAGTCGCCACAATGATCGAATCTATCAACGACTGCAGCAGTCCCACCTGTACAAAAGCATTTCCGTACTGACCGCCACGGACAGACACCGCCGCACCGTCCACCGCCAACGTCATTCCCGTCGCCGGATAGTAACGGCTGACGATGTTGCCATTGATCTGATTGAACGACAGAGTCCCAGCGGGAAACAGGCCGGAGTAGTGTTGCTGCGCCAGCGTAAACAGTTGATTGACCAGCGTCATGTCCGTGGCGCCCGCTGTACTGCCACAGCCACTGACCAGACTGGTTCGCGTGCCCGTCAGTGCGGAGTACTGCAACCCGGTTGCAGAACTCACGGTCAATGTCAGATCGCTCGCCGCCAAGTCCGCAAGCTCCACACTCAGATTGAGCCCCGCTTCTGCGCTCTCCCAGAAACCACGGGATGGGGCGGACTGGCGGGCAAACGCGCCACCAAACGCCAGCGTGTCGAGACACAACTCACCTCGGCTGTTGATGACCACCTGAGCGGTCGTCCCGTCACTGAACGGTGAGAAGGACGTCGCATCGCTGAAGCTCATGGTATAGGTGCCTGCCACGGTGGCGGGAATGCTCACAGTTACCGGAGCATTGTTAAGTTGCGTCAGCACGGCATTCAACGTTCCAAACGCCAGCGGATTCTCTCTGTCGCCGAACTGACCGCCATTCAGATACACCAGCCCATCGCGCACCCCGATAGACACGCCCGATTCGTAGTAATAGCGGTAAACGAATCCACCATTCTGCTGATTGTAGGTCTGCGGGCCACTGGGGAATATTGCAGGGTACTGCTGTTCCGCTGTCGCGAACAGAGTGTTGATGTCGGCCAGATCGGGGTTGACACCAGCGGCATCTGCACACTCTGTCGACAGGGAAGTCTTGTCCCCTTCGAAGCGGCCGTGATAGCTGCCGCCACCGGACTGGAACGAGATTTCTCCCGTGGCGAAATTTGCCTGATTTTCCGCAGGATCGTCGTCACGCGTCAGATCCAGCACATAGCGCAGATCGCCATCGAGATTCTCCCAGACGGCTGCCGTGTTGGCTGCATTGGTGGCTGGCAGCGACAAAGCAAGCTCACCGACACACAGTTGCCCCAGGCTGGTGATGACAAACGTGAGTTCAGTGCCATCGGCAATCGGCGAGAACGGTTGGGTGTCGGCAAGTGCCAGCTGATAAGTCCCGTGGTAGAAGGATGGCAGCGTGTTGGGGCGCAGCATGTCGTAGATGTCGTCGAGGAGATCATCCAGCGACCCGACCTCCAGGAACGCCTCTCCATAACCTGCGCCCCGGGCAAACACTGTTCTGTCCCGCACTGCCAGATAAATATCCGTCGACTGGTAATAGCGGAACACGTCGTAACCGCCACCGATCTGATTGAAGGTAAACGGCCCGGGAGGGAAGAGATTGGAGAATGCACTTTCCGCAGCGAGAAACATATCCACCGCATCCGAGGTATCAACCGGAGCATCGCCGCAACTGCTGGTATCGCTGCCTGTCAGCAGCCCCTCAAGACGCCCATAGGCGGTGCCACCACTGGAAAGCACGTCAATTCCAGTGAAACCTTCCTCGGTAAAAGCCAATTCGAAACTGAGTTCCGATTCCGGCAACACCCAGCGCGCGCGCGCAGACAGGACGCCCGTCAGTATCGGACTCTCCAGCGTCAACTCACCCACACACAGAGTACCGAGGGCCGTGATGACGACCTGAATGTCATCGCTTGAAATGGCGGGGTCCGTTGCCTTGATGGGGGACAGGGGTTGAGCATCCACCATATCCAACCGATAAAGCCCCTGAAGATTGGTCGGGATACTCACAGGTGTGGATTGCGCCAGAGCAACGGAGAAAAACAGGCCGGACACAAACAAGCCCCACACAGCGAAGAATCTGGTGACAAACGCAAACATCAGAACTCCTGTTCCTTAAGTCGGTGAAAGTAGGCCCTCGGAGAGCATGCTCCACGTAGTAGCCCACAGTCCTGCATTAAACACTTGGTCCGCTTCTCTGCCCAGCGCTGTGAACGCGTTTCGGGTGATAAAACAGGGCATTAGTGATGCTTTTTTGACCGCAGGGCGTCGACATGGCAGCAGCCAGGCAAATCGACTATGCTCCGGCCAACTTATTCGAGGGAATTCCGCATGCACATCGATCTCAACGCCGACCTGGGTGAAGGAGGCCTATACGACCGCGAACTGCTGGCGCTGGTCAGCTCTGCCAACATCAGCTGCGGTGTCCATGCTGGCGACCCCGATACAATGACTGCGGCTATTCGATTGGCCATTGCTCACGGCGTGCGCATCGGTGCGCATCCTTCCTGGCCTGATCGAGAACGTAGCGGGCGTCGCGAAATGCAGCTCGGGTTTGCAAGTCTGCGCAATCACTTGCTGTATCAACTGGGCGCCATCGACACTCTGGTGAAAGTACAGGGGGCGCAGCTTTCTCACATCAAACCACACGGCGCTCTTTACAATCAGGCGACTACCGACCGTGTGCTGGCAGAGGATCTAACCATGATTCTGCAGGAATTCAATCCGGCACTGGTGGTGGTGGGATTGGCGGGAGGAGAGTTACTGCATGCCGCCCGGCAGGCCGGTCTGCGCACTCGCTCGGAAGTCTTCGCAGATCGCGCCTACACCGCCTGGGGTTCACTGGTGCCGCGCAGTGACCCGCGCGCGCTGCTGCATGACCCGCAACAGGCCATCGCGCAATCCGTGAGCATGATCCGAGAAGGCTACGTCACGGCAGTCGATGGCAGTCGGGTGGAGGTAGAGGCGGAAACGCTGTGCCTGCATGGTGATACACCACAGGCACTGGTCTTTGCTCAACAGTTGCGCGCGGCGCTCGCAGAGGAAGGAATCACCTTGGGGCGAGGATAGCGAATCTAGCGTTAGCGCGGTGGGTTAGCTACAAGGCATCGCGAAGGTGTGGCAGATGGTGTACTGCCCGGGGCCGCTGAAGCGGATGTGCTGATTGATGCACGTCGGTCGCTCATCATCGGTGTGGCTGACGTAGATGATCTGAGTGGCGGTAGTCGCAGCGATCAGGTCCACCGTCCCCAGAATCAGCGCCCGATAATAATCATCCAGGCCGACACAGGGCTCATCGAGAATCAGGATGGCGGGATGCTTCACCATGGCCCGCGCCAACAGTACCAGGCGCTGCTGACCAAACGACAACTCGTGGTAGTACTCGCCCGCCAGATCGGCAATGGCAAAGGTGCGCAGCCAGGCCAGCGCTGCGTTGCGCTCGCTGGCGCCACTGTCGTCGTAGAGTCCGACCGACGCAAAGAACCCGGACACCACCACGTCGAGCACCTTCCAGCCCTTCACATACTTGTTGTGCAGCTCGTTGGACACGGTGCCGAAACGCGCCTTCACATCCCAGACCGTCTCGCCACTGCCACGGCGGCGGCCGAACAGCGTCACCTCCTGCCCATAGGCCTTGTGATTCTCTCCATTGATCAGGCTGAGCAGCGTGGATTTGCCACAGCCGTTGGGCCCCTCGATCAACGTGTGCTGACCTCTGCGCAGCGTCCACGAGAACTGCTTCAGCACCAGATGTCCCTGATAGCCCGCATCGACATTGTGCAGTTCGAACAGGGGTTGCTCCGGATCGAGATCAGCAAGGGCTGAGCGCCTGCCGACCGCAGGAGGAGGGAGTGATGAGGGAAGAACCACCTCGCGCTGCGCGATACGCTGCCATGTCGCACCAGCCTGCACTTCTTGCAGCGGCCCCTGCGCCACCACCCGCAGCTCCTCCATCAATGCCAGATGCGTGATGCCCGGCAGAATATCGCGCTGCCGCCTGCACAGCAGCAGGGTACAGGTGTCTGGCCCCATCCATTGTTGCAGCACAGCAGCAATGCGCTGCCGGGAGTCGCGATCGACGCTTTCCAGTGGATCATCCAGGAGCAGCAGACGCGGGCGGCGATACAGGGCCCGGGCGAGCAGCGCCTTGCGCACCTGCCCGGACGAAAGATAGCGAATGCCGCGCTGCTGCAGGGTCTGCAAGTGGAGCGCCACGAGCAGCGCAGCATAGCGAGCAAGCCCGTCGGCGTCGGGTATCGTCTCGCCAAGGATCAGACTTGCCACAGTGGTGCCCTGATCGAGCGCTGTGTCGCTGTACTCACTGATGTCGTGGCGATTGTCGAGCGCCCACAGTTGTTGCTGTTCTTCGAAGGAGACCACCTGCAGATCGTGGCCGCTGACGAGCGTGTCACACAACAGC
>JAUSMU010000436.1 GCA_030645995.1 Gammaproteobacteria bacterium | reverse complement strand
GGCGATGGCGTAAGTGACGGAGACGAAGTCGCGCAAGGTAGTGACCCTGCGGTTTTCACTGTCTTTGATTCTGATGACGATGGCATCACCGACAACAATGACGCCTGCGTAAACTCTATACTCTCCGCTACAGTCTCTATTAACGATGTTGATTCCGGCGTTGCTAATACTACCAACGTAATGGGCTGCAACATTGCGGACCTGCTTGATAGTGCCTGCTCTGGCGAGTTCAAGAACCACGGCCAATTTGTAAGTTGCGTAGCACGCGCTGCTACCGAATTACGTAAAGCTGGAATTATCACCAACAAAGAACGCTCCGCAATAGTGAAAGCGGCGGAGAAATCCGAGAAATCTGGCAAGTCCGAGAAATCCAGCAAGTCCGAGAAATCTGCTAAAGCCGAGAAATCTAGTAAGTCCAAGTAAGGCGCTACACCTGCAGTATAGGTTGAATTTCTGGTGTGCAAATCGATTCCTGACTCAGGTTTCAAGTGTACATCAGAGATTTGAAGCGCTGGATGCAGGGGATAGTTTAGTCAACTGGTTTAGGTGCTGACTAAGCTGTCCCCGTTTCAATTGTTGGGATCAGACTAAAATACAAATCTCACACCTTGCCACACCCTCAATTCTTCGTATCACTCACAATATAGCCATCCACCAGATGGATGCTGCGATCACACATCGGCGCCAGGCCAAGGTTCCACCGCTCACTGCGCTCGAACATCCAGCGATAGGTCAGCCGGCAGGTATTGAATTCATAGCAGCGCGAGCGCCAGCCGCAGTGCGTGGCGCTCATTGAAATCATAGCGTGCAGCCAGCCTTGTATACGGAAGCGGGCCGTCTCCGGTGATATCCAGCAGGTCAAAGCGGGTACCGGACCGGTCTCCAGCTCCAATCGAGAGTAATACAGAACGGGTGGGGAGCAGCAAGAACAATGCTTTCATGGCGGCCTTGTGAGACAAGAGTTGAGGTAGCCACTATACCGTAGCGCCCCAAATTCTTTCACCACCTTGTGAGAATGGCAGATGAGTGGTGTCCGCGCCGACTGTAAAGTCAGCCTCTGATATTGATCGATATCAACAAAATAACGTTCGCCTTTGCCAAGCCACCATACCGCCCCTACTTCTCTTGATTTGAATCAATATAGGCCGTGCGCGGCCAACTAGACTCCTCACTGTAGAAATACAAACCGACCACAAAAGGCCGCTTATAGGGTGGCGCCGTAATTGGGTCATCTATTTCGAACTGGAGAAAATCATGAAAAAAAATAGAGTAATCGGGCTGTTGTCGGCAATGGCTATGGTACCCACGCTCGCTGGCGCCGCCGAGCAGACGGACGGGCACCCCACTTATGCAAAGGAAGTTTCAAGAATTATTCAGGACAACTGCCAGATCTGCCATCAACCCGGGCAGATTGGTCCGATGTCCTTTACCTCTTATGAAGAAGTCCGTCCCTGGGCGCCACTCATTCAGCTGAGAGTGAGCCAGCGCGAAATGCCGCCGTATCAATACGACAGCCATGTAGGCGTTCAAGAATTAAAGAATGACTGGCGACTCTCTGATGCCGACATCAAAACCATCGTTGACTGGGTAGATGCGGGCTCGCCACTGGGTAACCCTGAAGACCTGCCACCAGCCAAAGAATACCCGGTAGTTGGAGAGTGGCGTCTGGCTGCCGAGTTAGGCCAGCCAGATCACATAATCAAATCCACACCTTGGGATGTACCGGCCAATGGTCAGGATTTGTGGTGGGAGCCTGAGGTCGATACAGGCATCACCGAGACTCGCTGCATCAAGGCCGTCGAGACGCTGCCTTCGGCCGCCGCCCATGGTTCAACGCACCATGCGAATTCACAATTCCTGGTTCAGGATGAGAAGGGAGAGTGGGTGACTTACGGCCGCCTGTCCGAGTTTGCCTACGGCAAGCTGGGTGAAAAAACCCCTGAAGGTGCCTGTCGTACCGCGCCGGCCAACTCCAAAGTGGAATGGAGCATTCACTATTATCCTGATGGCAACTTTGTCAAGGATGATCAGGTGTCTGTTGGCATCTGGTACTACGACGAAGAAGATAATTTCGATGAGAAGACAGCCTATCGTCAGGATCTGCGCCTGTACAACCTGGAGAGCGGCGGTGATTACCTCATCCCACCTCACGGCACGTTGATGACACAGGGATTCCATTCCTTCGATCACCCAGTACGTATCGACAGCTGGCAGCCTCACCTGCACCTGCGCGGTGTCGCGATGTCCATGGAGGTTTTCGACCCGGCAACTGGCAAACGCGAAACGCTCAGTCAAGCATCGAACTGGAATGCAGGCTGGAATCACAGCCACACTTATGAAGATGGTTTTCAGCCGCTGATTCCCGCTGGTTCCATGATCATTTTGACCTCGTGGTATGACAATACCGCAAACAATCCACGCAATCCTGACCCGGATCAGTGGGTCGGTGCAGGCCAAAGAACAACTGACGAAATGTCTCATGCCTGGATTGCGGTGACCCACCTCGACGACGACGGCTACCAGAAACTGATTACTGAGCGTGAAGCGCGCGATCGAAACACTGTTGTTTCAACTGGAGGTGCACAATGAGCAATTTCAAACATCTGAAAAGCGGGATGATTGCGGCTGCACTGGTAGGGTTGGGTGTAGCGTCTCCCCTCCATGCGCAACTTCCTGATCACTTGCGTTCATACCAATTATCCGCACCCAGGGCATCAGGCGATGTTGT
>JAUSMU010000431.1 GCA_030645995.1 Gammaproteobacteria bacterium | reverse complement strand
TGATATTTGCGGGCCAGGCGGCGATAGGCGGTCTTGATGGTCTTGAGATCGGCGTCGGTGGCGACGTCCAGAATCTTGTAATAATCCTTGAAATCCATGGTCGATCTGCTCTGCGGGTGGTTGCAAGTGCAGCCGGGACCGCCGGGGCAAGCTGCCCGCAGCGGCCCAGATGTCTATCAGTTGGTGGCGAAGCAGTAGAAATAACCGTTGCCGCCGGTGGCGATCAGGTCCTCCTGGCTGCAGCTGCGTGAAGCATGCGCGCTGTTCCAGGAGGTTGGATTGGCACCCCCGCCCTGACGGTCGAAGTGGCCCACTGCAGCAGCGCCTTCACTGCTGCTCGTCCAGTTGTTGCAGGTGTGATCAGCCCCATCCGTGAAAGCGGTGCCGTCGGCCTGTGAACCGGTAAGCATGTCGTGCTGATTTGGTTCATCGCCGCGACCGTTCACCATATTGCCTGCCTCGGTCAGCGAATTTTCCTTGCCGGTCAGGGCGGCTTCGCTGTGCAGTTCGGCTACATTGGCAGCAATCTGGACGCCTTTGGCGTTGAACCAGGGACCAGTGCCAATACGATCACGCGCGTTCACGCCTCCAGCGCCCTGAGTGCTCAGATAGGCGTGCCAGGTTTTGCCACCGGCGCCTGCCGCTGTTGCCAGTGCGGCACAGTGGGCGTCTGCCCCATCCAGGCCGCCGAGGTTGGCGCCATTGCCAGAACCAACGCTGGTAATGAAGAAGCTCATGCTGTTGTTTTGCGCATTGATGATACTGGTGCAACAGGCCAGAGCCAGTACCGACGCTGTCAGGGTGATCTTGTTCATGTTGGGTCTCCTTGCGTAAGCCCCCCGGTTAATGTTTTGATTGTTCAGGTCTGGTACAGGGGGTGGCCGGTAGTGTGACCTGCGGGCATGAAGTGAGTCAATCTCATTGGCGTGGTCCGCAATTGTCCTGATGCTGGGTGAGAAAGTAATGGGTCTGCAAGTGCTCGAATTGTGTTTCTTCAAAAAGTCCGCCGCCTGGCGCCATGGATTGTGCATGTCCGTGCTCGTGACCATGGCTCTAATCGGTTCTCCATTATGGGCTGCTGATGGTGCGGACCAGCCAGGTGATGCCGCTGTCGGCGCTACGGTGGTCATCGACGGCTCCACCATCTTCGACGATGTCATTTATGACGGCTCACAGCAGGCGCCTGCCAGCGCCGCTGGGGAAAATTCTGCTCCTGTGATGGACGAACAGACCGCGCTGGAGATCAGTCAGCAGCTGACTCGTTTCGAGGAAAATCTGGCCACGCTGGAAAGTGAGGCGGGGCCATATGACGTCAGTCTGATTGAGGCGTTGCTGGACATGGGGCGCTATTACACGCAGATATCGCAGCATCAGTCT
>JAUSMU010000429.1 GCA_030645995.1 Gammaproteobacteria bacterium | reverse complement strand
CCACGCATAGCTGAACTTCGCGAATACCGTCCTGTTGCTCGTCTCGATGGTGTTCAAACCATCATTTTGAAAGCCCGCATCCGAATAGCCCAGATAAAACAGAGTCTGCGGATTCAACTTGTAGCTGTACAACAGTTGCGTTGTCATCTCCCGGTTCAGCGCCTGCACCGGCCTGACATAGAGCGACTTGTCCCGCTCGGTATCGCCATACTGCACCACGAAGCGCAGGAAACTGCGCACGTTGAATTGATAGGTCATGCGCAGATCGGTGAGGTCCGCCGTGAACAGACGCCCTCCTTTTACATCAAAGGTCTGATGGGTGTGCTCAATCTCCAGTTCCAGATGGCGCCCGGCCTGGTAACTGATCTCCGGACTGTAGCGCCTGGATTTTCCCAGCCGCGTATTGGCAAAATCCACGATGTCCTCGATGCGTACCAGCATTTGCAGTTGCAGCGCACTGTTGGGCCGCGCAGACACGCTCAGCTGATTGAATTGCTCATCAAAGTACTGGCCATTCCAGTAGGTGCTGCTGCCACCGAACAAACCGTTGATCTCCGACTGATACGGGCCGTTCATTTCCAGGAAGAACTCCGTTTCCTCTTCCAGTTCCAGCCCGGCCTGATCGAAGGTCTGGTCCCAGTCTCCCGCGACGCGGATGCGGTCGAAGAAACTGCCAGCCTCGAAGCGCCAGGTGTGCCCGACACGCAAGGTGTTGCGCGTGTAGTCCACGCGATTGATGAAGCCCATGTCGGCGCGGAAGTCTTTGCCGTAATCCACATACTCCGCCCACACGTCCCAGCGCCGATCATTGTGGCGATAGTCGAGCAGATAGGTCTCATCGCCCAGGTCGTCTTTCTGGCCATAGCGCGTCTGAATCAGCGTGGGATATTCGGACTGCGAACGCAGGGCTTGTACACTGATGACATCGCTATCGGTCATGCGCAGACGTCCATCGATACCCGCCACGGTATTGCTGTAATCGGTGCTGCTGCGATGCGTCAGGATCGTGCCGATGCTGGAGTTGTTGAGAATGTCCTGGCGATAACGCAACACGGATACATCACTGTCGACGTCTCCCAGCGTCGCCACCCGTGAACTCTCGTTGGTGGGAATCAAGAAACTGGTAGAGGTATCGTTGGCCTGCATAAAACCATAGGAATGCCGCCCGCTTTTGCCGGTCAGCTTCATGCCATAGTCAGGGTCGGCGATGTTGCGCGTGTGCACGAGGTTGAGATTGCTGTTGAAATAATCGGCACCGTCGAGGAAGAAGGTGCGCCGCTCCGGGAAGAACAGCGAAAAAGTGTTGTTGATGTCCAACTGAGCGGCATCCGCTTCGACCTGGGAAAAATCGGGATTGAGCGTGGCATTGAGCACCGAGTCCTGGTTGATGCCCCAGCGCAAATCGACGCCAGCTTCCGCATCGGCATCTGTATCGCCCCACGAATCGATCACCGGATTCGGACGCGACCTCACGCCAGTCGTGGTCAACGTCGGGATGATCTCCAGATTTCTGCCCGGCTGGGTGCCTGCAAATCCAGTGGCTTTGGCGAACTGACAGACAAAACACGAAATATTGCGATCCTGCATCACGTCCGAGAAACGGTAGCTTCTGTCTCGTGGATAATTGCGAACAAACTTCACGCCCCAGATCTTTTCCTGCGCCCCACTCTCGAAACGAAGTTGCTTGAACGGAATCGCCATCTCGGTCATGTATCCCGTCTCGGTGATGCGCCCGGCGCTGTCCCACAAAGCATTCCAGGATTCGTCTTCACTGCCACTAAGATCATCTGTCGCAGAGTCCGCCTGCACCCCCAGAGGACTGACTATAAATTCGAAGGAACGGCTCTCATCGTTGAAGGTGTCCAGCGCCACCCCCACTGTGTCTGTACCGCCTATCTCATCGCGATCCCGATAAAAAGCGCGTATTTGCGAAGGATCCGGGTCTTGGGCGATGAAGGCGATGTACAGATTTTCGCCGTCTTCCATCATGTAGGCCATCGTCTGCACCGAGGCCGGGATATTCTCTGCGGGCGATGTCTCGATATCGAGCGCCACCTGGGTCGCCTGCGCCCATTCTGCGGTATTGACCTCACCGTCAATCGTTGGAGCGGTGCCGACACGGGGAATGTCGTAGCTGGCCGTTTGCGCCAGCGCGGACTGACTCATTGCGAGAGTCATCGCCAGCAACGACATCGGGAACAGCTTGAGGGAAAGGAAGGGGGCACTCGTTCGGGAATTACTCATTTATTATTGGTTTTCCATTGCTCTTTTTTAGTGAGGAGAGGGAGCGCGCGGAGTCTCCCTGCAGCAGCGGACAATCCTAGCCGATTTGCACCCGCCATGGCCATCAAGACCTGCCAGCTTCCGGACCTTGCTTCTTTACGAAGACAACTGACCGACCGTCTTGAAAAGCTATTGCAGCAGAGTGGATTCGTCTCGCACTGACGCCGTCAAAGGATTAGCATAGGCACGCCCTTCCTGCACCAGACTCAACCAACACGAACCATGGAGACAACATGAAAACAAGAAGATTTGCGCTCGCATTTGGCCTCACCGTTATGACCACAGCAGCATCATTCGTTCATGCCGGGCCACCTGCAGAAATCGAAGCCTTGAGCTGGATGACTGGCAACTGGGCCGGTGCTCTGGGCCAGAATCAACTCGAAGAAAACTGGATTGCCGTTGAAGGCAGCTCCATCGCCGCCATGGTGCGTATGACTAGCGACGATGCGACCGGCATGTTCGAAATGATCACTATTGAAGAAGAAGCCGGTTCACTCGTGCTGCACATCCAGCAGTTCAATGCCGGTTTTGTGCCCCGCACACCCGCCGCGCAAGAGATGGAACTCTCGGAAATCGGTGAAAACAGCGTGAATTTCGTGGCTGTCGGCGAAGGGGGCATGAAGTCACTGGGATACAGCCATCCCAACCCCGAGACTTTCATTATTCACGTCGTCAACGCCGCCGGAAACAAGTCCGACATCAATCTGAGCGCCCGGTCTATTTGGAAAAAGTGAGGACGCAACTCAGCAGCGCTGCATCCCCGGCCTGATGAGATAGAACACAGGTTTGCGCACGACCCCGTTGATTTCATGAGAGCTCTCGTGGGAAAACACAGCTCCAATCTTCTCGACCGCTTTTCGTGAGCGCCAGTTGGTTCTGCCAATGTGGAACCAGACGACGTCGGCGCTGCGAAACGCGTGTTCGAGCATCAATCGCTTCAACTCCCGATTGCTGCCGTCGCCCCAATGGCTACGCGCC
>JAUSMU010000409.1 GCA_030645995.1 Gammaproteobacteria bacterium | reverse complement strand
TCGTTCTCATTCGAGTCGCTTGCGGCGTATGAGCAGTATCGAATCAAGTCTCTTGAAGATCCCGAGTGCCAAGTCGCGTTTAAGTTTGCGAAGGAGACCCGGTGCTTTTTGAGCTACGAGCGGACATTCTTCAGGCCCCTGTTCCCCGAGTGAAACGTAACCCAATTTAGCTATGAATCTAAGAACCTACAGAGATCAAGACCTAGATAACCTGCTTGAGGTCTGGTGGGATTCTTGGCATTCATCTTCAAGTTTTAGACATCCTGCCCCTATTGCAGCTTGGAAAACCCGCTGGGAAAATTTGTTGTTAACTCACAAGGTCATAGTTGTTGAGGACGGAGAAACGCTAATAGGGTTCGCTGCCGTCGAGCCGATGCAACGAGAGCTATCACAAATATTTGTTGCTCCGACTCATAAAGGGAATGGATATGGAAAGGTTTTATTTGATTGGGCGAGGGGTATTTGCGGAGATTCAATGAAACTAAAAACTCTCGTCGAAAACACAGAGGCCAGGTCCTTCTATGCCGCACGTGGGATGAAAGAAGGAGCCCATTCGATCAATGACTTTAATGGCATGAAGCAGGTTGTATTCACTTTTGAGACAAGAACAAATGCCGTTTAGTCGTTGGTTTTATGGTTCGTGTCTCCACTTGTAGATTAAACCGTCGTGGTATATCCCGTTAATGCGAACAACATTTTCGCGCTCAGTATAAAAGCTGAATCCACATTTTTCCACGAGCCGGATAGAAGCGTTGTTGCCCTTCACTATTCGCGCGAAAAGCTCTCTGATTCCAAGTGATATCGCATATTCTTTTAATGCTTTCAGGGACTCAGTCCCGTATCCCAATCTGTGGTGTTGTAGAAGAAACAGGAAACCAACCTCAGCAGCGGAATTGGCGTTCCTGAGCCCAGTCATACCGATAAAGTCACCTTTGTCTTTTTCAAATATCGTCAAATTCAGCCAATGTTCGGAAGATGAGTTCCACGGCTGTATGCGGATGTCGAACTCTTTTCGGATTTCCTCATTGGTTGGAACATCAAAGCAATATCGCAGAACCTCTGCGTTTGAATTGAGAGCATGGTACTTCTCCCAATCATCCGCAGTGGTCTTCCGCAGGTAAAGTCTGTCGGTTTCTAGATCGCACATTTCGAGTGGAAGATCCTTTCGCTGATTCAACGGGAGAACGCCAAGGCTGATAAACACACGTTTCTTGAGTGCTGACATGATATGAAGGCCTTTCACGGAATGCGTGGATGCTGATGGGGGACCGAAGGTATCCCAACGAACGGTGTAAAGCTACAAGCTCCGCCGAAGTTGCGAAATGATTGTTGAACGTGGGTGTTATATCACTAGTGTCCGGCTAAACCGGGAAGAGCGCATGTAAGAAGCTCAAGGGGACGGAACTCCTGGGTACCACCGTCCCGCACTAAACCCCAGCATCCGCGCACGCAACATCGCCCCCACCGCCAGATCATAATCCATCTTCTCCCCCTCCCAGCGCGTTACTGCCGTGCGGGAATCAATCGCCAAACCAATCCCGTCATGCTCTCGCTCGATAGCCAGTGCCTCACTCGCCATGTCCTCAGCCGCTGCAAATTGTGGAGCAAGCGCTGCCTTCAGAGCGCCTCCCGCTGGCGTTAAAAACTCGA
>JAUSMU010000406.1 GCA_030645995.1 Gammaproteobacteria bacterium | reverse complement strand
ATCGATGATGGCGGCATTGGCGCGGGAGACGTAGTTCGCCATGACCAGCGAATGGTTGGCAAACAGGCCGAAGCCTCCGCCATTGAGAATTACGGGACTGAACACAGTGCGCTGACTCGCCTCCAGTTCGCGAATGATCTGCCGCACGCTGACCAGCGCATTCTTGTCGCGCAGCACTGCGTCGAAATCGATTTCAATCGCCTGCAGGAAATGCATCAGCGCCCAGGTGGCGCCACGTGCCTCATAGAACACATCGTCGATTTGCATACTTGGCGTCGTCACCACACGGTCGCCACCGGACTGCGTGGACTGCTGTGCGCCGATCTCACCGGCCAGCTCCAGGCTGCCTGCCTGCGACTGCCCAACGCTGGCACTCAGGCGCTGCGACAAGCTGCCGAGTCGCGACTCCACATTCACCAGCCAGCGCGACAGGTTATCTGCACGCGCATAAAACTGAGCGTCCTGATCATCGTCGTCGCTGATGCGCTGCAAGTAGGACTCCAGTGCCGCGACAGCTTTGCGGTATTCGTCTTCCGAAGCCGGTAACAACCAACTGTCATTGGGAAGATGGAACTGTGGTTCAACAATCACCAGATCAATGTCCTCGGCGGACTGCGACTGGGAGCGACTGAAATTCTCACGAAAGGCGCGCGTCAGATCTCGCACTTGCACCAGCACGCCGAACTCCCAATTGGGAATGTTGTCGAGGTAGAGGCCCGGAGGTGCAATGTCATTACTCAGATAGCCACCGGGCTTGTTCAGCATGATCTCGGCGGTGCGAATCAGCGCGGTCGTGGTCGCCGCTCCTGTGACAATCTCGGTGTTGGGCCCGAGTTTCTCCACAAGATTGTCGCGCACGGAAAAGGCTTCCGGCTCCGAGCTCCAGTAGAAACCCAGAAAAATCACGATCAAAAGGTAAATAATAAAGAGTCCAACGCCCATTTTTCCCAGCACTCCAAAAGAATGCAGAGACGTGGTACTGGGCATTAGTGCCTTGAGTCGGTCGGCAAGCATGGCAACTCCCGGGATCGAATCACGCATCGCCGTCAACTGGCATGATCAGGCGGATCGTGGGGGTAGAGCCCAATTCGATATTGCCACGCAAGCGATGCCCCTCCACGGCGGCCTGCATCTGGGTATAAATCCAGCGGGCCTGATCGTCGCTGGGAGCCGTGATCAGGAAGAAGGCACCGGAGTCGCGCGCCTGAATGGCGATTCTGCTCAGCTGCACCGAAATGGCCGCAGACTTGCTCGCCAGCTCGGCGGCACTCAGGCTGTGCACGACATCCACGGACGTCATCTCGGCTTCCAGCGCGACCCAGGCCGGAGCGATCCCAGCATGATTGTGGTCGACCTGTTCGGCACGGCGCAGATACCCCTTGGCTTCGTCGTACAGACCCTGGCGCCCGGCCTCCCCCGCCAGTTGCAGATACTTGGCGACGATGTCCTGAATGCCCTGCAGAGCGACTGCGTTCTCAGGCTCAATGGCCAGCACACGTTGAAAATACGCATGCGCACTGATATCGGGCGGAGTCAGCAGGCGATTGGCATTCAGCGCCTTGCGCCCGTCATAGAGAATGTCGGCGATCATGCGCTGATAGCGCAGTTCCTCTTCGAAGCGCGCGCGTGCGGCAGCCTCATCCTGCAACGAAGTGTCTTCGATCACCGGTTCAGGTTCAGGCAGCACCACGACGGTTTGACGGGTAGGCTGACAGGCGACCAGCAACACAGGCAGTAACAAAGCCAACCCAGCCAGCCGGAGCGAGGAAATTTTCTCTTGAAAATGCACTGACGTGTTCACAATGGTTCGCTCTCGATGACTCTGATTGTCTGCTTTCAGACCTGACCGACTATCTCACTTAACGGCATGAATCTCAACTTGTTGCCCCGCTGCACGGCGCTTAGCGGCGGCACTATCGCCAATCCGTCCGCGTGACTCACCGACGACAACACTCCCGAACTCTGGCTTCCCGCCAGGCGCAAAACCGTCTCGCCTTGCGCATCCGTGGCACAACACACCCGCAGATATTCCTGGCGGATTCCGGAGACGGGCAACTCAAAGTCTGCCGCCAATTGCCACTGCAAAGGCGCCTGGTTGCGAGCGCCGCTCAACCGCTGCAAACAAGGACGCACCAGCAGAGCGAACGTCACGAATGCCGAGACCGGGTTGCCGGGCAATCCGAAAAAGGGCTTGCCCGCCACCTGACCGAAGGCAAAGGGTTTGCCAGGCTTGATCGCCAGCTTCCACAGCGACAGCTCCCCGATACGCTCCAGTGCTGTACGCACGTGGTCTTCCTCACCAGCAGAGACACCCCCGCTGCTGATGATGCAGTCTGCGCTAGCAGCCGCCGCATGCAATGCCTGCTCGGTTCTGTCGAGCGAGTCCGCGACAATCCCGCAATCCACCGCCACATGACCGAGCCCCTGCACCAGAGTACTCAACATGTAATAGTTCGAGTTGTAAATCTGTCCAGGCTGCAGCGGTTCCCCTGGCCGCACCAGCTCGTCGCCAGTGGTGAGCACAGCAACCCGCAACGGCTTGCGGACTTTGACAGTCGCGCTGCCCACCCCCGCCAGCATGCCAATATCCGGAGCCCGCAGGCGCTGTCCGGCCTCGAACAGTAACGTCCCTCGTTCGACATCGCTGCCAGCACGGCGCACATTCTCTCCGGCCACTACCGACTGCAGGACGATGATTTCGTCACCCTCGACCCTGCAATTCTCCTGCATTACTACGGCGTCCGCGCCCGTTGGGATTGGTGCGCCCGTGAAGATGCGGACAGCGCTGCCGATTTCAAGCGCCCGACCGACCTTTCCGGCCGGAATTCGCTGAGTGACACGCAAGCGGCACTGCCCGCGAGCCAGTGTCTGGCTGTCCACTGCATACCCATCCATCGCGCTGTTGGCATGACCGGGGACGTCGATCGCGGCATAGACAGTTTCCGCCAGCACTCGGTGCAGCGCCTGCGGCAGCGTGACCTCTTCGCAATCAGCCACTGCCGCCATGCGGCTGAGCAACTGCGCCAACGCGGTGTCGATGGGTGTCAGGGCAGAACCGGGGGAAATCGCCATGTCGCTCACCCTCGCGTCTCTGGCTTGTAGAGGCTCTTGATCAAGTTTTGCAGGCTGCCGTTCCAGGTACGCTGCTTGATGCCAAAGGTGTCGAAGATCTTCTTCGTGGCAAGCGTCGTGTTGGCGATCTCGGGAGGATCGGCACGCAACAGATTGAGGCTGAGGTGGTCCAGAAGCTTGTAGATGCTCTCGTCGTGCTGGGCCGCAAGTTTCAGGACCTGCTGGACAAACTCGCTCTCGCGCTTGGTCTCCAGCCCGCAGTAGTGATAAATGCCCCAGACATTGGCATGGCAATCCACCTGCAGAGCGATCGCCATCAGCACACGGGCGACATCTTCGACCGGCGTCGGACTGAACTTGCGCCGCGATACCGTTACCACCCCTTCGGCCTGGCGCGCCTCGGCGATCCAGCGCCGGATTAGCTCATCTTGCCCCTGACCGAAGATCCATCCGGTGCGAACGATGATGTGTTTCTCCAGCACACCGCAGATGGCCTGCTCCCCTGACAACGATGTGGCTCCGTAGACACCCATCGGTTTGGTAGCATCCTGCTCGCTGTAACCCAACTTCTTGTCGCCGTTGAACACATAGGCAGAGGAGAGGTGCACCAGCGGAATATTCAAATGATCGCAAACCTGGGCAATGACCGACGCCTGCTCATGGTTGACGGCATCGCATTCCTGCGGATTCTTTTCAGCTTCGAGAATCGCCAGTTGGCTACCAGCGCGATAGGAGGACAGGTTGATGACCTGATCGGGGCCACACTGGGTAATCACCTTGGCGACGCTCAACGGATCCCGGGAATCAATCCGACCGGGCTCGGGGGCGAAATACTCCACCCCTCTCTGCTGCAGTTGCTTAATCAACTCCATTCCGACCGGACTGCCGGCACCGACAAGTAAAAGCTTCACCTTTCCTGATTACCCTGCATTGTGTTCCCGTATTGTGATGCCGGGGCGGCGATGATCAGAACGGGATATCGTCATCAAAATTGTCGAAGTTCGATGGCGCGGAGGTTGGCGCCGGTGCGGACTCGCGCGGACGATTGCCATATTGTTGTTGAGGGGCCTGCTGAGGGGCTTTCTGCGCTGCAGGTTCCTGTCCGAACTGGCTGTCGTAATCGTCCACGCCTCCGCCTCCAGACGCTCCGCCCATGCCACCCTGACTACCACGGGAGTCGAGCATCTGCATCTCGGCCGCCACGATTTCGGTGGCGTAGCGCTTGATGCCATCCTGCTCCCAAGAGCGTGTGCGCAGGCTGCCTTCGATGTAGAGCTTGGAGCCTTTCTTCACGTACTCACCGACGATCTCGGCCAGACGGTTGAAGAACACCACGCGATGCCATTCAGTCTTCTCCTGCTGTTGACCGGTATTTTTGTCTTTCCAGGATTCGCTGGTGGCCAGCGTCACATTGGCTACGGCACCGCCGCTGGGCAGAAAACGTGTCTCGGGATCGCCCCCGCAATTGCCTACCAGAATTACCTTGTTTACGCCTCTGCTCGCCACTTTGAAACCTCCAGTCGGTTTTCTGTTTTCCGTTTGTTCGCCCCCTGTGGGAGCGAGCCCCGCTCGCGATTAATGCTCAAAAGTAACACTGAATCAATCGCGAGCAGGGCTCGCTCCCACAGGCGGCGTAGTCTACTCCAAGAATAGCACTAAAAGCATCGCACGCAGGCAGCCTTTGCGCTTGCCAACCGATTTAATCATAATCCGCTGTTTGGTCATCGCTTGCGACGAGTGCAGATCGCCTGCGTGCGGAAAGTGCGGAAAGTCAGGGACACGCTACATGGACAAGATCATAGTCAGAGGGGCCAGAACCCATAATCTGAAGAACATCAACGTTAGCATTCCCCGGGACAAACTGGTGGTCATCACCGGCCTGTCTGGTTCAGGGAAATCCTCTCTCGCCTTCGACACACTCTACGCCGAAGGCCAGCGCCGCTACGTCGAATCACTGTCCACCTACGCACGACAATTCCTGTCCATGATGGACAAGCCCGACATCGATCACATCGAAGGGCTCTCCCCCGCTATCTCCATCGAACAGAAGTCTACCTCACACAACCCGCGCTCGACTGTCGGCACCATCACAGAGATCTACGATTATCTGCGGCTGTTGTTCGCGCGCGTCGGCGACCCCTACTGCCCCACTCACCACCGGAAGCTAGAGGCGCAGACCGTCAGCCAGATGGTGGATCAGGTGCTGGCGCTGCCGGAGGGAACGCGAGTGATGGTGCTGGCACCGCTGGTGCGCGAGCGCAAGGGCGAGCACCTGCATGTGTTCAGCGAACTGAAGACCAGCGGTTATGTCCGCGCACGTATCAACGGCATCGTGACCGAAATCGATTTTCCGCCGGAGCTGGAGAAAAACAAGAAGCACAGCATCGACGTTGTCATCGATCGCTTGAAAGTGCGGCCGGACATGCAGCAGCGTCTCGCCGAGAGTTTCGAGGCAGCTTTGCAACTGGCCGAGGGTCTGGCCATGGTCGCGTTGATGGAGGAAGACGGCAGTCCTTCCAAGCGCGAAGAAATGTTGTTCTCCTCGCGCTTCGCCTGTCCGATTTGCGGCCACAGCATCAGCGAACTGGAACCGCGCCTGTTCTCCTTCAACAATCCGGCCGGGGCCTGCACAGGCTGTGATGGCCTGGGACTGAAACAGTTCTTCGACGAAAAGCGCATCATCACCGACGAATCCCTGAGCCTCGCCGAGGGCGCGATTCGCGGCTGGGACCGGCGCAATTTTTACTACTTTCAGATGCTCACTTCGCTGGCAAAGCACTATGGTTTCGAGGTGGACACCCCGCTCAAGGAGCTGTCCGGGAAGCACCGTAACGCTGTGTTGCACGGCAGTGGCAAGGAGATCATCGACTTCCATTTCCTCAACGATCGGGGCGACACGGTGACGCGACGCCATGAATTCGAAGGCATCCTGCCCAACATGGAGCGCCGCTATCACGAGACCGAGTCCGCGATGGTGCGCGAAGACCTGGCTCGCTTCCTCAGCTCGCAGCCCTGCCCGGACTGTGAGGGCACCCGCCTGCGACCCGAGGCCCGGCATGTCTTCATCGACGGCATCAATCTGCCTGCAGTTGCGGCCATGACTATCACCGAGGCGGCGACTTATTTCGGCACCCTCACGCTGGCTGGCAGCCGCGCCACTATTGCAGAGAAGATTCTCAAAGAGTTGCAGGATCGTCTGAAGTTTCTCGTCGACGTAGGTCTGAACTATCTCACTCTCAGCCGCAGTGCAGACACGCTCTCCGGTGGCGAGGCGCAACGCATCCGTCTGGCCAGTCAGATCGGTGCCGGGCTGGTCGGCGTCATGTATATTCTGGACGAGCCGTCCATCGGCCTGCATCAGCGCGACAATGATCGCTTGCTCAGAACCCTGTTCCATCTGCGCGACATCGGCAACACAGTGATCGTCGTCGAGCACGACGAGGATGCCATCCGCCACGCCGACCACATCATCGACATCGGACCCGGCGCGGGCGTCCATGGCGGCAGGATCGTCGCGCAAGGGACCCTGCAGGACATACTCGACTCCGAAGAATCCCTGACGGGCAAGTATCTCTCCGGCCGTCTGCGCATCGAGGTGCCCAAGCGCCGCGTGCAAGCCGATCCGAAGAAGATGCTCACACTGAGAGGCGCCAGCGGCAACAACCTGCGCAATGTCGACCTGCAGATTCCGCTCGGGCTGCTTACCTGCATCACGGGAGTCTCCGGCTCCGGCAAGTCGACGCTCATCAATGGCACGCTCTATCCGCTTGCCGCCACGCAATTGAACGGCGCGACGACGCTGACACCCGCCGCGCACACGGGGATCGAAGGGCTGGAGTTGCTCGACAAGGTGGTAGACATCGACCAGAGCGCCATCGGCCGTACACCGCGCTCCAACCCGGCGACTTACACCGGCATCTTCACGCCCGTGCGCGATCTCTTCGCCGGGACTCAGGAGGCACGTTCACGCGGTTACAAGGCCGGTCGCTTCAGCTTCAACGTCAAGGGCGGCCGCTGCGAGGCATGCCAGGGCGATGGCGTGGTCAAGGTGGAGATGCACTTTCTGCCGGACGTCTATGTGCGCTGCGATGTCTGCCTGGGCAAGCGTTACAATCGCGAGACTCTGGAGGTCAAATACAAAGGCAAGAACATCTGCGAAGTGCTGGAGATGACCATCGAGGACGCCCGCGAGTTCTTCGACGCCGTACCGGCCATCGCCCGCAAGCTGCAGACACTGATGGAGGTAGGCCTGTCCTACCTCTGCCTGGGACAAGCGGCCACGACACTGTCCGGCGGCGAGGCGCAGCGGGTCAAGCTGGCGCGAGAACTCTCCAAGCGCGACACTGGCCAGACTCTCTACATTCTCGATGAACCTACCACGGGGCTGCACTTCGAAGACATCAAACAGCTGCTCGCCGTGCTGCATCAGCTGCGCGACCAACACAACACAATTGTGGTGATCGAACACAATCTCGACGTCATCAAGACCGCGGACTGGATTGTCGACCTTGGCCCCGAAGGCGGCAACGGTGGCGGGCAGATCATCGCCGAGGGCACTCCGGAGCAAGTGGCAAACAATCCAGCGTCTCATACTGGCAAGTATCTGGCGCGCCTCTTGAGCACAGGAAAACTACCACCTGACTGACATCGGCAGCAACGCAGTACCTATAATCTGACCACAACAGGAGAAACGCTATGCGCTACAAACTTCTTGGCAGGACAGGACTTTATGTATCGGAGCTGTGCCTCGGCACCATGACCTTTGGCGGCAAGGGCTTCTGGGAGGCCATCGGCAAACTCGGCAGCAAGGATGTCGATACGCTGGTCGGCACGGCACTCGACCATGGTGTCAACTTCATCGACACCGCCGATGTCTATTCCGAAGGCGAATCCGAGCGACTGCTGGGAGCATCACTGGCTTCATTGGGACGACCGCGCGACCAGTTCGTCGTGGCCACCAAGGTGCGCGGACGCCTCGGCAGGGGTGTCAATCAAGTCGGCCTGTCGCGCGGGCACATCCTGTCGAGCATCGATCAGAGCCTGCAACGCCTCGGGCTGGATTACATCGATCTGTACCAGATTCATGGCTATGACCCCGTCACGCCCATCGAGGAGACAGTACGCGCGCTGGATGACGTCGTGCGCTCCGGCAAGGTGCGTTATGTGGGATTCTGCAATCTGGCCGCTTGGCATGCCATGAAGGCCGTCGGTTTCGCCGAAGCCAATGGGCTGGCGCGCTTCCAGAGTGCGCAGATGTACTACACCATCGCGGGTCGCGACATCGAGCGCGAGATCGTGCCGATGGCGCAGAGTGAAGGCCTGGCGATTCTGCCGTGGAGCCCATTGGCGGGCGGACTTCTGTCGGGCAAATTCGATCCGAACAAGCAAGGTCCGGCCGGTGCACGTCGCTCGTCCTTCGACTTCCCGCCCGTGAATATGGAACGCCTCCCGCATGTGCTGGAGGCGCTGCACAGTGTCGCCACTGAGGCGAATCAGTCGGTGGCGCGCGTGGCGCTGGCCTGGCTGCTCAGCCGCTCTTTCGTGACCAGCGTGATCATCGGCGCCAAGACCAGCGAACAGCTGCTGGACAATCTGGCGGCGGTGGACTCACAACTGTCCACGGAGCAACTCACGCGGCTGGACGAAGCCAGTGCCCTGCCGAGTGAATACCCAGGCTGGATGCTGGACTTCCAGAATCGGGAGCCACGTGGCACGGTGCCACAGTAGCGTCACCTGGGTTTTTACGACTGGACTTTTACGACCGGCTCAGCGGCAGCTGAAATTGGCTGCCACCCAGTTCGCAG
>JAUSMU010000402.1 GCA_030645995.1 Gammaproteobacteria bacterium | reverse complement strand
GATTCCTCAGTAAAGCCTCACTATAACGCGGGACGCCGAAGAAGTGCAGTGGGCTGCGCTCAACAAGCTGCTCCATCGGGACTATAATAGCGCGCCAGCGGGCCTTGTGTGCAGGGGTGGAGCAAAATATATGCCAGTAGAAGAAGCTCCGCACATCGAGTGTTTTCAAGGTCTGGCGCTCCTTCCTCTCGTCGTTTCGCTTACCGTGCGCACCATAATAGTGCTTGAGATTAGTTTGTGATCAAAAATGGTGCTTTTCTGTATTTCCAGTCTCTTCTTCCACCTGTGAGTTGAATTCATGCTGTTTGTCGTGCGCTTTTTTCCGGAGATTACCATCAAGACTCGTCAGGTCCGTCGGCGCATGATCCGAGTGCTCCGGCGCAGTCTGCGTACGCAGCTCACGGCGATTGACGAGGGGATCAGTGTGCTCGGGGAATGGGACAATCTGGAAATCCTGACGGAACTCTCCGACCCGATCATCCTGGAACGCATCATGACGCTGCTTGCTCATACGCCGGGCATTGCCGCAGTGATGCAGGTGCGCAAGTGTCCGCTTCCAGACTTGGACGGAATACTGGAGCTTGCCCGAACTTGCTACGGGCCTCTGCTGAGAGGCAAGACATTTGCCGTGCGCTGCAAACGGCAGGGCGTGCATCCCTACAATTCTATGGACGTGGAGCGTTTTGTCGGCGCAGGGCTGGTGAATGGCTATGGTGCCCGTGGAGTCAATCTCGACAACCCCGAGGTCGAGGTCAAGATAGAGATCCATCACGATGAGATGTTTGTGGTGGAGCGCACTGTCAGGGGGCTGGGCGGCTATCCCCTGGGGACGCAGGATGGTGTGCTATCGCTGATCTCGGGTGGCTTCGATTCCGCCGTTTCGAGTTACATGTGCATCAGGCGTGGCTTGATCACACACTACTGTTTCTTCAACCTGGGTGGGCGCGAGCATGAGCTGGCAGTCAAGGAAGTTGCCCTGTATCTGTGGCTCAAGTATGGTGCTTCACACCGCGTGAAGTTTGTGACGGTGCCGTTTGAGGGGGTGGTGGAGGAGATCGTCACCAAGATCGGCAAGACGCAAATGGGGGTGGTCCTCAAGCGCATGATGTTGCGCGCTGCGGACAGGGTGGCGGGCTTTCTCAAGTTGGAGGCATTGGTCACTGGCGAGTGTGTGGCGCAAGTCGCGAGCCAGACCATCGCCAATCTGGCGATCATCGACCGCGTCACCGACAAGTTAGTGCTGCGCCCTCTTATCACCAGCGACAAGCAAGAAATCATCGATCTCGCCAGGCAGATCGGCACGGAAGAATTTTCCAAGCATGTGCCGGAATACTGCGGGGTAATTTCAGTGCGGCCAACCACACGGGCCAGGTTGCCCCGTATCGAAGCAGAGGAGGCGCGGTTCAGCTTTGATGTTCTGGAAACGGCAATCCAGAATATCGAGATTCAGATGATTGATCGTGTCATTGAGGGGGTAGGTAACAAGGCGATCAAGGTAGAGGAGGTGGCAGCGCCCGAGAGCGGCGTCGTCATTATCGACATTCGCCACCCCGAAGAAGAGGAGGCCCGCCCGCTGGAGCTGCCAGCCGAACTGCGCGCCACTCTCGAGAAGATTCCTTTCTATGAACTGCGCACGCGCTTCTCAGAACTACCGCATGGACAGCAATATCTACTGTACTGCGACAGAGGCATCATGAGCCGCCTGCACGCATCGCATCTGCGGGATGCGGGACACGAACAAGTGGCGGTCTATCGACCGCCACAATCGGTCATCTAGCCCTCGACGTGGTAGGTGCCAGGTGCCACTGGAGTCAAATGATTCTCATGAACCTTGCGAGTAGTCAGGTCTTCAAGAATCGCGTACAGACACGGCACCAGGAACAAGGTGATAGCCGTGGCGAAAAGCACTCCGAAACCCAGTGAAGTTGCCATCGGCACGATGAAGAACGTCGCCGGTGTTGGATTTACCATCAACGGTGCGAGGCCAATGAAGGTAGTGATGGAGGTCAGGAAAATCGGCCGGAAGCGAGCGGTGCCGGCTTTGGCAATTGCTTCATGCAGATCGTGACCAGCATCTCGCTCCCTGTTGACATAATCCACCATCAGCAGGCTGGAATTCACTACTACGCCACCCAGCGCTACAATGCCGATCAGCGAGAAGAATACCAATTCCTGACCGAGGATGAAGTGGCCCATAATCGCTCCAATGGCTCCGAAGGGAATTACGCACATGATGATCAGTGGCTGAGTGTAAGACTTCAGCGGTATCGCCAGCAGGGTGAAGATAACGAACAGGGCAAGAGGATAGCTGGCAAACAATGAGCCCATGGATTCTGCGCTTTGTTCTGCCTCACCGCCCAGTGCCATGCCGACGCCGTATTCGGTGCGCCATTTGTCCGCGAACTCCGCGTTGATCTCCTGGATGACCTGTTCTGGAGTCGTGACGCTGCGATTCACGTCTGCACTCACGGTGATGACGCGACGCCCATCCTGGCGGTTGATGCTGGAATAGCTGTTGCCCAGCGACAGGCGGGCGACGCTGGAAAGTGGTATCTCGCCGCCATCGGGTGTGCGCAGTATCATGTCTTCCAGATTACCCAAAGAGCGTCGCTCATTCTCTGGATACCGAACCATGACCCGGACCTGCTCTGAACCGCGCAATATACGCTGAGACTCGGCACCATAGAACGCCTGACGTACCTGGCGAGAGATACTGTCGAGGGTGAAGCCCATCTGCTCGCCTTCGCGCAGGATCTCGATCTGCACTTCCTGCTTGCCCGCTCTGAAGGAATCGTTGATATCAAATACCCCTGGGTAGCGTCCCAGAGCCTCGCGCAATTCGGCCGTTGCGGCCTGCAGAGTTTCCTCGTTGCGACCTTCAAGCCGGAAGCTCAGCGCTGAGCCCGCAGAGAATGAATCGGAAACGAACCCAACTTCCAGCGCGTCAGGAATGAAGCCGACCTTTTCGCGCCAGCGGTTGCGTACTTCATTGGAACTGATTTCGCCCCGCTGTTCGAATGGCTGCAGAATCAGCACAACCTCGGCAATGTGACTGCCACCAGCTGAGGGGCGTCCGCCGCCGGGACCGCCGCCCCTGTTGATGCGGGCGCCGAGCGTTGTCAGTGACCTTTCGACCACGTGGCCGGGAACTGCAGGGGCGTCACCGGCGGCGATCTTCGCGGCCAGCTCCTCGTCGAGTTCGCGGCTCAGCTCAATTGCCGCCGCTTCCAGCTTCTGCAGTGCTTCCTCGGTGATGGCGACCGCCACTCCTTCGGGCATCTGCACGCTGGCATAGATACGGTCGCCTTCAACAGCGGGGAAGAACTGGAACACTACGCGCCCGCTCATCAACAGACCTGCGGTGATGACGATGATGGAGATCGCTACTGCCCACGTTGCATAGCGATAGTCCAGACATTTGCGCAGGGCCGTCTGATACGTGTTGGCGGCGAAATTGTTCAATCCCTGGCTGATGCGCTCCTGCAGGGCCAGCCACCGCGTCATGACCGGGCTGCCCTCCAGCAGATAACCGCTGGTGCGGCGGTGCGCGAGATGGCCTGGAAGAATCAGTTGTGATTCGATCACGCTCATGAACAGGCACAGCACGACCACGGCTCCGATCACGAAGAAAAACGACCCCATCGGGCCTTCCAGCATCAACAGCGGAAGGAAGGCGGCCATGGTGGTCAGCACTCCGAAGATTACGGGGACGGACACGCTGAGAGTGCCTTCGGCGGCGGCCTCTCGTGGCGGAACGCCATTCTGTTCATAAACGAAGACGCGCTCCGCCACCACGATGGAATCGTCCACCAGAATCCCCAGGACGAGAATAAAGGCCATGATGGTCAGTGAGCTGAGCGTGACGTCCAGCGAGGGAAACAGCGCCAGCGCGCCAAGGATGGAAATGGGAATGCCTGCCGCTACCCAGATGGCCAGTTTGAAGCGCAGGAACAGTGTCAGCATGATCAGCACCAGGAAGAAGCCTTGATAGGCGTTGCCTGCGACTGTGGAAATCCGCTCCTTCAGCGCACGGGCATCATCGGTGAGGATGGACAGCTCTATTCCTGCGGGCAGGGTCGGAGCCTTCGCCGCGACGTAATCCTTGACGATTTCCGCCGACTTGATCGTGTCTTCCTCGCCCATTCGATAGACCTGGATGATGGTGGTGTTTCTGCCATCGATCCGCGCTGCGAGGTAACCTTCCTCGAAACCATCCTTTACCGTGGCGATGTCCGCCAGGCGCAATTGCGAGCCGTCGGGATAGGAGCGCACGACGATGTTTTCGTACTCGGCGCCTGTAGAGACCCGGCCCTTGCTGCGCAGCAGAATGTCCCCGCCGGACGTGCGCAGTGTGCCCGCAGGCATGTCCATGGCGGCGTTGTTGATCGCGGTGGAAACCTGGTTCAGAGTCAGGTTGTACTGACGCAAGGTGAATTCGGATATCTCGACGGCAATCTCGTAGGGGCGTACATAGTTGACGTCGACGCGTGAGATTTCGTCCAGGTCGACTAGCTCCAGGCGGATCTCTTCTGCGAGTTCCTTGAGGCTGCCAGAGTCGGTGTCAGCGGTCAGTGCCAGCGACATCACGGTGCTGCTGGGCGAAAAGGCGGCGACGATAGGTTTCTCGATGTCGGCAGGAAAGCCGATTACGCCGTCGACGCTGCTCTT
>JAUSMU010000396.1 GCA_030645995.1 Gammaproteobacteria bacterium | reverse complement strand
CATGTGGGAGATTCTATGTCTCAGTGCAAGAGCTGAGTTGATTTAGTCAGCACTTCGCACGCCGGTTTGGGTAACGAGTAGGGTTGAGCAGGACACGCCGTAGACCCGTCCGTGGGGGCTCGACTGCCGCCGTCCTGGCGGCAGACGGTCCTGCCCAACCCTACCCGTCACCCAGACCTGACCTTAGCAGTTCATCACCGCTTGTGGGTCCGGCAACCGTCTGGGCTCATAGTCAGTCTGGTTCCTCATCAGCGCAAACGCTACCCTGGCTAGCTTGCGCGCCAGAATGTTCAACACCTGTATCGGAGCCAGTCCTCGATCAATGTGGCGTTGGTAAAATTGCTGCCACGCCGGCTGCCTCTTGGCCTGCATCGCCGCAAGATGTAGCAGCCTTCGCAGCTCCGGATCTCCCTGCTTGGTCAACTTCCTCTTACCCTGTTTGGCTCCCGAGTCACGCACCCGCACGTCCATCCCCAGGAACGCAATAAAGGCGTCGCTGTCCTTGAAATGACCACGGTTGTACGCCATCGTCAGTCCCGCTGCAGTGATAGGCCCGATCCCTTCGATCTGCTGGCAACGCTGCAAATACCCTTGCCACTGGGCCTGCTCGACGATTTTCAGAATGTGTTTACGGATCAACTGATCCACTCGCTCAATCTGTTTGAGCAAGCTTTTGAGCACACCCTCCAGAACGCTGATCCCTTCCAGGCTTTGCTGTATCTGTGTCTTGGCTCTGATCACCGTGGCGCGTCTGTGCAGCAACACCTGCAGCTCCCGGTACCCTTTGTGGGCAGGTTCCCACTCCCGCAAATCTTCTTGCTCACGCTGCAGATAACGCACGATCAACAGCGCATCGGCGCAGTCCGTCTTGGCCCGTCCTCCCACCCCTTCGCGGTAGCGATTCAGACGGTAGCCGTTGAGCAGATACACGCGGTGGCCCTTTGCGTGTGCAAGAGTTGTCAAACTCATGTGAAAGTCGTTGGTGGCCTCCATCGCAATCTGACACTGAGCAGGCAGTTGCTTGAGCCATCCCTTGATCGCTTTGGTGCTGTTCTCCAGCGCAAAGGGCGGTTGCCCATCCACACTGATTACCAGCTCTGCTTTGCTGACATCCACTCCGATCTGAAGAGCCTTCACACAAGTTGCCATGAGCACACCTCCGCGTTAATGTGAGCTTGCTTGTCGGGGCTCACACGAACGCTGGCTTGCCACTAATCGTCGGTCTTATGCCGATAGATTCCTTATTGGCGCTTGCGGTGAGAAGGTGGGGCGATGTCTCCCACGGTCTGTCTATGCAGATGCGAGCCTAGTCCCTCCACCCCCGACAAGCCCCTTATCGCTTGTCCACCATAAACATACAAGCTTGCCTGCAAGCGATAGGGGGTTATGCCTAGGGATTGAATCGCTTGCAGGCAAGCTCCCACAGGGGAGGCAGGGCCACGTATGCGGAGGATGGTCTATATTGAATTGTGGGGGAGCACAGGAGCAATATCAGCACAGGGGATACAGGACGTATGCCACCAAAGATCAGGGAATTGATACGCGATTTGGAGCGCGCGGGGTTTGTGAACCGCAGAGGTAAGGGTAACCATCGGAATTTCAGACATCCAGAACTGAGCCAACGCGTGACTGTCTCAGGCAATCTGGGTCAAGATGCCGAGGATTATCAGGTGAAGGACGTCAAACGGGCCATTGAGGATTCCAGAAAATGAAAGACAGTGCGAAATACGCAAAGATTGTGGAATGGTCTGACGAGGACCAATGCTACATCGGAAGAATCCCCGGTTTGATCTACGGCGGTTGTCATGGCCCGGATG
>JAUSMU010000388.1 GCA_030645995.1 Gammaproteobacteria bacterium | reverse complement strand
AGAACATGACGGGCTTGGTTTGGCGATTGACTCCCGCACGGCGGTGACGCGCTGGGAGGGGGAGAAGATGGATTATGATCTGGCGGTGGGGGCGATGTTGAGTGGGCGCATGCTGGGGTTCAGTGCGGGACGGTGGTACCCAGGAGTTTCGGCCCCTTAAGCTTGATCTGCTCCCACAAATCAAACCTTCACCGAGTCCAGATACAGGGTGTCCGGACAGATATCCTGCTCATGAGGCCATACTACTGTGCCATCCATGACGCTGGCCCGCCGGAAATACTGAGCATCCTTCAGCTCCTTGAACACTCCAAACTCAAGCACTGGAGTGCAGTCATACTGCCCGCGTTCACCGCTAGTGAATTCCAGCAGCAGTTTATAGCCCGGCAAAGGTGATACAGACTTGACTCTTGGATTCATGAATTACTTTAGCCTCTCGATTTAGATTTGTGGGAGCGGGCCTGCCCGCGATTCAGTGTTCCAATCAACTTCAAAAGACAAATCAATCGCGGGCGGGCCTTTATGCCCTCGGGTACGCTCCCACACAGGGGGTTACAACGCCCCGTCGGAGCCGTTTAGTACAAAAGTGGGCACGTTGATTGGGCGAGACAAACCTAGACGGAAGCAGCTTGATTGAACATATTCGCGCCAATAGGGCCAAATATGAACAACCGCCTGGTCTCGCGAAAACGCATTCACTTCATCTTCCGTCAATTTCCCATCAGACAGGTACACTGCAGCAAATTGAGCGCTGATGACCAGCAAGGGATTCTCGTCATCATCCTCGCCTTTATCGTCCTTTTTCAGCAACCGTACACCAAGAGCGTAACTGAACGTGTATTGCCACACCTTCAGATTTTCATCATTACCGACGAGTTCAGCCTCTTGAAACTCGGCGAACCGTCTCAGGGATTGCTGTGTAATCTCTGCCTTCGAAGTCTGGATACTCCATACGTCGGTATTTTCTCCAAATCCAATCGTAGCCCCTCGAAGATTGACCGTGAGTATGCGAAGTTTTTGCTGCGCACTTTCCAGAAAATTGTTAAGTGCCATGTTATGCCACTCTGTCCTGGTCCGACGTCCAGACCTCTTTATTCTCTTTGGCAAGCTTACGCTGTGATTTGACTTCATACCCGAAGTCATTTGAATTGGCAGATTCTTTGGTCCAACCCACAGTAGTGTAGGAAGGTACCTGTTTATTCTGGATAATCTGAACACACGGTTTTACGCCAAGAACAAAACAGATATCGGAGAGACTGCCCAGGGTCATGTTTCGAACGCCACTCAGTATTTGGGTGACATAAGATCTGGACTTTCCAAGGCGCCGCGCCAGTTCCGTCTTTGGTACCTTCATCTCCTCCATGACAACAAGAATGTCCTCGGTGACGTTATAGACCAGCTCTTCTCGAGCGTACGCTTTGTCTTCAGCGGTGGTGAACACCTTGTCCTGATGATAGAAAAGCTCTCTTGCAGTCATTATTCCTCCAACGCACGCCAGTTATGGTGAACTCTCTGACGGCCACTACAGTTAACATATATATAAACCGCAAGTCGTCTGATAATTACTCACTCCATGTACTTAAGTAATAGCAGAAGAATGCAGTTCTCGCCGCAAGAACCCCTGTGGGCGGGCCTGCCCGCGATTCAGTGCCCAAATCACCTTCAAAAGCAAAATCATCGCGGGCAGGCCCGCTCCCACACACTACTTCTTGACGGCCACTCTTTTTGCAAGCTCCGTGAAGTAGTCCTGCGACCAGATATCCAATTGCTCTGGGCTGCGGATGAAGCGCCTGACATCGTCGCGTGCAGAATCAACATTCAGTCTTGCAATACGAGCTTTCAACAATTCAAGGAATTCTTCAGAATTCAAATTCTCTACCGTCAAATCCCCACTCTGTCGTGCCCGCTCACAGAAATGGTCGAGGTTTAAAACTGCGCCCTGACGCACATACCATTCGAAATCGAACCAGTCTCGTCCTTTTACACGGGTCTTCCAATTGCGAAACAGCAGTGCGTGCATTTTCCCTGCGAACAGGTCCGGTAACGAAAAACATTTCGTGTAGAAGGAGTAAGGCTGTAACAGTAATTTCTCTTCTGTCGTGAACTGCAGCGGTGGGTCCGTATCCACCTCAAACTTGATCTTGACCGCTTTGCTGCCTTTCACCTGCAAATCGTAAACGCTTGAATTTTTCTTGAGAAAAGCAGACACGATAGCTGTCGACACGACCTTCTCACGCTGCTGAATCTCCACGTCAAATCCCAGTGAGGAAAATTCTTCAGTCAGCGTCTTGAAGTAGGGTGTGAGTACGAACCCAGGGTCGGGTTGCAGGAGAGAAAAATCCAGATCTTCGGAGAATCGAGGCAAGCCATGGAAAATCCGCAGACACGTCCCTCCATAGAAAGCCGCTTTCTGGAAAAAACCGCTGCGGTTCAGCCCTGCCAATGCAATTTCCTGCATGATTTCACGTAGAGCATTGGCGACTTCAGCATCGGACGTAGCTCCATAGCGTTGCAACATCTGCTCGACAATTGTCATTGCATGGTCTCCAGCGCTTTCAGTAACAGCCTCATCTGGCGTTGTTTGAAGCTCGCTGCCGCACACTCATTGATGATGGACAGATCCATGGTTTGCAGCAACGTGGTATCAAGGCGCAAATCCTCGATCAGAAATGTCTGCATGTCGGCGATACTGAACACCGGCAGATTGCGAGTCAGCGCCACTTTATCGCACAACGCCTTCTCCGGGGTCGCCATAAGAAAGGCAGTGCCATCTATATTCTGCGTCTGAAGAACACCTACACGATAGAAAAGTAAGGGTAGACGAGTGTAGGAGAATCGTCCCAGTGGGGTGTCATACACGAAGGCGCGCCGAGTTGTCACGGAGCTCACTTCCAACACTCCCTCAGGAATCAACCCGTGCCAGCTCAGTGCAAAATCGAGCGACACATAAGACGGGCCGCTTAGGAGATTGGCCACAAGTGGCAAGGATATTGACCCGGTGCGCCTGGCTGGCCCGAGGATATAGAGGCCTCGACGCAGTTGCACAATATCCCCCTTGGCCAGCATGGAGGCGATTTTGTCATTCGGCCTGCGATACTCCGTCAGCATAGGCAACAAGGACCCATGGCTGAAAGGGACTACACCAAAGCTGTTGAGTTGCTGATCGAAGGTCATAATTCATATTTCTGCAGGGATAATCGGAATATATTAGATTATCCACACAAAAAGCAACCTGTGGGAGCGTACCGCCGTCGTCAAACTCAAGATCGCTTCCTTGCTACAGGAACCCCTTTGTAGGGGCCTTCAGATTGCTTATGAGAAATGATCTTTCCTTCCGTTCTGTCGATCTTCACATAGTGGCCCGTGCGTGGGTTCTTGACCTGCACCACGTCGTTTCCACCGGAATTGGACGTCTTCTGTTTCGACATAAGAATTACTCAAAAGGATGTTTACTGGGCGAGCTTGAAAGACCGCTCTACTAATACCATAATGTTATTAGAAGACAATTTGAGGGATATAGTAATACACCCATGTTACTTATAACATTGACCAAAGCTCAACAACGGCTTGCCGAAAATATTCGCCAGCGCCGAT
>JAUSMU010000379.1 GCA_030645995.1 Gammaproteobacteria bacterium | reverse complement strand
TAACAACGCCGCTCCCCTGGGGGAGCGGGCCGGGCCCGCGATTGACTCAACACCAGATCATGCGCGGGCACGGCCCGCTCCCACAGGGTCTCGCGAATCACCCCAGCACAGTCTTCAGACTATCCACCAGATAATCAATGTTAGCGTCATTGATGCCCGCCACATTGATACGGCTGGAATCCACCAGATAAATGCTGTATTCCTTCGTCAGGCGCTGAACCTGCGGCACCGAGATGCCGAGGAAAGAGAACATGCCTTTCTCGTTCTGAATGAAACTGAAATCCTGCTTCACTCCGGCCGCCTTCAGGCGATTCACCAGCAGTGTGCGCAGGCCATTGATGCGCTCGCGCATGTCCGTCAGTTCCACTTCCCAATCGGCACGCAGCACTGCATCCGCCAGAATCATTTCGACGATGGTCGCGCCGTGGTCGGGCGGCATGGAGTAGATGCCACGCGCGGTCGAGGCGATCAGGCTGGCGGCGGCCTTCATGGATTCGGGTGTCTGACAGATCACGGTCAATGCGCCGACACGCTCGCGATAGACACCGAAATTCTTCGAGCAGGAGCTGACCACAATCAATTCCGGCAACGCGGCGCCCAGCAGACGCACACCGAAGCAGTCCTCGTCCACGCCGTCGCCCAGGCCCTGATAGGCGAGGTCGATGAAGGGCGTGAAACCATTCTTCAACGCCAGGTCGCGAATCGCGCGCCACTGGTCCTGATTCAGGTCAGCACCGCAAGGGTTATGGCAGCAACCGTGCAGCAGCACCAGATCGCCCACTTTGGCCTGCTGCAGCGTCTGCATCATGTCTTCGAAGCGGATGCTGTGCGTGGCGTAATCGTAGTAGGGGTAAGTCTCGATCTTCAAACCCGCCTCGCCGAGCAGGGGAATATGGTTCGCCCAGGTCGGATCGCTCACGAAGATGCGCGCGCCGGGCTTGCTCTTGTCGATGAACTCCGCCGCCAGCCGCAGACCGCCGCAACCGCCAGGAGTCTGGAACGTGCAGCGGCGCGTCTGCGTCGCAGCGGCCAGCTCTTTGCCGAGGATCAGCTGCGCGACCAGTTCGTTGTAGCCAACTGCTCCGGCCGGCCCGACATAGGTCTTGGTCATCTGGCTGGCGAGCAGGCGGCGCTCGGCTTCCTTGACGGCGCGCATGACAGGCGTATTGCCGAGTTCGTCCTTGTAGACGCCGACGCCGAGGTCGATCTTGCGAGGATTGGTATCCGCGCGAAACGCGGCCATGAGGCCCAGGATCGGGTCAGCGGGCAGGGGGGTTAGTTGTTGAAACATTTGTTTTCCTCTT
>JAUSMU010000371.1 GCA_030645995.1 Gammaproteobacteria bacterium | reverse complement strand
GTATGCAAAAAACAACAGAAGAACTGCTCGGGCTGCGCGCATTGCTGGACAATGTAGGTGCTCACATTTTCACCAAGGATCTGCAGGGACGTTATACCTACGTCAATCGCCTCTGTGCAGAGATGTGGCAGCTGGCTCCGGAGCAATGTGTAGGGCGCTTTGATAACGAACTCTTCGACGCCGAGTCAACTCGGAAATTGCGCGAGAATGATCTGAAGGTCATCACCAGCGGCATTGCCCAGGAAAACGAAGAATCCAACGTCATCAAGGCAACCGGTGCAACGCGCATCTATCTGGTAGTCAAGGCACCCATTCGGGACGAGGCGGGCGACATCATCGGCATCTGCGGCGTCGCCACCGACATCACCGAACGCAAGCGCCTGGAAGTGGCACTTGCGCAACAGAGCAATCTGCTCAACACCGTGCTGCACAACATCGAAGCCAACATCTACCTGAAGGACCACGAGGGTCGCTATGTCTACGTGAATCCTCGCGTGGCGAACCTTCTGAAACTCCCCACCTCCGAGATCATCGGCCGCACCGATGTGGAGTTGCTGCCGGGCAATATCGGTGCGGAATACTACAGCAATGATCAGAAAGTGTTCGAGACCGGTACCAAGATGACCATGGAGGAACCCTTCATCGACAAGGATGGCAACACTCGCTACTACTGGTCCACCAAGATGCCACTGCAGTTGCCGGGCCAGCCCGAGATGTTGATCGGTTTCTCGACCGACGTGACAGAACAGCGTGCACTGCGCATGGAACTGGAACGGCGCGCCAACACCGATGCGCTCACAGGCATCTACAATCGTCTGTTTTTTTATCAGGTGGCCGAGCAGGAGTTTCTGCGAAGTCGTCGCTATGGCACCTCGATGTCACTGCTGATCATCGACATCGATCACTTCAAGAGCATCAACGACACTTACGGTCATCATGCGGGCGACGTGGTGCTGCAAGCCATGGCAGGACATTGCCAGAGGAGCGTGCGCGATTGCGACACGCTGGCACGCGTGGGGGGCGAGGAGTTCGCGGTGCTGATGCCGGAGACGGCGCAGGCAGATGCACTGATCATGGCCGCGCGGCTGTGCAGTTCCTTCGAAGGCTTGTTGATGACGATGGAACCCAAAGACATCAGCGTCACCATTAGCGCCGGCATTTCAGAATTCCGGGCCAGCGATACCAATCTGCAAAGCATCTTCACGCGAGCCGACCGGGCGCTGTATCAAGCGAAGCGACTTGGGCGCAATCAGGTGTGCGTGGACGAGTAGGTCACCACTGACTGTGGGAGCCTGCCTGCAGGCGATAATCCACCACGCTTCAATGCAGTCGCTACTGCTCACAAATCGCGGGCTGGCCCGCTCCCACAGCTCCCACAGGACACGCGGCGCGCAAATTCTCTTGCGCGTCTGCATGTCCCTGCTGCGCTGCCAGCGCATACCAGTGCAGCGCCTGCGCCGCATCCAGCGGAACTCCTTCGCCGACAGCATACAGCCGCCCGAGAATATTCTGCGCATTGGCGTCACCCTGCTCGGCCGCGAGGCGATACCAGCGCGCGGCCTCCTCGACATTCTTCGGAACGCCACGACCCTGCGCAAACAAGGCCCCCAGCGCGAACTGCGCCCGCACATAGCCCTGCACGGCCGAGGCCTGATACCAGCGCACCGCATCGGTGTCGCTCTGCAACACTCCCAGCCCATACTCGTACATCAGGCCCAGCTGAAACTGTCCCCGCGCATAGCGCTGATTGGCGGCCTGTTGATACCAGCGCAATGCCTCCGCAAAATCCTGCACCACGCCCAGACCATAGCGCGCCAGTATGCCCACATTCGTCATCGCCTCGGGGTTGCCCGCCTCCGCCAGCGGACGCCAGCGGCTGTAAGCCGAGAGGAAATCACCGTCCGTATAGGCCTGAGTGGCAGCGGCCAGCGCTGCTTGGGTGACATCAGCTTCCACTGCCGTGTCCTGCCCGAGCGCCAGTGTGCTGAAGAATGCGAACGAGATCACCCCCAGCCATGCCGATAGCTTTTTCTTGTTGATCCGCCAATGCAACAAGCACGAATTTAACAACCACGAGTTTAACAACCACGAATTTAACAAAAAGCACTTACCTCGAGATCAGTTCGAGCGGGGTGAAGTATCGGTGGGGTCCGGCGCCGCTGGATTCTCTGACGCTGCAGTTTCAGGAACGGCCGTTACTGAAATATCGTTCGCATCGGTCGAGACTTCTGCTTTTGATTCCGGTTCCAGCTCCGGCTCGGGCTCTGACGCTGTTGTTGAAACCGCCTGCTCGCCAGATTGAGTCGCAACCGCTGGCCTGCTCATCTTGATGAAGCGGTCCAGATAGACGGCAGACTTGGTAGCCTGATCGACAATTCTGTGCAGCTCGCTCATGCGCTCCAACGCCAATGCCATGCGTCGCGGGGCGACCTCGCCGGTGGTACCGGCGCGCAACAGGCGAGCCTTGAGCGTCTGATAATCCGCCTCGAACATACGACGTTGCTCGGTCAGCGTTTCGAGGTTCCACCCCGGCGCTTCCACCTGCGTGAACCCCAGCAGCTCCACCGCATGCGCCCGCAGATGATTGCGCTCCGCCGACAGCTCCTCGACGGCCAGTTCCGCCTGCGGATGCTCCACCACCATTTCCTGCGCATGCTCGGCAACATTGACCAGATACTGCCCGACCCGCTGTGCATCCGGCAGACCATTGAGCACCGCTGCCGCGACCCCGCTGCGCGGAATGCCGCTGGAAAATTCAGCGACCGCCAGATTCAGATTCTCCAGGGCACGATGACCACTGGCCAGATGCTTGTTGCCACTGTCTTCGGTGCTGATCGCCTCGCTGGCGAGATGACGTGCCAAGGCACCCATGCGCTGCAGCTCCAGCACCAGCGCATCCATGGCCAGCATCGGCGTGGCCTGCACGTTGTGGTCGAGATAGCGCGGGCGGCTCTCGTCCTCTTCCATCGAGCGGAAGTATTTTTCCAGACGCCGCACCATCAGACCTGTGAGTGGCCACATGATGAGAATGCCCAGGGTCTTGACCAGAGTGTGAAAAATCGCGAGCGAAGTCGCCAGCTGATTTTGCGAACCGAAGAAGTGTGCGAGCGTGTTGACTAACCACAATAGAGGCATCAGCAGCGTCAGCGCCACCACGGCAGTCACTACATTGAAAATGACATGGGCACTCGCGGCGCGCTTGGCGGGCGCAGTGGCGCCAATCGCCGCGAACACGCCAGTGGAGGTGGTGCCGACATTGGCACCGATCACCATGGCAGCGGC
>JAUSMU010000369.1 GCA_030645995.1 Gammaproteobacteria bacterium | reverse complement strand
CCGCTGATCCGCCCCGATCAGGAAGAGTTCCTGGAGTATGAATTCTCCAAACTGATTACGCAGGTGGCCAACCCCGAGCTGCCGATTGTCGGCTTCCTCTCCGGCCTGCCGATCGATGGTGGCGTCAACCAGCAGACCATGCAACCGACGGAGCCGTGGATGTTCATGGATTCCGTGCGCCAGCTCTATCAGGTGCAGCGCGTCGATCCGGAGGCCGAGTCTATAGATGAAGCTATCGACATCTTGCTACTCGTGCACCCGCAGGAGCTGAGTGAGCAGATGCTGTACGCCATCGACCAGCACGTGCTGCGTGGCGGCAAGGCCATGGTGTTCCTCGACCCGAATGCCTACTCCACCGCCATTCGCGGCCCCGACGGCATCCCCACCATCGAGAATGGCGCCTCCGATCTGCAACCGCTGCTGGCAGCCTGGGGTGTCGAATATGACAGCACCAAGGTGCTGACCGACGCCGAGCAGGCGCTGCTGGTGAATGTTGGCGATGCCTCCCGCCCGATTGCCCATTACGGCATGCTCGGCATTCAGCGCGCCAGCATGGCCAATGACATCGTCAACACCGGTCTGCAGGTGATGAACTTCTCCACGGCTGGCGCCCTGGCGCCCATCGAGGGCGCCGGTAGCGTGTTCGAACCGCTGGTGCAATCCAGCAGCCGCTCCATGCTGATGGATGGCGCGCTGTTCAACGCCCTGGGCGACCCGAGCATTCTGGTCGATGATTTCGTGTCCGCCGATCACCCGTACACGCTGGCCGCCCGCATCACTGGTCGCGTGCAGACCGCGTTCCCGAATGGCCGTCCGGTGGTGGCTGAGCCTGCTGTTGCTGCTCCTGCCGATGTCGCCGCAGATGCGACTGCAGACGGCGCAGCCGCTGCTCTGGCTGCAGCCGCCGAGCCTGCGGCGGCACTGGAAAGCGCTCCGCATCTGACCGAGTCTGCCGGCCCGGTGAATCTGCTGATCGTCGCCGACACGGACTTCCTCAGCGACAGGATGTGGGTGCAGATCCAGAACTTCCTCGGTCAACGCATTCCGCAGCCCTTCGCCAACAACGGCGACTTCATGATGAACGCGCTGGACAATCTGGCGGGTAACCCGGAGCTGGTGACCATCCGCAGCCGTGGTCGTTTTGCCCGGCCGTTCCTGACCGTGCTGGATCTGCAGCGTGAGGCGGATGATCGTCTGCGTGAAGAGGAGCGCGTGTTGATGGACAGCCTGAAGGAGACCGAGATGCAGATTGCGGCGCTCAACGCCAACCGCGAGGGCAACGAGATTCTGCCGGAGCAGCAGGCCGAGATCGACCGCTTCTACGAGCAGCAACTGGAGACGCGCCGTCGTCTGCGGGAAGTGCAGCTGGAGCTGAATCAGGATATCGAGCGTCTGGGGGCTATGCTGAAGTTCATCAACACCGCGCTGGTCCCGATTCTGCTGATCGCTATCGCGCTGCTGCTGGGCTACGCGCGTGGCAGAAAGCGCGATGCAGCTGCCAGGGCCGCAATGATCTAACTGTGGGAGCGTACCCGAAGGGCATAAAGGCCCGCCCGCGATTGAATTCAACGACAATCTATCGCGAGCGGGCTCGCTCCCACACAGTCAGTGGTTGTGATGCTCCTCGCCATGCTCACTCTCCTGCTCATACGGCAAGTGCACCTTCACCTGGGTGCCTTCGCCGAGCACGCTGCTGATGGTCAGGTTGCCGCCATGCGCCTCCGCGATCAGCCTGCACAGATACAGCCCCAGTCCGAAACCACCCGTGTGGCGCTGCCGCGCACTGTCGGCCCGATAGAAGGGCTCGCTCAGATGTTCCAGATGCTCCGGCGCGATGCCTTCGCCCTTGTCCACCACCTCCACCATCGCCTCGTTATCCGAGAATGACACCGTGACAGTGATGGGGCCGCCCTCGCCGTGGCGAATCGCATTGTTGACGATATTAGTCAGCAGCAGGCGCGTGCGCAGTTTGTCGATGCTGACGGAGGCATCCTGTTCCGGGCGAACATAAGTCAGCCCGCCCAGATAACTCTTGTAAGGCTCCAGCACCAACCCGATGTAAGCGGCGAAGTCGACGTGCTCGGCCAGCAACGCAGCGTGCTGATTGCTCAGGCGCTCGGCCTCAATCAGATCGGAGATCAGCAGGTCGATCTCGTCGATGTCGTCGCGCAGATTGGTGCGGATCACTCCCTCGTCCATGAATTCGAGCTGCAGCTTCGCGCGCGTGATCGGGGTGCGCAGCTCGTGGCTGATCGCCAGCAACAATTGGCGCTTGGCCTCCAGCATGGACTGCAGCGAGTCGGCCATGTGGTTCACGCTCTCCGTCAACTCGCCCAGCTCGTCCGGGCGGTTCGATTCCACGCGATAGCTGAGATCGCCCGCACAGATGCGCTCCGCCCCCTCGCGCAATTGCCGCACTGGCTCCAGCAGGCGCCGCACCATCCAGAAATTCAGCAGCAGCACAATGGCGGCCAGCGTGAGGCCGATATAAACGACCACCATGTCGTACTCGCTCAGCGTCGGCGTACGGCGATTGAGGAAATATTCATAACCGCCTCGCGCCACGCGAATGACTTCCTCGCTACCAGCCTGCAACACCGCCGCTTCGTCAGAGAGATCACGCAGAAAACTCAGGTCGGTGATGTCGATGTCACTCTGTTCGTCAGACTGCCAGTTGATGTGCGGGCTGCGGATCAGGATGGTGAGCGACAGCTCCTCCGACAGCTGCGTGGCGCGCAGCAGGTCTGGCGGCATGCCGATGTTGTCGACGATGAGAGTGATGTTGTCGAGGAAAAAATCCGGCAGCGGGTTGATGCGCTGCGCACGCCAGTTTCTGTCGATCTGCCGCAACGACAGCACAATGATCACGAAGAACACGAGTACCGTTGCGCTGAAGATGATAAACAGGCGGAAGAACAGCGAAGTGCGAAAGCGTCCGTTCACTTTCATGGCGATGTCAGCATCGTAAGGTCATCATAGGGAGATCAGCATTTAGCGCGGCTCGCCCACGAAGGTATAGCCGCGGCCCCACACCGTCTTGATGAAACGCGGTGTCTTGGAGGTGTCGTTGAGTTTATGCCGCAGACGGCTGACCAGAGTGTCCACCGCGCGCGAGAACAGCTCGGCGTCGATGCCGCGCAGCCGGTTCATCAGCTCGTCGCGGGTGAAGGTCTTGTTGGGTGACTGCATGAACAGAATCAGCAGTTCGTATTCCATCGTGGTCAGCTCGATCAGCTCATTGTCCAGGTGCACGATGCGGCGCACGGTATCGACTTCCAGCCCCTGAATTTTCGGCACTTCCTGTTGATTGCGCGCCTCGTCGCTGGTGCGCCGCAGAATGTTGGTGATGCGTGCCACCAGCTCGCGCGGCTCGAAGGGTTTGGGCAGATAATCATCCGCCCCGAGTTCCAGCCCGACGATACGGTCGGTCACTTCCCCGTGCGCAGTCAGCATCAGAATCGGCAACTGACCATAAATAGCAGACTTGGCGCGAATTTCCCGACAGATCTCGAAGCCGTCTTTCTCCGGCAGCATCACATCGAGAATCAACAGATCGGGCTTGTGGCGCTTGAGATGTTCGAAGCCTTTGGAGGGCGTATGGGCGGCTGTCACCGCCATGTCGTAACGCTCGAGGTACTGCGTCAGCAGCTGCCCGAGCTTTTCATCATCGTCTATCAGCAGTATCTGTTTCATATTGTGCTGCTCGCGTGGCCCAGCAGACGAGTGTCCCTGAACATGTAAATTCAGTGTACGAATTCAGGCATGGGAAATCAATCAGCCTGCCCGGGCCTGATGAACCGCCTGCAGAAGGAGCAAGGAAGGAGTGCAGTGCCATGGCGATGAATAGTATTATGGCGCGCAATTTCTATGACCGAGCTATCCCGATGATCTCCCTGACCAATGCCACGCTGATGCGCGGCGAACAAGTGCTCCTCCAGAATGCCAGCCTTGCCATCCACGATGGTCAGAAGATCGGCGTCATCGGCCGCAATGGCAGCGGCAAATCCAGCCTGTTCGCCTGCCTCATGGGACAACTGGGACTGGATTCAGGAGAACTCTCGCTGCCCGACGGCACCCGCATCGCGCACATGCGGCAGGAGACCGAGGCATCGGCCCAGTCGGCGGTCGATTATGTGATCGACGGCGACGAGCGCTATCGCGAAGTCGAACGCCACATGAACGCCGCCGACAAGGCAGGCGATGGCGCGCAGATCGCCCATTGGCACAGCGAGATGGACAAGATCGGCGGCTACGACATTCGCTACCGCGCCATGCAATTGCTCTCCGGCCTCGGCTTCAGTGCCGACAAATTCGACAACGCCGTCTCCACTTTTTCCGGTGGCTGGCGCATCCGTCTCAATCTTGCAGCTGCGCTGATGGCGCCCTCGGACTTGCTGCTGCTAGACGAACCCACCAACCACCTCGACATGGAAGCCACGCTGTGGCTGGAGCAGTGGCTCAATCGTTATCAGGGCACGCTGCTGATCATCTCGCACGACCGCAGCTTTCTCGACGAAGTGATCTCTTATGTGGTGAGCGTGGAGCAGCAGCGCCTGAATCTCTATCGCGGCAATTACAGCAGCTTCGAACTGCAACGCGCCGAGCGCCTCGCGCAGGAACAAGCGATGTTCGAGAAGCAGCAGCGCCGCGTGGCCGAGATCGAAGACTTCGTGCGCCGCTTTCGCGCCAAAGCCACCAAGGC
>JAUSMU010000365.1 GCA_030645995.1 Gammaproteobacteria bacterium | reverse complement strand
TTCGGCGTCCCTGAGTGTCTACGATGACCCCGAGTACAGCTCTGCTTATCTCGGCATCGCACGCATGATCGGCAATTTCCAGCTCGGTCTCGGGCTTGGAGAAGGCGAGAGCGCGGGGCAGAGCAGCTTCGGCTACAACCCCACGCTGTGGTATCAGCGCGATGCGTGGGAAGGCTTTGCGGAGTACGAATATCTGCAGGACGACAGTGAGGGTTATTACTATCGCGGCTATTTGCACAAAGATGTCAGCGAGCATTTTTACGCGGGCGTCTATGCCGAGCGCTGGGTAGGCACCGGCCCGTTGGTTGGAGTCAAGGCGACGGATGGAGGCCTGGAGTTGCGCGCCTATCTGGCGAAGCCGTTGATCAATCGCGGCGATACCGATGTGCAGGTGAATCTGATTGTTTCTTACGGGTTTTGATGTGCTTAATCAGGAAGTACATTATCCTGCAACAAGACGAAACTCCCGGGCTTTTTCCCGTTCACTGAGAAAGTGTATTCACCAGCTTCGAGACCATAGACTTGCAGGGGAAAGGTCTTGGTAAAAGGGTCTACGCTATCAACGCAAGCTGTTCCTGATGGTGGAATAGACTCGGGATCGTAGTAAAGAGAAACATCGAAAAAATTACCGTTCGTCTCGGCTGCATACATTCCCACGTCCAGGCAAACGGAGATGTTGGCGCTGACTTTTAGAAAGACTTGAACAGGCACTTCAGAAGTTTTGATCACCTCTACAGTTCCCAATGTATTTATCGGAATTCCGACGTTAACGGAGCGCAAAATCCACGCTTCGTCTGATTCTCTTCTCTCGAAAACGACGTCTTGATAGAGCCCGGGACTGTCAAGAAAATCGACAGATGGAACCTCAAGCGTATAGGTTCCGTTTAACGTCAATTCAGAATTTTTCGATTCAGCGTTCGGTCTATTAAGTGACCATATTTGCTCAATATCCGAAGAGCCTGCGTAGGCGATACGAACTGCTTCAACGAACAGTACATCGGGATGCGCACGTAAGCGTTCAGCTTCTTCTGGAGGCACTTCCACGGAAATTGCGTTCATCGCGTCCAGTATGTTCAATATTTTCCCGTTCAGATTCAGGAATCTTTCCAGTTCACCAATGTCCTGACCGGTGGAATGCTGACCAAAAGGGACGGGCGTTTCACGTCGGAGATTTGCCTCTCTGTCTGCCTTGATAACAATCGGAGCCTCCCCCGGCTTGGGCTCCTTGAAATATACGACGTATCGGTCTTTTACGAGGTTGTCGTATTGCGCGATTGCAAAAGGGCTGCTCAACAAAGCTGCCACTAAACCCATAATTCGCCAGAACACTCTCAAATCCATTTTGCTTTTCCCTGTGTTGGTTGCTGCCTGGAGAATGTACTTTCCATTCAGCGTTTGTATGTAGGATTTTTGCCATGGCAAGCAAATATCTCTCTATTCAAATCGACACCCGCGTCAAATTCTCCACCCCGCTCTGTGTCACCAGTACATTGTCCTCGATGCGAATCCCGCCGAGCGGCAGCAGCTTGTCCACCAGATTCCAATTGATCAATTTCCCGCGTGCCGAGTTGCGCTCCGGGTCGAGCAACTGGCGAATGAAATAGAGCCCCGGCTCAATG
>JAUSMU010000361.1 GCA_030645995.1 Gammaproteobacteria bacterium | reverse complement strand
TTTCGGCGCGCCGATATTTTCGCACCAGTTGCTCGACGTGTTGCGCGGTGCCATGCAGCGCCACCTGCAACAGCATCTGTTCATTTTCCGGCGTGGCGGAACGGGTCATGGCGCGTACTTTGGAATAGCTGATTGAGCCGGAGCGAAAGGCCTCGTCGATACCCGGAAGTTGTTGCAGACTCTTCGCGCCGCGCACTTTTTCGCGCGCAGCGCCCAGATCAATGCCGCAGTGATAGTTAAGCCAGTGCGCTGGCGATTTGATGCCGTTGCCCTCCCATGCGTCGCGCTCGATGAGCGCAGCGAGTAGAGTCAGGAAGCGATGTTGAGCGGCGTTGATGTGCCCGGCGAGACGGGTAATCTCGTCGCTGAGCGCAGCGTTGTCTGCAGGGATGAGAGCGAGAGAAGAGGGCTGTGACATGAGACGATTCCTCCTTGGAAAGGCCGTAAACGGGTGCCTGAAAAACACTGATTATTTATACATATTATAGCTCTATCTCGATGATTTAACTGCCAAATATCCACATATATTTTCACGAATAAATATTAATTCAGCGTAACCGCCAGCGTGTTATCCGTCTGCGTCATAACTGGGTTTTTGCATCTGCATAATCAATTTAACCGGACACTACGAGGTAGCGGATGATGATGTTGGTATCTAATCCAATCACAGGTTCTGCGCTCTCATCCTGATGGCGTTGTTCATCTCTTCTACGCTGACTGTATGCTTGGCCTCTACCATTCCCCGCAACTGCGTGATGTCCTGAGTCGCGGCAATGATTTCGAAACGATCATCTGCAGTCTGAATGAAATCAATGCGATCTCCGGGGCCGATTTTCAGGGCATCCCTGACGATTGCTGGAATTGTGATCTGACTCTTGCTGCTGACTGTTGCGCTGGACATGGTTGCCTCCTTTATTGCCTTACTGCTCGTAAGGTAGCCCGCTCCCACACGATTGGGTTAACGGTTGATCCAGTTTTCGTGGCGCAAGCCGGAGACACGGGCAAACTCTTTTACGTTGTCTGTGATCAGCACTGCGTCGACTGCCATCGCGTGCCCGGCAATCAGAATATCGTTCGGGCCTATCGGATTGCCGACCTCTTCGAGTTGTCGCTTTAT
>JAUSMU010000357.1 GCA_030645995.1 Gammaproteobacteria bacterium | reverse complement strand
GCACGGCGCAGCGGTGGGTATTCAAAATCGTCACTTCAGGTCTCCTGGATGTGAACACTGTACTGGCAAACGCAATCACTCTTTCGTGGACTGCTCCTTCACGGCGGCGAATTCTGCGCTGTTTTCGCCGAAATTGCACCTCTCTGCCAACCGTGCTGACGGGCACAAACTTTGTACAACAAAGTTCTTTACATAAAATTAAACCATCGCTATTCTCTGCCGTCATGAGCCCTCTCCATAAATCCAGATCATCGTCGCCGGAACCGGTTGCCCTCCATGAACATGCCGAGGACAACCTGCGCTACATCCGTGCCACCATGGAAAATGCTACCTCGTTTACCGGGGTGTCGGGCCGAGGCTATTTTCTAGCCGGGCTGTCGGCCATTGTCGCGGCATGGCTGGCGGCACGGCAGTCCACACAAGCCGCCTGGCTGCTTGTGTGGATGCTGGAGTTGCTGCTCGCTGGGGGCGTGGCACTGGGAATGACGGCATTCAAGGCCAGCCACCAGGGCAAACCACTGTGGTCAAGCAGCGGCAGAAAGCTGCTGCTTGCCTTCATCCCGGCGATGACGGCCGGTGGAGTGCTGACCCTGGCCCTGTTCCTGCGCAACGACACGACGCTGCTGCCCGGAATATGGTTGAGTCTTTATGGCGCCGCCGTGATGACTGCGGGGGTCTGGTCCGTCCGCATACTGCCTCTGATGGGCGCGCTGTTTCTGTCAGCAGGCGCGTTGGTACTGCTGACTCCAGTACCGCCGGACCTCATGCTGGGCTTGGGTTTTGGAGGGCTGCATATCGTGTTTGGCATGCTCGTCTGGAGGCATCATGGTGGCTAAATCGCAAGCAGTAGAAGCAGTCGAGGAAACGCCTCCGGCCGTGCAAGCTGCGGGGACGCACAGCGCAAAGGAGGCTGGCAGCAATCTTGATCGGCTGATCCATGAACGGACCCGTCTGGCCTTGGTCAGCGCGCTGGCCGCCAACCCCATGCTGAGCTTCAATGACCTGAAGTCGCTGTTGCAGGTGTCGGACGGCAATCTCAGCGCGCACGCGCGCAAACTGGAAGACGCCGGCTACATCGCCTGCAGCAAGAGCTTCGACGGGCGCGTGCCGCGCACAGAATATCGGCTGACCGAGTCTGGTCGCGCCGCACTGCAGAAATACATCGCGCACATGGAAGCGCTGATTCTGGCGATGAAAAACATCTGATCAGGTGTTTTTTTGCCCATTAACTTTGCAATACAAAGTTCTTTTCATAAAGGTGATGAGATGAATACGACGACTGACCTTGCTACTCGAATACTGCTGGGCGGGATCGCGCTGGGGGTAGCGGCGGACTATCTCCTCTGGAGCGCGATTGCCGTCAACGAACGTTTTCCCGGCCCAGGCCTTGCGGTGTGGATCACGCTGCTTGCAGCGGTATCGCTGTCGCTGAATCGCCATGCGGAATTGCGCTGGCGTCTGACGGTGGCCGGCTGGTCAAGTGTGGCTCTGGCCGCCACGCTGATCATCATCTTCAGAGGCTCGCCTGTACTGGTGCCACTGATGTTGCTCGTTCTGCTGATCTCACTGGCCATGCTGACACTGCAGACAGTCCGTCCAAACCTGCTGGATATCCGGATAGCAGACTGTCTGCGAATCCCTTTTCGAGTGATTTCCGGCTTGGCGCTTGGCGCTGGTCAGCTGCTCGGCAAAGTTGAACTGCAGAGTCATATGCTAAGCCCTCGCCTGCGCGGAATCGCCAGGGGCCTGCTGATCGCACTGCCGCTACTGCTGGTGTTCATCGCCCTGTTTTCGTCTGCCGACGCGACCTTTGAGCGCTACGCCCCGCAACTGGACGATTTGTTTTCACTCGCCACACCCCGCCATCTGGTAGTGATCGCTTTCTTTGGCTGGCTCGCCACAGGCTTGTTGAGCAGTGCCATGCGGCAGCTTTCGGTGCCGCTGCCTCCTGCCCCACAAGCACCGTTTACGTTGGGTGCCGAGGAAGTGGTGGTCATCATGGGGTCGCTGGCAGCCTTATTCTTGATCTTCGTTCTGTTGCAGGCCAGCTACCTGTTCGGTGGCCGCGAGACGATCGAAATGACGACCGGGCTGACGCTGGCAGGCTACGCGCGCAGAGGCTTCTTCGAGATGGTGATAGTCTCCGGATTAACACTGGTCTTACTGCTGAGCATGGCAGGCATACGCTGCAGTCAGCGTCTATTCAGACCACTGGCCACTGTGCTGGTGTTGTGTGTCCTGGTCATTCTTGCCTCGGCCGCGCAACGCCTGAGCCTCTACACCGACGCCTTTGGTTTGACGATGGCTCGTCTCACCGCGCTTGCGTTCATGGGCTGGCTGACCGTCAACCTGATCTCGTTCACGGTCACGGTGCTGCGGGGACGCATCCGGGGGTTTGCGTCCGGCATGGTGTTGTCCGGCATTGCCACCTTGTTGCTGCTAGGACTGATCAATCCTGCAGCCCTCGTCGCACGTGTAAATATTGACCGGGCTCTCAACAGTGGGAGCGAAGGCAACCGCCCGATCGACGTTTACTATCTGGCCACACTGGGCCCTGACACAATCCCCATACTGATTGAGCATTTCGACGCATTGCAACTCGACACGCTCCCCATGGCAGAGCAATGCCAGATAGCAAAAATACTGCAGAGAGATTGGAGTGCTGACGACTGGCGCTCCTGGAATGCCAGCGCTGCAAAGGCACGTCAGGCCTTTACTACCCAGGCAGAACCAAGGCTCTACGCCCTAGCGTCAGGCGATCATTGCCATTCAGATCTTTGAGTGTCTGCACCGACTCCAGTCCGCTGGACTGCAGGATCGCGGCCACAGTCGGCCCCTGTGTCCAGCCATGTTCGAGGAGCAGCCAGCCACCGGGCTTCAGGCAGTGCGGAGCCTGGGAACACAGCGCGCGGATGTCTGCCAGACCGTCATCGGCGGCGACCAGCGCGGAACGCGGTTCAAAGCGCAGATCCCCCTGGGTGAGATGCGGATCGGTCGAGTCAATGTATGGAGGATTGCTAACGATCAGGTCGAACAGCATGGGCGGTAGAGCTTCACACCAACTGCCCTGCCGAAACTCGACATTGGCGATATTCAGCAGACTGGCGTTGTCACTCGCCACCATCAGCGCGGCGCCACTCATGTCGGTTGCCACAATCTTCCAGGCGGGCCGTTCGGAAGCGATAGAGAGAGCAATTGCGCCACTGCCTGTGCCGAGATCGGCAATGCTGGCATCCGGTGTCGTCACCAATGCCAGCGCCGTTTCCACCAGCAGCTCCGTCTCCGGCCGGGGGATCAGGACGTGACGATTGACGCGCAGGGTCAATGTCCAGAAATCGCGGGTGCCGAGGATGTAGGCCACCGGTTCGCCCATCACCCGCCGTTCCAGCACTGACTCAAAATATGAACGTTCGGAAGGTGTAAGAACCTGTTCGGGCCAGGTGTAGAGATAAGTGCGTGATTTGCCCAATACCGCCGCCAGCAGCAGCTCGGCGTCCAACTGCACCGTGTCACTGCCCGCGATCGCGTGACTGGCCATGCGCAGAGCCTGTTTGATGCTGATGCCTGTCATGGTCGACCTGTAATCAAGAGCCTGCCAACAATCAGGAATCCGCCAGCTCGGCGAGCAGGTCGGCCTGGTGTTCATTGATGAGCGGTTGGATCACTGAATCCAGAGCGCCCTCCATCACTTCACCCAGCTTGTAGACGGTGAGGTTGATGCGATGATCGGTGACTCGCCCCTGCGGATAGTTATACGTGCGGATGCGTTCGGACCGATCGCCGGTACCTACCAGTTGCCGCCGGGTGTCGGACACTTCTTTGGCTGCCGCCTGCTGTGCCTGATCGTTGATCTTGGCATGCAACAGCGACATCGCCCTGGCGCGGTTCTTGTGCTGAGAGCGTTCGTCCTGACATTCGACCACGATTCCCGTCGGAATATGGGTGAGGCGGATCGCAGAATCGGTCTTGTTGATGTGCTGACCACCGGCGCCGCTGGAGCGGTAGGTATCGACGCGCAGATCGGCCTTGTTGATCTCGATCTCGGCCAGTTCATCCATGGCCGGCATGACGGCGACAGTGCAGGCGGAAGTGTGGATACGGCCCTGTGTTTCCGTTTCCGGCACGCGCTGCACACGGTGGGCACCGGACTCAAATTTCAGATGGCCGTAGACATTACGACCTTCTATCCGCGTGATGATTTCCTTGTAACCTCCGTGTTCGCCAGGCCGCTCGCTGAGAATTTCCAGACGCCAGCCCTGCACCTCCGCATAACGGGAGTACATGCGGAACAAATCCCCCGAGAAAATGGCAGCCTCGTCCCCTCCGGTACCTGCACGCACCTCAAGGAAGATGTTGCAGCTGTCTTTTTCATCCTTGGGCAGCAGGAGTTTCTGTAACTCCAGCTCCTGTTGCTCCAGACCAGCCTCGATACTCTTCACCTCGTCATCGGCCATCGCACGAATATCGCTGTCCGGATCTTTCTGCATCTCGCGAGCCTGACGCAGCTGATCCTGCACCTCCTGAAACTGCATGAACGCCTTCACCACAGGTTCGATCTCGGCGAATTCCTTGGAAAGGCTACGGAAGCGCTCCTGATTAGAGAGGACTTCTCCGTCGCTGAGCAGTGCCTCCAGCTCCTGGTAGCGGTCCTTGAGATTTTCCAGTTTATTGAATATCGAGTCTTTCATGGGTTCCGTCTTGCGTCAGTAAGTTCTAGCTGGGAATGATTGTTGAGGGCTGGCACTCAAGGGTTTTCGCTATCCACCGGCGGAACGGCCTGCACCGCCGGGGCATCCAGCTCATAGAGCTCACGTGTCAGTTGCACCAGCTCATCGCGGCCGTCGGCACTCGCCTTCTTCATCTGCACGCTGGGCGAATGGATCAGTTTGTTGGTGAGCCCTCTGGCCAGCGCTTCCAACACCCGTGCCGCCGGGTCACCCTTCTCCAGGGCGCGTAGTGCCTTCTCGACCTCTCGGTCGCGAATCAGCTCAGCCTTGTCACGGAAGGCGCGCAGTGTGTTGACCGCATTGAGTGAACGCAATTGCCGAATGTAATCCTGCACACCACGTTCGATGATCGAGTTGGCCTGCTCTGCCGCCTCGGTACGACTCTTGACGCTATCCTCGATCACGTCACGAATATCGTCAATGCTGTAGAGGTAAGCATCGGCAATCTCGCCAACCTGGGGCTCGATGTCACGGGGAACCGCCAGATCCACCAGCAGCATCGGTTTGTGCCGACGCCGCTTGATGGCGCTCTCCACAGCTCCCTTGCCCAGCAAGGGCAGTTGACTGTTGGTGGAGGAGACGACGATGTCAGCCTTCACCAGCTGTTCGGGAATGTCGGAAAGGAGCACGCCTTCGGCACCGAATTTTGCGCCTAGTTCGACAGCGTTCTGCAGCGTGCGATTGGCCACGACAATATTGCGCACACCCTTGTCGGTGAGATGGCGTGCGACCAGTTCAATGGTGCGCCCGGCGCCGATCAGCAGCGCATTAAGGCTGGGCAGGTCGGAGAATATCTGCTCGGCAAGCGTCACGGCGGCATAGGCGACAGACACCGGATTCTCGCCAATCGCCGTGTCGGTGCGCACCTGTTTGGCTATGGAGAAAGCTTCTTGAAAAGCGCGCCCGAGATTGCCGCCGATGACCCCCATGTCTTTGGACACAGCATAGGCGGATTTGATCTGCCCGAGAATCTGCGGCTCACCGAGAACCATTGAGTCCAGCCCGCAGGACACCCGCATCAGGTGGCGGATGACATCGTCACGCCAGCGGAAATAGGAGGAACGACGCACCTCTTCTTCCTTCAGCCCGTGAAACTCGCTCAACCAAGCAATCAGCCGGTGCTCCTGCTCGCGCAGCAACGCTTCTTCGATATAAATGTCAGGATCAACGGCAGAGGCTTCGCCAAGATCAATCTGGACGTAGAGCTCGGTGCGGTTGCAGGTTGAGACAATCACCAGCTCCTCGACGCCGTCCAGCGCACTGGCACGCCTGATCGCATCCCCCACCTTCTCGGGAGGAAAAGCGACTTGCTCGCGAAAATCAATATTCGCGGTATTGTGATTGATACCCAGCAGGACCAGCGCCATAGAAAACCTTGCCAAACGCCCCAGCTACAGGGCAGATCGAGAAGCGAAAAAAGCTGGCTATAGTACTAAATAAGTACGACGGTGCCCACCGACATTCTAGCGCCGCTGACATTGCCTGAACCAGCCGGGCGAAGTTGTGAAAGCGCCGATAATGAATGTACACTGCCCTGCACGTGCTTCCCTGTCAGGCTGCGTCCTGACAGCAGGCGACCACTATCTTGATTCGGCAATTTACGCGACCTGCACAGGGTCGACCTCTGGTGACCAACAGCGCATGAACAGATTCCCCTCTACCACACTCGTGCTGGCCCTGGCTCTCGCCCTCGGGGCGTGTCAATCGACCTCTCCCTCCTCGGAGGTGTCAGTCGCTATACCGGCTGCAGAGACGAGTCCCGCCACACCGGCCCCGGAACCCATCGTTTACGGAAACTTCACCACAGAGCAACTGAATCGCGCCATTCTGAATGAGCTTGGCGGGCAGCGCGGCTACCTGCCGGAGGCGGCGCAAGACTACTACGCGATGGCTATGGAGACGCAGGACCTTGGTGTTATTCGTCGTGCCAGTCAGTTTGCCTCGGCACTCGGTGACACCGAAGCGATGACCGAGCTTGGCCGCCTGTGGATAGAAAAAGAACCCAATTCCGTGGAGCCCCACATCGTCCTGAGCTATCAGTTGCTGGAAAGCGGCAATGTCGACGAAGCCATTGTCCACATGCGACGCGTGCTGGAGCTGGGCGGCGAGATCGACTTCACGACCATTGCCACCCGCACGGCAGATCTATCGATCCCGGCACGCGGGGTCATTATCGACGCGCTGCGGGAACTGCGCCTCAGCTATCCCGACCACCGCTCACTACATTACAGCCTGATTCAATTACTGGAACAGAGCCAGCTCTCTGAGGCGGCGATGGTGGAGCTGGTTGCCTACCGTGAAGCCTACGAGGACTCGGCAAGGCTGGTGCTGATCGAGGCTCAGTTGGAGCTGCAGCAAAGCAGAGTCGATGAAGCGCTGACGATTCTCAAAGCGGGTATCGAAACCTACCCCGACAATCGCCTGATGCGGTTCAATTACGCCCGTTTACTGGTGCAGGTGCAGGATCTGCACAACGCCAGAACCCAGTTTGCGACGCTGGCCGAAATGGCGCCGGATGACAACGAGACACTTTATTCGCTGGCCTTGCTGGAACTCGAATTGAAGTCCATTGCCAATGCCAAGGAACTGTTTACCCGCTTGGTGAACATCAACTACCGCCCCAATGATGGACACTTCTACCTGGGCTATATCGCCGAGGCGGAAGGCAATATCAACGACGCCGTCGCGCATTATCAACAGGTTCGCCTGGATTCGAACAATTTCCTGAACGCGCAGCGACAGGCTATCCGGCTGCTGGTGCAGGAAGGCAGTTTCGACGCCGCTCATGAATGGGCTCTCAGTGTCTCGGAGGGCAACCCGCGCCTGCAGGCACTGCTCACGACTGTCGAGGCCGACGCCCTGCTCGCGGCCGGTTACACGGAGGCCGCCGACAGCCTGCTGACCGAAGCAATCGCGCAGAATCCAGAGAATACCGATCTGCTGTTCGCCCGCGCGCTGGTCAGTGAGCGCCTGGACGATTCTGCCCGTGTAGAGGCGGACCTGCGCAGCATCATTGCGCTCGACCCGAACGATGCCCGCGCTTTGAATCATCTGGGCTATTCCCTGGCCGACCGCACGGATCGCTACGAGGAGGCAATCAGTCTGCTCGAACGCGCCATCGCCATCGACCCGGAAGACCCCGCCATCATCGACAGCCTGGGCTGGGCACAGTACAAGCTCGGGCGCTATGAAGAAGCTCTTGCGAATCTGCAACGCGCCTATCTTCAGTTCCGCGATCAGGAAGTGGCCGCGCATCTTGGCGAAGTGTTGTGGGCAATGGGACGCCACAGAGAGGCCACCGACATTTGGAAAGAAGCGCTGCAGGAAGCGCCGGACAGCGAGCTTCTCAAGCGCGTCATCGAGCGACTGACGGGCACGGGCACGGATAGTTAACGTGTCCACTATCCGAACTTTTAATATCTTTCTGCTGCCATTGCTGCTGGCAGCCTGCGCCACTTCGCCGCGTATGGATGCGCCCATCAATGACGACTGGGCACAACGCCAGGAAGTGCTCGAAGCCATGACGCTTTGGGAGTTCACCGGCCGCATCGGCGTGCGCGACGATCAGGAGTCGCACTCCTCGCGCATCCGCTGGCAACAGCGTGGTGATGATTACGTCATCAATCTGTGGGGAACTCTCAATGCCGGCGCGACGGAGATTACCGGAGAGCCGGGACGAGTCGTGCTGCAACAGGAGGGAAAAGACCCACTGACGGCCGACACCCCCGAACAACTCGTTTACGAACAACTCGGTTATGAACTGCCGGTCGCGCAACTGAGCTACTGGATCAAGGGAATTCCCGCGCCAGGGGCGAGCAGTGAACCTGCGTTCGATGTCGACAATCGTCTGATCAGCCTGCAGCAATCCGGTTGGCAGGTTGAATATCTGGGATATACCAATTACGAAACCGAATCTCTTCCCACCCGCATTCGCATCCAGAAGTCTCCGCTGCGTCTGGACTTTGTGAGGCTGGACTGGACACTGCTGAAGTAAGCGCCAAATCCCCATGAACGATATTCTGACACTCGAGTCTCCCGCCAAGCTGAATCTGTTCCTGCACATTACGGGACGCAGACCCGATGGCTATCACGAACTGCAGACTATTTTCCAAATTATCGACTACTGCGACCGACTCCACTTCAAGAGCAATGATGGAGGTATTCTCACACTGCACTGCGACATTCCCGAGCTGAGCGGCGACGACAATCTGATTCTGCGCGCCGCCCGCGCTCTGCGCGACAAGAGTGGCTGCACACTGGGGGCCGACATCACCCTGGAGAAGCATATTCCGATGGGAGCGGGACTCGGTGGCGGCAGTTCGAACGCCGCAACCACGCTGCTGGCACTGAATCAACTCTGGGAAACGGGGCTCGACAACGAGGAACTCTGTGCCATTGGCGTGCGCCTGGGCGCCGACGTACCGCTCTTCGTAAAAGGGCAATCGGCATGGGCAGAGGGCATCGGTGAAATACTCACCCCGGTAGTTTTGGCGCAAAAATCCTATCTGGTAGTGACACCTGATTGTCATGTTTCCACGAAAGACATTTTTTCCAATCAGCAATTGACACGGAACACGACTGCCATCAAAATGGCCGCCTTTCTGGCTGGGCAGACCAGAAATGACTGTGAAAACATCGTCCGCAGGCTCTATCCGCCGGTGGACGAGGCACTGAAATGGCTCAATCAACACGTTGATGCCAGGATGACAGGAACCGGTGCCAGTGTGTTCGCAGGGTTTGATTCGGAAGAAGAAGCACGCGCATTGCTGCTGCAACTTCCGAAAGGTTGGCGAGCTTTTGTCGCTCGAGGCCTGCAACAAAGCGCAGTACAAAAGCAGTAGAAAGTGCACAAGTTATTGGGGTGTCGCCAAGTTGGTAAGGCACAAGGTTTTGATCCTTGCATTCGTTGGTTCGAGTCCAGCCACCCCAGCCATTTTGAGTACGTCCTCCAGGACGGGTTTACATCAGTCTGATCCCTCTTCAAAGCCATACTGACAACCGGATCGCCTATCTTAAGCCTGACTAGAAAAAATCTCAGAACTTATTCGAAACAGCCGTCTAAAGGGTTGGAACTCATGGCAAACAATTTGATGGTGTTCACCGGTAATGCGAATCCCGCGCTGGCAGACAAAATCGCCAAGCACATTGGAATTCCACTCGGCGAAGCAACCATCGGGAAATTCAGCGATGGCGAAATCACTGTCGAAATCAAGGAAAACGTGCGCGGCAAGGATGTGTTCATCATCCAGCCTACCTGTGCGCCTACCAACGACAGCCTGATGGAACTGATGTTGATGGCGGATGCACTGCACCGCGCCTCTGCCAACCGCGTTACCGCCGTTATCCCCTATTTTGGTTATGCCCGCCAGGATCGCCGTGTGCGCTCCGCTCGTGTCGCTATCAGTGCCAAGGTCGTCGCCGACATGATCGTCGCCGTCGGGGTGAACCGTGTACTGACCGTCGACTTGCACGCTGAACAGATACAAGGCTTTTTCAGCATCCCAGTGGATAACGTCTACGGCTCGCCCCTGCTGACAGACGACATTGAGAGACAGCATTACGAGAATCTGATCGTGGTATCTCCCGACGTTGGCGGCGTAGTTCGTGCGCGCGCAGTGGCCAAGCATTTGAATGTCGACCTGGCCATCATCGACAAACGTCGCCCCCAGGCAAATGATGCTCAGGTGATGCATATCATCGGGGAAGTGGAAGGCCGCACCTGTCTCATCGTAGACGACATGGTCGACACCGCTGGCACTCTCTGCAAGGCAGCCGCTGCACTCAAAGAGCATGGCGCCACCAGAGTGGTCGCCTACTGTACGCACCCGGTGCTGTCAGGCAGCGCATTGAAGAATATCAAGGAATCGGAGCTCGATTCACTGGTGGTGACCGACACAATTCCCCTGAGCGAAGAGTTTGCCAAATGCTCCAAGGTTCGCCAGCTCAGCATGGCCAAACTGCTGGCTGAATCCATACGACGAGTCAGCAACGAAGAATCCATCAGCGCGATGTTTGACAATACCTGATTTGGGGTGACATTGCGCTGGGGCTGCAGCTGGCGCTCGACTCGGCCAGCTGCAAAGACGAAAGATCCGCAGCAATCCATGACGCTCCTCGCGAGAGGGGCGCGGTGGATTGCTTTCGGGTCTTTTTTTAACACCATGTCCGGTTGGTCGCAAACCGTTCCTGGTATGACGATGTTGAGAAACATCACTGAACTGGAGAAACAACATGTCCAACGAATTTGAACTTAATGTCACTGTCAGAACGGATCTGGGGAAAGGTGCGAGCCGCCGCCTGCGCCGTCTGGCCGACCTGATCCCAGCCATCATCTATGGTGAAGGCAAGGCACCCGTCAACATCACCATCCCGCACAAGGATATTCTCAAGGCAGTGTCCAACGAGGCCTTCTTCTCGCACATCGTCACCCTGAATGTGGATGGCAAGAAAGAGCAAGGCGTAATCAAAGCTTTGCAGCGTCACCCTGCAAAGCCGCGCATCCTGCATGCCGACTTCCAGCGCGTCAGTGCTGACCACGCGATCAGCGTTGCGGTACCACTGCACTTCGTCAATGAAGACAAGTGCAAGGGCGTCAAGATTGGCGGCGGCAGCATCATCAAGGCTCTCAACGAACTGCAGATCAGTTGCCTGCCAAAGGACCTGCCAGAGTTCATCGAAGTTGACATGACTGATCTGGGCGTGGGCGAAGCGATCCACATCTCTCAGATCAAACTGCCGAAAGGCGTCAGCAGCGTCGAACTGACTCATGGTCACGATGCCGATAACGCAGTGGTCAGCGTATTGGCTCCGCGTGGCGCTCCAGGCGAAGCTGAAGCCAAGGCCTGATCCGGCACGATAGTGCTGCAACGCTGCGGACCATAGACTATGCAAAGCAATGCGTTAAAGCTGATTGTGGGCCTGGGTAATCCAGGCCCGCAATATCGTTACAACCGGCACAATGCAGGCGCGTGGTTAGTGACGCGCCTCGCCAGTGACGGACACACAGAATTACGCAGCGAGAGCAAATTCTTCGGCGATGCCGGACGAATTACGATCGCTGGCCAGGACGTACGCCTGCTCTTCCCCACTACCTATATGAATCGCAGCGGACAGTCGGTCGCCGCCTTCTGCAGCTATTTCGATATCGCTCCCGAAAACATGCTGGTGGCATACGACGAGATCGACTTCGAGGTCGGTGTCACCCGTTACAAGCACGGAGGCGGGCACGGGGGGCACAACGGGATGCGCGACATTATCAGTGCATTGGGCGAGCGCCGCGACTTCTACAGGCTGCGGATTGGGGTTGGGCATCCCGGCAATAAGGCGCAGGTCGCCAACTACGTCCTCAGCGACCCCCCAAAGCGGGAAGCAGAGATCATATTGGGCGACATTGATCTTGCCATCCGCACACTGCCGCACGCAGTCAAAGGCAATTGGCAGACGGCCATGCACGAGCTGCACACCAAGCCCGCTTGAACAATCAGAATCAGACAGTTCCACACCAGACTCAGTCCCGGTCACAGCACCGGCAGAACCAGGAATAGACAGCATGGGTTTCAAATGCGGCATAGTAGGTCTCCCCAATGTGGGCAAATCCACCCTGTTCAATGCACTGACCAAGGCAGGCATTGCCGCAGAAAATTTCCCCTTCTGCACCATTGAACCGAACTCCGGCCTGGTGCCGATGCCCGACCCGCGCCTGGACAAACTGGCAGAAATCGTCAAACCCCAGCGCATTCTGCCCACCACCATGGAGTTCGTGGACATCGCGGGCCTGGTAGCAGGGGCTTCAAAGGGTGAGGGGCTTGGTAACCAGTTTCTCGCCAACATTCGTGAAACCGATGCGATCGCCCACGTGGTGCGTTGCTTCGAGGACACCAATATCATCCATGTCGCCGACCGCATCAATCCAGCTGCAGACATCGAAGTGATCAACACAGAACTGGCGCTGGCCGATCTGGAAACTGTCGAAAAATCTCTGCACCGCATTACCAAAGTGGCAAGAAGCGGCGACAAGGATGCAGCCAGGCAACTGGCTCTCTTCGAGCGCGTCAAGGCTCATCTGAACGAGGCAAAACCTGTTCGTACCCTCAATCTCAACGATGAGGAATTGGCGGATATCTATGGCATGCATCTGCTGACGGTGAAGCCCACGATGTACATTGCCAATGTCGATGAGAGCGGCTTCGAGAACAACCCGCACCTGGACCAGGTCATCGAGATCGCAAAATCAGAGGGTGCCTCCGTAGTGCCCATCTGCAACAAGCTGGAATCCGAGATTGCGGAGCTGGAAGACGCGGAGAAGATGGAATTTCTTCAGGATCTGGGCATGGAGGAGCCGGGTCTGGATCGCGTGATCCGCGCAGGCTATGCCTTGCTGGGTCTGCAGACCTACTTCACCGCAGGCGTCAAGGAAGTGCGCGCCTGGACCATCAAAGTTGGCGCCACCGCGCCACAGGCCGCTGGCGTGATTCACACCGACTTCGAGAAAGGCTTCATTCGCGCCGAAGTGATTGCCTACGAGGATTTCATCCAGTTCAAAGGCGAGCAGGGAACCAAGGACGCCGGTAAGTGGCGGCTGGAAGGGAAGGAGTACATCGTCAGGGACGGCGACGTCGTACACTTTCGATTCAATGTCTAACTTGACAAAATTTCGCGAAGTGGCCAAAATTCGCAGCCTTCAAACGGGGTGGGTCAGGAAGACGCCTCCCGTGTGTTTACGGTTTGACACACAAGTTTCATGGCTATGTAGCTCAGCTGGTTAGAGCGCAGCATTCATAATGCTGATGTCCGTGGTTCAAATCCACGCATAGCTACCATACAAATCAAGGGGTTATCGGCGACGGTAGCCCCTTTTTGTTTATCACCAACAGAGAAAAGGATGGATTTATGAGCGTTCTGGTAGGCAAGCAAGCACCCGATTTCACAGTCCCCGCAGTATTGGCCAGTGGCGAAATTGTCGATAGCTATAATCTCTCTTCGGCCATCAAGGGCAAATACGGCCTGGTATTCTTCTACCCGCTGGACTTCACCTTCGTGTGCCCGTCAGAGCTGATAGCACTGGATCACCGCATTGCCGACTTCAAAGCACGTAATGTCGAAGTCATCGGTGTATCGATTGACTCCCATTTCACCCACAATGCCTGGCGCAACACCCCGGTCAATGCCGGTGGCATCGGCCAGTTGGGCTACACGCTGGCTGCCGACATGAATCACGAAATCTGCCGCGCCTACGATGTTGAGTCAGCCGGGGGCATGGCCTTCCGCGGCGCGTTCCTTATTGATACTGCCGGAATGGTGCGCTCGCAGATCGTCAACGACCTGCCGCTGGGTCGCAACATCGACGAACTGATCCGTCTCGTAGACGCGCTGCAGTTCCATGAAGAGCACGGTGAAGTCTGTCCGGCCGGCTGGAACAAGGGCGACAAGGGTATGGACGCTTCGCCTGCGGGTGTTGCAGCTTATCTGGCGCAGAACGCCGATAAACTGTAAAAAAAAAATATCTGCGACAAACCCCGGAGAGTGCTAAAGGTATTCTCCGGGCTGCCGATAGTGCACAGATGCGGCTATGGAATAATTTATTACACAACTGACACATCTGCATCCAACCCGCAAAAACAGGCATCAATTAGCCCGGTTTTAACCCCCTGTAAGTGCAACAAGATTCTCGAAGGGCGTTAAAATGAGTCATCTGGAAGCTGTTTCTGAAGAATCACCGATAACAGCACTGGCAATAAACCAACGCAAGTCCAAGAACGCTGATCTCCTGGCCCCGAGGTGGGAACATGAAATTCAACAAGCTACTGACTGTCATCGCCATCTTCCTCAGCCTGTGCGCAATCAACACCACGCAGGCACAGACCACACCGACCAACAACCATTGCGACATCCTCTACGCGGGCCAGACAACTGCCGTGGGCAGCGTCTGCGTAACCGTGAATGCCAGCGACGTGAATCTCGACTATTTACTCATCGGCGACTGGAAGCTGACAGAAGCGCACGCCTGGATAGGCGATTCTCTTGCAAGTCTTCCGACGAATGCCAGCGGCAACCCCCAGATCGGGCTGTTTCCGTATCAGGCTGATATCAACAGTGCCGCACAGTACAGCTTCACCATTCCCATTTCCCAGCTTGCCGTCAATGTGGACACCTTCTGCAATGCCGAGATTTTCGTAGCGGCCCATGCTGTCGTTACTCGTACTGTTGCCGGTGGCTCGGATGACGATGAGAGCGACGATGACGATGACGACAGCGACAACGGAAAGTCCGACAAGTCCGGTAAAAATGAAAAATCAGGAAAAGCTGGGAAGTCCGGGAAGTCTTCATCAGCAAGTAAGTCGAGTACCTCTTCCGCAAGCAGCGGCAAAGGCACCGCCTACAACGCTGTAGCTTCGAACTCCGACAGCAAGGGCAAGTCGAAGGCATCCGGGAAGGCAGGCAAATCTGATCAGTCTGGAAAAGCAGACAAGTCCGGACAATCCAGCAAGTCTGGTAAATCAGGCAAATCAGGAGACCAGACTGGTGATGGCAGCAGCCAGCCAGCCACGCAAACCGAATCCGCCTGGGCAGGTTCGATGCAGATTGCCAATGGCGGAAGCTGGGCGAGTTACTTCTCCTTCACCAATGATTTCTGTACTACCCCTGTAGACCCCTATCCGGTAGTAGTACTGCCAACCAGCTGCTTCAACGTCTTCGGAAGAGGCGTTACATCCAGTACAGAGCCTGTCACAGTAAGTGGTTTCACTCCGGTGGGTGTTACTGATACGGCCAACGCCTGGCTGAACACTTACAGCTCAACCCCCTCCGGATACTTTGGGGGAGATCTGGTGCGTGATAACGGCACGATCGTGGGAACCTTCCTTGCTGGCCTTGGTGGTAACTCTGACTTTGCCGTGGAGTTGACACTCGACAGCAACGCCAGTCCTTCACTGGTAGTCCGCAGCGCCAATGTCTATTTCGACACTGCTGGCGGGTACCTGGATATGTCTCCGCTTGATTATGGCTTGTCCCTCGTTGGTAATGGTACCGGATCGCTGATCCAGACTGTGCCTCTGATATTTGCTCCCGAGATAATGGATACCATAGTGCACGCCGTTGTCTGCACCGGGGGCGTTGAATAGCCCGCAGTCTAACGACTCATGCAAAAGGCCTCGCCGGCTGACCGGCGGGGCCTTTTGCTTTTCAGAGCCCCAAAATCCCACTCTTCCATCTCCCCCCCGACGGATTCTCTGATCGCCTGCGTATAGCTCACCAAGGGGTTACTTTGACCATGGAATGCAGCAGAATGAACGGTATCGGCAATATCTCCACGAGATTCGGCAATGCTTTGCCGAGCTGGCGATAACGCCCAACCGGAGCACCGTTCTCAAAATGACAGATGATCAAGAGCTGATGACAGCAATACAGGCCGGCAATGCTCGCGCCTATGAATCAGTCGTCAAAAGGCATCTGAAGTCCATCAGTCACTATGCATTCCGTATGCTGGGAAACACCAAGGATACCGAGGACATCACCCAGGAGACCTTCCTGCGCCTGTGGACCCATGCGGACACCTGGCGCAGCGAGAAGGCAAGTGTGTCCACCTGGCTGCACCGCATTGCGCATAATCTGTGCATCGATTACCTGCGCAAGGACAAGTCAGCCATTACCAGCGAGTATCTGGACGAACATGAAGGGCATGAAAGTCCGACCGAACAGCCGGACAAAGAGGAAAGACTGATTTCTTTGCGAGAGGCGCTCGCGCAACTGCCGGAACGGCAGCGCAGCGCCATCGTGCTGAACCACTATCACGGCTTTTCCAATCGTGAGATCGCGCAGATCATGAACATTTCGGTGGATGCATTGGAATCAATACTGGCAAGGGCCAGACGTGGATTGAAGGCAGAGTTACTGACAACAATAAAAAATGGTTCTTCGTAAAACCTTGGGGAAACCCCTAGAACGCAGGAAACACTATGACAATTTCATCAGAACGATTCGCAGCGATTGTGGAAGCTTACGGAACCGAACCCGCGCGCTGGCCGACAGAGGAACGGACGGCGGCCATGGTCCATTGTGCGACACACCCCGAGGCGCAGGCGCTGGTAGCGGAGTTCCAGGCGTTGGATGAGATGCTGAATCAATTCCAGGTCGCAGACCTTTCCGTGCTGCAGCGCAACGTTCTCAATCAAGCTGCCCGCACCAGTGCGGGCAATGTCTTCGATCATCTGCTGGATTGGCTGCTGCCACACTCTGAGAGACTCATGGCCTGGCTCTGGCGGCCGGCGCTGGTGGCGTGCCTGCCACTGGTATGTGGTGTCCTGCTGGCCGATTACTTCAGTTTCGGTATCGATGGGGTACAGAATTCGCGGGAGGAGGAACTCTACCTCCTGTCGCTGAACGATTACACGGAGACATTTGAATGACAATCAACCGCCGACGGGTAATGAATTGGGTACTCGTCATTTCTCTGGGGTTCAACCTTCTGGTAGTGGGGGGCATCACTGCGCGCATCATGAGTCACCCGGATTTCCGTCCGTTTCCTCCCAGCCTGTCATGGATATACGACGATCTGGATGAGGCTACCCGGACTAAACTGCGCCCCATGCTGCGCGAGTTTGGAGAAATATCGCTGCCACTGCGAGGTGAGATGTTCCGAGCACAACGCAAACTGAGTGATTTGATGACCGAGGAGCCGATGGACAAAGCGGCGATTGCAGTGGCGTTTGATGAACTGCGCAAAGCCAGCCTGGTGTTTCAGGAAACGACACACGCCCAGACTATTGCTGTGTTCGAACTACTCAATCCCGAGCAACGCGCCATGGCTCTGCGCTTCCTGAGTGATCGCAGCAACCCATTCGGCGATGACGACAGAGAGGGCGGCAACAGGGAACCTGCAGATCACTGAGACCGGCCCCCGCCCTGACTTCTACCCGGTAGACCTACTGCACACGTCTGAGCGTTTGCACCCCCTGATCGCTGCTCTGCACCATCTCGTTCGGATTGGTGAATTCAACGGTACTCGTCACGACCTGCCCCATGGCATCCATTCTGATTTGATTCTCATCGAGCCATTCATAAGGAAACGATACACCGAACGATTCCACGGAGACTTCGGTATCGGAGTAGACCAGCACGATGCTCTGCCCCTGAAAATCAGCCTGCCAGCTTCCCAGTATAAGCTCCTGCTTCGAGGGGCCCGCCATTCCGGCACAGGCACTCAACACCAGCAACAACATGACAGCAGTAAACTTTCTTGCATGACTCATTCTGTACTTACCT
>JAUSMU010000339.1 GCA_030645995.1 Gammaproteobacteria bacterium | reverse complement strand
ATCTTCGTCTCTCAGGAGCTCGGGGTGTTCAGTGGCAACGGTTACGCCGAGGGCATGACCATGGGCTCACAGCTGGGAGTCCAGGTGATTGGCATCCTGGCCACAGGCGCCTATACCGCCGTAGTGACTTATATCCTCATCAAACTGGTGGCGGTGCTGACTTCCGGCATCCGTGTCAGTGACGATGAAGAACAGATCGGGTTGGATATTGCCGATCACGACGAGAAAGGCTATACCATGTAATCGCCTGCTCCTGGTGTATGCTGTGCGGCGAGGGCAGATGACTGCTCTCGCCGCTACAGGAGAACACCGCATGACCGGCACGCGTACCGCACTGATTCTGCTTCTTGGCACCGCCCTGCTCGCAGGCTGCCGCCGCGATGATCCAGCTCCTGTTGACCCCACTCCCGCTGACGCTGCACCCACCCTGAGCATGTCGATTTTGTCGACACGGCCCGATATGGTCACCGGCGGCGATGCATTGGTGCGGCTCGACAGCAACGGCATCGCGGCAACCAATCTGCGCGTCACGTTGAACGGCAACGACATCAGCGCCGTCTTTCTTGAAGCTGCCCCTGTCAGTTCTACACAAGCACCCGGACAAAGCCTTCAGGTTCTCGTTGCAGACTTGAACGAAGGACCGAACACCCTGCTGGCGACTGCCGGCGAACTCAGCGCAGAACTCAGCCTCGTCAATCACCCGCTGACCGGCCCCGTGTTCTCCGGCCCGCACATTCAACCCTTTGTCTGCTCGACCGCCGAAGCAGGGCTTGGCGAGCCGCTCGATGATTTCTGCACGGCCGTCTCGCAGGTCGGCTATGTGTATCGCTCCAGAGAAGGCGTCTTCAAACCGATCACCGACGTGACCCAGCCCTACCCTGTCGACATGATCACCACGACCACCAATCAGGGGGAAACCGTGCCCTTTGTCGTGCGCGTGGAATCGGGCACCATCAATCGCTCCATTTATCACATGGCCGTGCTGGATGATCCGCGCCGCACCTATGGGCAGTGGGATCCGCAGCTGGGCTGGAATGAGCGCCTGGTATTTACCTTCGGCGGCGGCTGTGGGACTAACTACAATCAGGGCTCGCGCAACCGCGAGTCGGTGCTTAACGAGACGATTCTCGGCAAGGGTTTTGCCCATGTGGTGTCGTCATTCAACGTCATGGGGCATCAGTGCAACGACAGTCTCTCTGCGGAAACACTGATGATGCTGAAGGAGCACTTCATCGAGAATTATGCGGTGCCACAATGGACGGTGGGCTACGGCGGCTCGGGCGGCGCTATCCAGCAACTGCTGATCACCCAGAATTTCCCGGGTCTGCTGGACGGCCTGCTGCCCAGCCTGAGTTTCGCAGACTCCTTCAGCGTGCAGCCCGGCGTGACCGATTGCCGCCTCCTGATCAATTACTTCGAGAAGAATCCACAGCAGTGGCCGGATGACAAGCGTGAGGCCGTTGAGGGTTACTCCACCGGAACCTGCGCGTCCTGGAATCGCACTTTCATTGATGTGATTGTGGCCGACACCGGTTGCGGCATTCCCGAGGAACTGGTCTACAACGCCGAGACCAATCCGCGCGGAGCTCGTTGCACGATCTATGACACCAACGTGGCGACGCTGGGCCGCGATCCGGTGACGGGCTTTGCCTATCAGGCGCTGGACAACACCGGCATTCAATACGGGCTCGCCGCGCTGCAATCGGGAGCCATTACCATCGATGAGTTCATCGATTTGAACCAGCACATCGGCGGTTATGATCGCGATGGCAAACCCGCAAGCGCGCGAACCTCAGCGCAACTGGAAGGACTGCGCAATATCTATAGAGCGGGACGCGTGAACATGGGCGCCGGTGCACTCGGCAGCGTGCCGATCCTGCATTACCGCAGTTACAACGACGCCAGCGGCGACATTCATGATCGCTTCCGTGACTTTCAAATTCGCGAACGCCTGCTCAAGGCCAATGGCCGGGCAGACAATCAGGTGATCTGGATCTACGGCGGCCGCGAGCAGGCGGCGATGGTGGCAGAGCTGGCGCTGGATACCATGACTGAGTGGCTGGATGCGCTGCAAGCAGACCAGACGGACGCAGTGGCCATCGACAAGGTGGTGCGCGCGAAACCCGCCGCTGCAGTGGATGCGTGCTGGGACGTTCAGGGCAAGCGGATCGAGGAGGAGTTTGTGTTCTTGAACAAAGAGCTGGGCGAGGGGCTCGGTCAAGGACAGTGCAACACACTTTATCCCTCCCACACCAATCCCCGCCTGGCGGCTGGCGCGCCGCTGGCAGACGATGCCATCAAATGTGCGCTCAAGCCCTTGGAACGCAGCGACTATCCCGCCGACCTGAGTGATGCTCAGTGGGCGCAGCTGCAGTCAGTTTTTGCCGAAGGGGTCTGTGATTACAGCAGGCCTGGGGTGTCTCAACAGCAACCAGAAGGAACCTATCTCCACCTGCCTCTGTGAAGAACCCTGTGGGAGCGGGCCTGCCCGCTCCCACAGTCAGTCGGCTAGAATTCGAAGAAGTAGACCTGCAGATTGAACTGGAAGCGCGGATCCGGATCCCAGTCCTCGTTACGCTCCATGACCAGTTGCGGAACCAGCTCCATGACCAGCCAGTCCTTATAGATTGCCTTGCGATAGACGGTCTGCGCGTAGTAGCTCTCCACCCGCTGAGTAGGCTGACTGACGCCAATCACACCGCCCTCATAGGTCAGCGTCTCACGCTCTCCCAGAGTCTGGTGCACGGAGACCGTCTGTGCGAATTCAAAGCCCTTGTCTTTTTTCCAGTAATCCACATCGGTGTCGACGCGCAGAAACATGTTGTCGCTCAACTCCCGGCTGAAATAGATCCGTGACTCCTGACCCCAGCCATCGGTGTGGTAATAGAGAATTCTGTTATCGGCGCCGAACAGCCACTTCTCGTTGAGTTGACGGTTGTAACGTGTTCGAAATCGATAGAAGGGATCCAGCGGGATGCGCGCCTTGACGCCAACATCATGATTGAAGCGCAAACCATTCGCGCGTCGTGGCATCTCGTAGCTGAATCCGCCGGTAAAGGACTGCGGCCGCACGTTGCTCAAACGCTTATTCTGCAGCGAGTCTAACTCGGTCTGTTCAGACTCGAAAATCAACTTCCAGCGCTCGCTTGCACGCGGCAGATCCACCCGCCCGCTGAGGCGCAGATTCGAATGGTAATTGCCTGTCCCACTCACCTGCTGATTGATCTGCAAACGCAGATAACTCTCATTGCTGTACTCCCCAACCGTATCACCGGCGAGCCAGTCATCGATATAGCTACCTATATCAGAAACATTGCGGGACACCGTGTCCCTGTGCGATTCCAGCCAGCTCCAGGCTGAAGTATCTGTAAGCGCCGACGACAACTGCGATCCCGGATCAGTGTCATCCGCTGCCTGTACAACCGGTGTGGATAAAAGCGCCACGACCGCCAGCTGTCCGGCAATGTGATGCTTGAGCGTGAACTGTCTGATATCAAAGAAAATTTTCATGGCGGGTACCTGCTTTAAGCTTCGGCATGTGGCCATGGTAACAGATGCGGAGGACGACGTCGCAAGTCAATTGAGGGGGAGAAATTATGCGCCACTCACGGCCTAATGAAGGTGCGGAACATCGGCTGCGAGGAAGGTAATGACCCATTCCGAACCGTGATGCAGAGGGTTGACCAGCAACAACAGCGCCAGCAGTATACCGGCCCCCAGGAAGGCCAGCTGCCAGGGCTTGGGGGACACCCGGTTGGCCGCGTTCAGTAGCGCCATGATGCGCGTTTCCACCTCACGCTCGGCAAAGCCAAGCACTCCCATCGGCAATGGTGCCGGGTGTGCCATCAGCAGGCGTTTCACCTTGATCAGCGTCTCCGCAACGGCGATATGACCAAATTTTTCCGCCGCACGAAAGTCGCAGGCCTCCTCCGTCATCAACTGCAGATCAGCCATCATCTGCCGTGCCAGATTCTGCGAAAGAATGGCGCTGCACAGCCTGGCCAGCAGCAACCGCAGATTGTCCCTGCGCTCCTGGTGCGCCTGTTCATGCAGCAAAATGATCGACAGATCCTGCTCATCACACCCCTGTGCCATGCCATCGCTGACGTAAATACTGGGATGCCACCAGCCCAGCGTGAACACGAGCGGGCACTGCGACTTGATGGCGTAATACTCTCCGAGTGGGCGCCCAAGGGAACTGAACTGGCGATGTAGCTGCACGGAGCGCCTCATCGTCAGGAGGAATTGAACACTGAGCAGAACAAACACGATGGACCCGATCACCAACCCGAACCATGCCAGCCCATCGGAGTAAATGAGCGGCGCATGCTCCAGACACTCGGCATGGCAATGAGCATCGACGAGAATGGATTCCACAGTGGGCATGAACAGAATCGAGGTACTGGAGATGCTCGCCAGGAAGGGCACGGTCCAATAGAACAACAGCAAAGCGCTGCCGTAGCGGGGATGCAAACGGAACAACAACGGCCTGACCAGCGGATAGATCACGACGAACAGAACGCTGAGCAACACCCACAGCACCAGCCAGATGGCTGAGAAGGTGCCGAGAACGTTGATCATTCTGCTCCCCCGCCAAGATCCTGCTTCTTCTTGGCTATGAGGGCTTCGAGATCGTTGAGAG
>JAUSMU010000328.1 GCA_030645995.1 Gammaproteobacteria bacterium | reverse complement strand
GGACGATGAATCGCGCAGAGCTTGTGACCGTCGGGATCACGGACATAGGCCAGGTACAGTGCCCCTAATGCGCTTTGACGAAGCCCTGGCGGCTCTTCAATCGAGGTGCCGCCATGCGCAATGGCTGCGGCGTGGAATGCTAGTAACTGTTCAGGCGAGCTGCACTTGAAGCCGATTGTGCCGCCGTTGGTGACGGTTGCCGGTTCGTCGTTGATCGGCTCGGTGACGCAGAAGACACTGCCATCATGCCGGTAAAAGAGCCGAGTGTGCCCGGTGGGCGCCTTGTTGCGCACTGGCTCGCCAGCACCAAGTGTCCCGAGAACTGCGTCATAGAAGCGTTTGGATCGCTCGATATCATTTGAGCCGATCATGATGTGATTGAACATTGTTTGTTTTCCTGATGGTTTCGCTCATTGCGTATGTTAACCGTGCCTCAGTAAGGCCTCAAACTGCTCTATTGGTTCCGGCTTGCCAAACAAATACCCTTGGTAGTGGGTGCAATTCTTGTCCAGTAGAAATTGTCGCTGATCGTCCGTTTCCACCCCTTCGGCAATAACGTCCAGGTCCAGGCTGTGTGCCATGGCAATAATGGCGCACACAATCGCCTTATCGCTGTTATCCGTGGCGATATTGCGTATGAATGACTGATCGATCTTGAGCTGATCAATCGGCAGCCGCTTGAGGTATTGCAAGGACGAATAGCCAGTACCAAAGTCGTCCAGTGAGAACCTGACACCAATATCTTTCAATGCACTCATGGTTGCAATGGCGCTCTCGACATTCTTCAGCAACACGCTTTCGGTGATTTCCAATTTAAGTCGCGTCGGGATGATGGCATGGCTTTGCACAAGCGACTGCACTTCTGCCACGAATTCGGCTTGGTGAAATTGCACGGCGCTAATGTTGACCGCCAGAATCAGATCGCGGGTTAGCGCATCTTGCTGCCATGCCTTGAGCCTGGAACAAGCTGTCTCCAGCACCGTTTTCCCGATGGACAGGATTAAACCAGATTCTTCCGCCAGTGGAATAAATTGAGCGGGAGACACCAAGCCACGGTCTGGATGTATCCAGCGAATCAATGCCTCCACGCCAAACGGACGGTGCAAATTGTCCACCTGAATTTGGTAATACAACTGAAATTCCTGGCTCTCAAGTGCTTTGCGTAAATCGTCCTCAAGGGATGTGCGAGCGTTAATGACGTCCTGCATTTTCTGGTTAAAGAATCTCAGGGTGTTGCGGCCTGCCTTTTTTGCCTGATACATGGCGATGTCGGCTCGTTTCAGCAGTTCTTCCGCAGACGTGGCGTGATCGCTAAAAAGGGTTGCACCGATACTGAGGGTGATGTGGTATTCGTGCGTGACAAGGAGGTATGGCTGATTGACCACAGCGAGAATTTTATCGCCGACGGCTTTTGCCTGTAATGCGGCTTCAATGGGTTGCTGGCCCAGGTCTTCCAGCAATATCACAAACTCATCGCCACCCAGTCGTGCCACCGTGTCGTTTTTGCGCATACAGGACTCCAGGCGTTGCGCTGTCTGCTGCAGCAGCAAGTCTCCGAAATCATGGCCGAGGGTATCGTTGAGGTCTTTGAATTTGTCCAGATCAATGTACATCAGCGCACCGTCCTGACCACCACGTTGGCTAGCGGCGAATGCGCGACGAAGCCGATCCACCAAGAGCCGCCGGTTGGGCAGGCCAGTGAGCGTGTCGTAAAAGGCTAAGTTATTAAGCTCTGTTGTAAGCCTTCCTCTCTCTTCAATTTGAAAGGCGAGCTCCCTGTTGGCAATAACCAGCTCTGCTAGCCGCCTTTCTTTTTCTTCATTTTGAAAGGCAAGCTCTCTATTGGCAATGACCAGCTCTGCTAGCTCCGGCAACTGTCTCATGTAGTGCTCCATGCGTTCCAGTCCGTCCGCTGTAGATGGAAGTGGATGATGAGTTTCTGAATACGATTGCCGAGTACTCAGATGTTATAAAATGGACTCGGCTTCTTTTAACTTTGGCCGCGCGCGGAAAAGCCGCTTGGATGTTCTGTGGCATTTGCTCTGCAGCAAATCCGCCCGCTGCTCCACCACCGCGATAGCCTGATGGATCGACGACTCGTCATGATCGGGCAGCGACTTAAGACTTGCCGCCAGCACATGCAAATCGTGCAGATCGCCGAGCTTCCCGGCGAGATCGGCATAACGCTTTGCTGCTGCTTCGGCACTGCTATCATCTACAGCCACCGGCAGTGCCAGAGCCGCCAGGTACTTCGTCCAGCGTCGCAGGCTATGCCAATCCACAGCACTCCCGCTTCTGGCTGCCTTACGGAAGCGCTTGCGCGCCTTGCGGTAGAGCCGCCCGTAACCATCGCGGATCAACTCGCGCCTGCCACAGGCCAGCTCCAGACTTCGCCAACGTTCCCGATCCTGCGCGAAACGGGAGACGATTTCCGCCGTCATCAACGCTTCCTCCAGCGGAACCGAATGCTGCGCGATCAAAAGTTCGCGGGCCAGATGGAGCGCCGACAGCTCCTCCTCCCCCGCCTTACGAATCTGCTTATCCAAAGTCTTGATCTGGACATACTGATCCCGAGCACCGGACAGCAGCTTCGCCGCACCTCCGATATCCAGACTAGCGGCATCAGCTTGCCCCTCTGTCAGAAAAGGCTTCAGTACCTGCCACAGCGCCACGAGCCCCTTGACCGATAGCCGCAGTTGATGCACATCAGCGGGCGCAAGCTGCATCTGCTCCACGAGCAACGGCGTACATCCCGCATGCAGCGCCTGTGCGCGCTTGATCAGCCTCTCGCTGCCGTCATCAGGCATGACCAAATCCTCCTAATGGCCGCTTCGCGCCCGACGAACGGTAATAGTCATCGCACTCGTCAGGGGCCGTCTGTTTGTTAGCACTCATTAGCCGAAGGCAAATGAGCACATAGCCATTCCCTTTAGCACCAACCATCACTGACAGCAAATTAGTTGACGTCCGAGCTCGTCGAGCTCCTTGACGGCGTGGTAAGTTGCAATGCTGCAGTTGTGAAGTGATAGCACAATTGCATCCAAATTGAGGTGGTCACTATGAGTATTCGAAATATTCGCACGGCACAATCGTGCGCAACGGAGGCACGCCAGGCGGTAGAAGAATTTCATGCGGCGGTGGCTCAACCGGAAATGGAGCTGGTGATTTTCTTCTGCTCCAGCGAATACGACCTTGATGTGCTGGCTGCGGAAATGAACCGTTTGTTTGCCGGGGTTCAAGTGGTGGGCTGCACCACGGCGGGAGAAATAGGGCCAGCCGGTTATCTTCAGCATAGCCTGTCGGGAGTTAGCTTCCCTGCGGGCAGTTGCACCGCCGTCAGCGGACTGCTGGATCATTTGAACCAGTTCGACATCACCAGGGGGAATGGCTTTGCCCAAACCCTGTTGCAGCGGCTGGAAAGCAAAGCCCCGGATGCAAGTCCGGATAGCAGCTTCGCGCTGTTGCTGATTGACGGTATGTCCGTGCGCGAAGAGCCAGTGGCACATGCGCTGCAATATGCGTTGGGCAAGATCACGCTGTTCGGCGGTTCTGCGGGCGACGATCTGAAATTTGCCACGACCTATGTTTATAGCGATGGCCGCTTCCATTCAGATAGCGCCGCATTGATCCTGATCAACACGTCCTTGCCCTTCAAATTATTCAAGACCCAGCATTTTGTTTCCACAGACGAGCGGCTGGTGGTCACGGAAGCCGATCCCTCCGGGCGCATCGTCAGAGAGATTAACGGGCTGCCTGCCGCTGCAGAGTACGCACGGCTGGTGGGCGTTGATGTGCGCGACCTTAACCCCATGCGTTTCGCCGCTTCGCCCGTCGTGGTCATGATAGATGGCACGGACTATGTGCGCTCCATTCAGAAAACCAATCCAGACGGCAGCCTGACTTTCTTTTGCGCCATTGAGGAGGGGCTGGTGCTCAGGGTGGCGCACGGCGTGGATTTGGTAAAAAACCTGGAGCAGACTTTCGACAAGATACGGACAGAAATCGGGCCGCCTCAACTCGTTCTCGGCTGCGATTGCATCCTGCGTAATCTGGAAATTTCCCAGAATGGCTTGAAAGAACGTGTCGGAGAAATTTTTCAACGCAACAACACTATTGGTTTCAGCAGTTATGGAGAACAATTCCACGGCGTACACGTCAACCAGACACTAACCGGCTGCGCTATCGGAGCCACCCCGGCACCGGATGCCAAAGGAAAAGATACAGGGGTGCTCAATGCCTGACCAAACGGAACCGAACGAGCAAGCCTTGCAGTCCGAGATCGTGCGCTTGAACAAAATCATCAAGGCGCTGATGAATCGCGCCGAACGCAACGCGAGCATTCAAGGGTCGGATTTCAACCTGTTCCATACCGCGATTACCCTTGAAGATCAGGTGCGCCGCCGCACTGATGAACTGGAAGTGGCATTGCGTGAAAACGAGAAAATTACGCGCGCCTTGCGTGAAAGTGAAAATCAAATTCGCAGCTTTGCCTTCCATGACCCTTTGACGCAACTCGCCAATCGTCGCTTGTTAAGCGACCGCCTGGGACAAGCGATGACCGCCAGCAAACGTAGCGGCCATTATGGCGCGGTGATATTCCTTGACCTGGATAACTTCAAACCGCTCAATGATATGCATGGGCATGAAGTGGGCGATTTGCTGTTGCTCGAAGTGGCGCACCGCCTCACCCGTTGTGTGCGTGAGATGGACACCGTCGCGCGTTTCGGAGGCGATGAGTTTGTGGTGTTGCTCGGCAACCTGGATATTGATAAGGATCGATCTGTCACACAAGCGGGCATGGTCGCTGAAAAAATCCGCGCCACGCTGGCGGAACCTTATTTTCTGACACGCAAGCGAGGGGACAATGCTGAAGTTCCGGTGGAACATCACTGCACGTCGAGTATTGGCGTGGTGTTGTTCATCAATCACGAAGCCAGCCCGGAAGATATTCTCAAGTGGGCCGATATGGCGATGTATCAGGCAAAGGAGAGCGGACGCAATCGGGTCATTTTTTTTAGAACGCCAAGCGACTCACCGCCAACAACATGAACTCCCCAGATGCAGATCCTTGCATTGCCCGAGCATGGCGAAGCATTTTACGTCGACAAGGAACATTGGACTTTGAATGATTTCATTGTCTCTACGACGCACGGCGCAAACCCCAGAGCGACAAACCGACCGCCATTAAAGACGCGATGCCAACGCTTACGAGGAGCGCTTGTACCAGGATTTCCGCGATGTCACTGCCAACCAGGCCCGCTGATGCTACAGGCGTCATTTTGCCAGCGCCAAAGATCGCCCCTCCCAGGCATCCGAGCCAATTGGCATAGCTTGAATAGAGCCACGACCACTTGAGCCATGTTCCTTGTAAAGTGGAGAGGCGAAAGTGTTGCCATATAGCACCCACCGCGAGAAGCAGGGTACCGCTGAGAACACCAATGGTGTGCGCGGAGAGCCCAAGCCTTGGCACGGCCATGGCCGGAATAAAAAAGCCGCCAAGAAGCGAGAGCAGGATGAGGAAAAAAGCGTGACGAAATAGACTTACGTTCATGAACGTCCTCTCTAAACGTTATGAAAACTCATTTGTGCTCCATTGCTCTTTGGCACTTTGGCGCTAAATCTGGAGCAATTTATTTACCTTGATCGCAAAGCCCCGGTTGCGCAGCTCCAGCCCGCTGGGGTGGCCGAACGGATCTGTGTTGCGGTCGTCGCTGTATACCACGAAAAATTCACTGCCCGGCGCCCATTCCCAGCGAAAGCGGAAGTTCGTGCTGAACGAATTGGCATTTGAATCGTATTGTATGAGACCCCCCAGATACATGCGTGGAGAAAGCGTATAGGTCACGCGAAAGCTCGACAGCTCAGTTCTGAAATCACCCTCAGGCAACTCTACCTTGTTGATAGAGTAACTCGGTTCCACGGATAGCTGCGGCGACAACTCAATGCGCCCGCTGCCAAAGCCGATCGACGTATTGGTTCCGCTCCAGAAATCACCAACACGCAGCGACAGGATGCCGCTGACCTGGCGCTGTGCGCCAAAATTATAGGATGCCTGATAGCTCGTGAAGTCGTACTTGCCCGGCTTCAGTGCGACTCCAGTCGCGATGCGGAAGGGCCGGGTCAGCATCTCGAAATCATCGCTGACAGAAAGCGTGAAGATGTCGCTGGTTTCAAATTCAGTGCCGAAACTCACACTGCGTTGGCGCGACTCCAGGTCGTCCGAAGTCGCTGACCAATAGGAGTAAGTATTGGCTTCGAGGTTGAAGCGGCGAATCCAGTCGATGGAAGTCGGTCGCGGGCTGTAGCGCGCGCCGCCGGAGAACTGCTTGAAATTATTGCGGCGCTTGAAGCCAATTTCCGGATTGAAATTGTTCTCCACCACCAGATAGCCAGTGTTCAATCCGTAGAGGTCGCTGTCGTAGGCCAGATTGGTCATATAGCTCTGGTCATCATCGTTCAAACCCGGACTATCAGTCTTGGCCAGATAGGTATCGAAGGAAAAATCTTCCAGAAAATCGAAGGCGCCATCGATGGCCAGGAGTTGACTGGAGCCGTCTCCGACGAGCGATTCCGATCTGTCCGTGAGCATGACGCCCACCGTGCTGCGACTGAAGATGTCCCGTTTTACCCGAAGTACCGAGAATCCGGTGGATTCCAGCGTACTGAAATCATCGGCATCGGTATTGATGGTGAGCGCACCGATTTCGTAATTGCCGATCTTGCCTGTGAGCCGGGCTCCCACTTCGATAGGTACTATCTGCCCCTGTTCCAGCCCGATTCTGCGGCTGAAGAACATCGTCGGCACTTCCAGTCCACGTGCCTGAGTAAAGTCAAAGTTTCCGCGCCCCTCCAGAAAAAATTCGCGTTTCTCCGGGAAGAACTGGTTGAAGCGAGTCAGGTTCACCTGGCGTTCGTCCACCTCGACCTGGGCAAAATCGGTGTTGTAGGTAAAGTCGGCTGTCAGATTATTGGTGATGCCGAATTTGACGTCGACACCCGCTTCGCCCTTCGCCTCGTTACTGATTCGTGGTTTTGATTCCCGGTTGGTAGTGACGTTACCGAGGCCGTAGGGTTTGACTTCAAGATTGAAATTTCGCGCCGGAACCTGAAGGTTCTCCAACGTGCCAGCCTGAGAAATGCGCCACATGCCCGACACCAGGCTGTTACCCCTGGCCGCCGCGATCGGCACTTCAGTCAGGTAGGATGCTTCGTTGAAACGCCGGATGATGCGTCGGAGCTGCAAACCCCAGACTTGTTCCACGCCCGGTTCATAGCGCAACGAGCGAAACGGGATTTCCATCTCCACCGTCCAGCCGCCATCAAATCGACCCACGCGGGAATCCCACACGACATTCCAGTCAAAATTGACGCCACGACCACCATCGCCTTCATTGGTGATGGCGAAATCGGAAAAGCCGCCAATGGGTGTCACCAGGAACGCGGAACCGTTGCGCCGGTCCAGATAGGTGTCCAGCAGGACGGAAAACGAATCATTGGTGCGCAGTTGGATGGTATCCCGTCGCATTTCATTGGCGATCCAGTCACTCTCCGGCACAGATTCATATACGCGTGCCGCGACATACAGATTGTCATCGTCAAAGTAAATCCAGGCCTCGGTTTTCTCACTGGCGGGAGAACCTGCGTCGGGTATCTGCTGAATGAAATTGGTTAACGGCGCAATCTGCGTGTAGATCGCTTCATCGAGATTGCCGTCGATGCGAACCTCATCGTCGTAGCGCGTCGCGTTGACGAAAGTCTTGCCTTCGGCGTCACGTCTAACGACGATGTCCTGGGCAGCCGCGAAGGAACTGATCAAGGACGAGAGCAGCAGGAAAATCTGACACCAGACATTATTGTTTTTTTTCATCAGGCATTCCTGTAGTAGCTGATAGTGGCAGACAGTGAGAATTAGTTAACGGGTGAGTAGAGCACCTGCCTAAAGAAAGTCAATTTTCGCCAGCGCAATGCCGCTCTCACCGCCGACTGCATACAACAGGTAGATGTCATCGCCTTCGACGTAAATAGCTGGGTCCCGCAATTGATTCACCACACCATAGGCGGTGCTGCGGACAGACGGCTCCAGGGGTGCATTCGCCCCTTCCCAGTCGAATTCCGGTTGCAGCACGATTCTTTCACCGACATGGCGCCATTGCTGCCAGTCGCCGCTGATATCCACCGTGCTCACCATGATGCTCTCCGGCACATCGCCAACCCGGGTCCAGAATACATACAGGGTATTTCCCCGTTTCAGAAGTGCCGCATGACGCATGTTAGACGAAAACAGCAATGGGCCTGTCTCGAAATCAGTCACTCCATCTTTGGAGCGATAGAACTGCCCCGGCATGGACATCGCATAAGTCATTCCGTCGTGCTCAAACGCGCGCATGTAAGTGCGGCCGAGATTCTGGGGCTGTGCCTCGAAGTGGATACCATCACTGGATGTCGCCACGCGGGAATGTTGTCTGCCAACGTCGGCGAGACCATGGTAGTACATAGTGAAACGTCGATTGACGTTATCAATGTGCACATCGGGCGAGGCGATGTGAGGGGAGGTCAACTCAGTGCGCAAATCATGGGCGTATTTGACACCACTCGTCCGCCGCTCGGCTTCAAGCTCGCGCACACGTTCGTCGGAAACCGTCGGGGGAGTTGTAAGAAAATGCGATTCCGCGAGCTGCAATGAACCGGGCTCGTAAATCTGCCACGGCCCAGTCAGCGCATCCGCATAGGCAAGACGAATATAGTCGCCTTTGTGGTCGGCGAAATACAAATAGTAATTGCCCAGCGGATTCGTCAGCCATTCAGGCACCTTCACGACCGTTGGCCCCTGGATATTGACCCCGATGCTGGGATGAATGCCCGGGGCGATAATTGGCTTGTCCAGCAACCGTGTCACTTGCACCTTGTCGAGGTCGGAAAGTTGCGCAAGAGCTGGCATACCAGGAAGGGTCCAGGTGAATACCAGCAACAGCGATAACAATAACCGGTGCGTCACTAGAACGTTCCCCTCACCTTGAACGCGACTTGCGCGCCGGTGGTTGAGCAGTTGTTTTCAATTTCCTTGATGATACCGTCACGCAGGTAACCGTCATAGCGTCGGCGCAATGCGCAGGCTTCGAAATCGGCCAGATTGCCGCCTTCAAGTCGATAGGTGAGTCCGGCAAAACCCACCATTTCCACAAAGGCACTGAGATTGGTGGGAATGATCCAGGTGAAGCGGCTGTCGTTCTCGTAGATGTAGCGGCCATCGTGGGCGCGGGCGTTGTAGGTAACGCCATAACTCATGTTGTAGGCAGGCAAGTCGTGTCTGTACGATACGCGCAAGCTGCCACGGTCATAGGGCGGGAAGCGATGTGAGTAAGGCACGAACGGGTCGTCTTCAAACTTGGCTGCCTGCATGGTGAATGCAGCGGTTACCAGCGCTTGCGGCAAACCGAGGAAACCCAGCCGCAGGCTGGCGTTGCTGATCAGCCCATAGGCCACGGCCGGGCCGATGTTGCCATTGGTGGATTGCAGATTCTTGACGGATGGCGAGATGTCGATCTTGCCGATCTTGTTGTCGAAATCGTAGTAGAAGAAGCGGGTGTTGAGCGTGCCGGCATCGCTGGGCAGGCGGTAGTCCAGGCTCAGCTCGGCGCGGATGCTTTCTTCCGGCTCCAGGGTCGGATTGCCCGCTACTGTGTCCCGGTCAATATCGCGTTCATCGATCGTCCGCGAGAAGTCCGCAAAGGTCAGTTGCGAGACGAAGCGTTCCAGAGTGCCACGCACCTGCAGCGTGCTGCTCAGGTCGTAGCGCACGTCCACCTTCGGTTTGACGAAACTGAAATCACGCTTGTTGTTCACATCGCCGGACTGCGAGATCTCCGAGAACTCTGCCACCAGTGTGCTTTCCAGCGTCATGCGCGGATTGATCTGCCAGGTGTGGACCGCGAAAGGTTCGTAGCGGATTTCTTCGACCGTCCCGAATGCATTGGGCAGCACCAGTGGCGTCAGTCCGCCGTATTCGGCCACGCCCGGGGCGCCAGTGCGCACACCTTGGCGAAGGCCGGAATCCTGTGTCGTCAGGGCGCGCTCGACGCCCAGCTCCACTCCCTGACCGCCTGTCAGATTGAAGGTATAGGAGCCACGCACGATCTTTTCCTGATACACGCTGCTGGTGTCCAGAAACAGATTCTTGATGCCCGCATCTGCGGGCGAGGTGGCTCGG
>JAUSMU010000126.1 GCA_030645995.1 Gammaproteobacteria bacterium | reverse complement strand
AAGTTGGTGGAGCCTATCGGGATCGAACCGATGACCTCAACGCTGCCAGCGTTGCGCTCTCCCAGCTGAGCTAAGACCCCACAAATTAAAGCTTTTCAAACCTCTCGCTTAGGTACGTCAACATAGTACTCAGGCTTAAAGTTACTCTGAATTTGCTGCTGGGAAGCGCACAAATTCAGAGTCCGCGCATTCTAAGCACCGACACCTCAGCTGTCAATCATTAGTCAGCTGTTTGTCTGAAGCCTGTCCAAGCTCTCTGAATTCCTTTTCGAACGCCTTCGCTTCCTTATTAGAAATTCCACCTAACACTGAGATAGCATAACGAATTCGCGCACGCGTTATGTCAAGACCTAAGATGCTTATTGAGTCGATGACCGATGTAGAAGTGGACTTTCCCGATATAGCGACAAACAAAGGGAAAAGTAAATCGCGAATCTTGGTGTTGAGTGTTTCTGCAAGTCCTAGGCAGGCTGCCTCTATATCATCACGGTCAAACCCGCGTAGTTGCTCCAACTGCCAAAGAATGAATTGGAGAATCTTCCTTGAATCTTCCTGACTCAGTTTTTTGTGTTCAAATCTAGTCGCATCAATTTCAGGTAGCCCCGCAAAAAAGAAGGCCGCCAATGGTGCTACGTCTGTGAATCTTTCGACGCGCTCTTTCAGCAAAGGAATAATACGTGCGACCTTTTCGGGTTTGAATGCCCACTCAGCAAATAAATTCGCAAACTGCTCATCATTCAGGTTTTCTCGGATGTACTTGCCATTTAGCCAGTCAAGTTTTGTTACATCGAACACGGGGCCACCGAGCGATACTCGTGAGAGATCAAAACTGGCTGTCATCTCTTTAAGTGTGAACTTTTCTTGCCCATCAGGCATTGTCCAACCCATCATGCCAAGATAGTTCACGACTGCCTCAGGCAGATATCCCATATCCCTGTAGTAACCTATGCTAGTAGGATTTTTTCGTTTACTGAGCTTGCTCTTGTCAGTATTGCGTAATAATGGCATGTGGCAATATACCGGTGGTTCCCAACCAAAGTACTGATAAAGTAACAGGTGCTTGGGAGTGGAGTTGATCCACTCTTCGCCACGGATGACGTGGCTGATTCTCATATGATGGTCATCCACAACATTTGCAAAATGATAGGTGGGTAATCCATCAGACTTGATTAAAATCTGCATGTCGATTTGCTGCCAAGCAATTCGTATTTCTCCCCGTAAAAGGTCATTGAACACGCAGTCTCCAGCCTCAGGAATGCGCATGCGAATAACGTGTTCCTCCCCTCTAGAAATTTTGTTTGCAACTTCCTCCGCTGAGAGTTGCAGGCAGTGTCCATCGTATCCGATGGTACTCTTCTCCCCCATTTGTTTGACGCGCAAATCCTGCAGCCTTTCCGCTGTGCAGAAGCAACGGAATGCATGCTGGCTCTCAAGTAGTTTCAATATTTCAGCACTGTAAAGTGCGCTTCTTTCACTTTGGCGATAGGGTGCGAACTCACCCCCAATGTCTGGCCCCTCGCTCCAGCTCAAACCTAACCACTTCAGTGCATTGAGGATATCCTGTTCCGATTTCGCCGAACTGCGTACCTGGTCGGTGTCCTCAATGCGAAGTATGAATTCCCCGCCGTGTTGTTGAGCAAAGCAACGATTGAATAGTGCGATGTAGGCGGTGCCAACGTGAGGGTCGCCTGTAGGTGATGGGGCTATTCGGGTTCTCACTTTTTGCATGGTCGTCCTTAAAGTACGGTGCTCAACGGTTTGGGGAGTAGATTATACGCCATCCAATATTGAGAGTTGCAACCAGGATGCACACTACGTTATTGCCGAGAGTGTCTATGATGGGGGTATTCGTTATAATCCACTCCCCAATACTATCGTTAGCTTCCTTTAAAAGTTATCCAGCCATCATGAATGGATCGTCGTTATAGTGATACTCAAAGAGCAAACTGCAGGTTCAGCTTCAATGCATCGATTTTGCGTTGCCCCGATGCTTGATTGGACAGACAGGCATGAAAGGTATTTTCTACGGCTGATTAGTCATAAAGCAATGCTATACACAGAAATGGTAACTGTTGGCGCTTTGATCCATGGGGATGTTGAACGTCACCTTAGGTTCAATCATGAAGAGCATCCGTTGGCTCTCCAGCTTGGGGGGAGCGACCCTGAGCAGCTTGCTAAATGCTCAGTGATGGCTGAACAATTCGGTTATGACGAGATAAATCTCAACGTTGGCTGCCCGAGTAGTCGTGTACAGTCAGGTCAGTTTGGTGCATGTCTGATGGCGAAGTCGGCTTTGGTTGCTGAGTGTATCCGAGCGATGCGTGCATCGGTGTCCATTCCTGTAAGCGTCAAGTGTCGCATAGGTATAGATGATCAAGACAGTGATGCATTTTTGCATGATTTCATTCACGAAGTTGCGGCGGCGGGTTGCAGGACGTTCATAATCCACGCCCGTATTGCGCTCCTTCAAGGGCTGAGTCCAAAGGAAAATCGCGAGATTCCCCCTCTCAATTATCCCAGGGTTATTTCTATAAAGGAGGCCAATCCAGACTTATGTGTAGTGTTGAATGGTGGAGTCAGATCTATAGATGAGTGTAAATCACTGCTCAAGAAGGTTGATGGGGTAATGATGGGGCGAGAGGCGTATCAAAATCCTTGGGCTCTCGCTGATGTTGATAGTGAGTTATATGGTATTTCATCGGCATCGAGAACACGTCATGAAGTGATGCGTTCATATTTTCCCTATGTGGAGACTCAGCTCCGCGAGGGTACCCCGCTGCAGCACATGACCAGACATATACTTGGATTGTTCCATGGGCAACCAGGAGGAAAGGCCTTTCGTCGCCATTTAAGCACATATGCATATCGCAGGGACGCTACTATCTCTGTATTGCAGGATGCATTGGATCTAGTACCTGAGTACTCAGAGTTTGGCTTTTTGAGCCAGAATGCCGCAGGTTGAATTGATAGGAGTTGCAGGTGATTTTAGCGATTAAGAAATTCTTCGAGGACAAATTATTTCTCAACACCGAAGTAAATCAGGGGGAAAATGCGCATCGTATCGAACTGGCCAGTGCTGCACTTCTGCTTGAGCTCATGAAGATTGATGGGCACTTCGATGAACGCGAGACTCATGCGATTGCCGAGGTGTTGGTTAGCACCTTTTCACTCGATCAGCAGACGCTGGAAGACATTATCAAACTGGCAGAGATTGAATCGCACCGATCCACGTCCCTCTTTGACTTCACAAGCTTGATAAATGCTAGTTATAACTATGACCAACGAGTTCGATTGATAGAGAATTTGTGGCGTGTAGCTTATTCTGACAAGAGAATTGACCGTTATGAAGACAACCTGATTCGTCGAATTTCGGATCTGATTTACGTCAATCACAGCGATTTTATCAAAGCAAAATTGAAAATTCGTGATGTCGTCTCTGCCAGCTGAGCAGTTTGCTACGGCGAATATTCAGCTTAGAATTCATCCATATCGTCGTAGTACGCGCCGTCATTGACCAGATATTCGCGTTGTTGCAAATAAGCTTCGCGGATAAAGAGATATTCATCCCCAGAGATTAACCCCTCCATAGCAATAATCGAGGCCCTGTCGTCCAACTGTCCCAAGACCAGCAAAGTTGTTCTAAGGGAATCATCCTCGTGGTACTGGATCGGGTTAAAGATCGTGTCAAGCACGAGGCCAACTGAATCACGCACCGAGCTTGGACCGAACAGAGGTAACACCACGTATGGCCCTGCCCCGACCCCCCAGCGCCCGAATGTTTGACCAAAGTCTTCTTCGTTCTTGCTGAGACCTACTGAGGAAGCTACGTCAATTACTCCCGCAAATCCAACACTTGTGTTGATGATAAGCCTTCCGGAGTCAGTGGCTGCTTCGCGTAATTTCAATTGCAACAAGTCGTTTGCCAATACATTTACGTCATCAATATTGCTGAAAAAATTGCCGACACCTTGGCGAACCACAGCCGGCATGAAGTTGTTATATCCGACCGCGATTGGTCTTAGCAGCCAGCTATCTAGGAATTTATTAAAGTGATAGATGCGTGTATTAGCCGTCTCCCAAGGGTCATTGGCCATCGCTGGCAGACTAGACAATGTCAGGAGGCAGGTTAAAACGCTGCTGAATAATCGCTGATTCACTGAGGGGTTTTTTGACACAGGCTTGATTCGCATCTTAGAAAGCATTTCCATTGATTTCAAAGCCATTCTTGTTCCATATACCGAGTTCAGGCAGAACGGCGCGCATTATGCGCCATGTTGATTATGGTTCCTAGTATTGCTGCTCATTTATATCACGCCCCAATTCATAATATAGCCCCCTGAAATGGGTGGAAATTGATTCGCGAAGGGCTATATGTCGATGTTAATGCACAATTTCTTCGAATTTCCTCTGTATCCGCTTTTCTGATATGGGAATTTTAGTCTTCAGGGTCTGGGCATACAGAGATACCCTGAGTTCCTCAATCATCCATCGCAATTCAGTTTTCCCGGGCATCGTCGAAATATCGTCCCGTATTGCTCGCAAACTCTGCTGGAAATTATGTACGAGTCTAGAGCACTCACTATCCTTACTCAATTGCTGGGGAAGCTTGTCAATTCGCATTTCAATAGCTTTTAAATAGCGTGGGTACTCCATGAGCCATTCAACGGGCGTCTCGGATAGATAGCCTGGGTAGATAAGTGCCTCAATTTGTTCAACAATATCCTGTTTTGCTTTGTCAAATTCGGGCTTACCAAGTGACTGAAGGCGTCTTCTAACCTGAAAAAGCTCATCCACGATTCGTTCCAGCAGCCTTTCAATGCTCTCCCCTGTTTCAAGAAGATGAGACTTGCCTTGAAGCAGTAGATGTTCAAATGCGATTTCATCGCGAGGTAGGGGTGTATGGTTTAGTTCAAACGCAACCCGATAGATGGCCACTAAACTCTCTTCGCCAAAATCAATGGCAGTATTGGGTGCTTTCAACGCGAGCCTCTTTTCGAGAATGCGAAGTCGCTTTAACATTACCCCTCTTTGTTGCGGAGTTCTAAACATGAGCAATCGGCACAATGCTGCCCTTGTTAAACTTTCAGCCAATTGAGGATTGTCTTGAAGTACGAGAGAAACACTACTTCCCTTATCGACCAAGGCAGGGTACAGGTGGAAATGTACGACCGATTGTACGTCGACTTTGAACGGTAGCTGTCCGAAATTCCAATCTGTAAGTCCTTCCCGCTCCAATTGATGGCGGCTACTTTGTGATGGGACCTTTTGAGGCGAAGAGTTGTAGCTTAGTTGAAGTTCTTGAAGAGCCTGACTCTTGGCAACCTCTCGCCCATCATCATCAACTACCGTCAACCTTGGTATTAGATAGGGAGGTAGTTCAACGTCATTGAGAATGTTTTTGTCCAAGTCCACTCCCTTGGATGTCCTGGCGTAGTCTCTTAAAATGTCTGTCAATCTCTTTCTGGCTGTGACAGTTGAATCCTGGAGGTTGATGTGGTGCATGAAGCCGTCTACGAAATCCGGTACTGGAATAAAGTGTTTACGCAGGCTCTTGGGAAGACCTTTCAGGATAGCGATACAACGGTTTCTCATTTGACCCGGTATCGCCCAATCTATATCTGCGGCGGTTAATTGGTTCAACACTCGTTGTGGTATCTCGATACTTGCACCGTCGTCGACGCAACCTGGTTCGAACCGATACGTGATAGGTAGAACATTGTTTTGAATTTTAACTTGATCAGGGAATTCCGAGATTGCCTGTTCCGTAATATCACGCTGCAATACATCTTCGCGATTCATGAAAAGAATCCGGTTATTCTTTTTATTCGCGATTTTCAGCCATTGTTCCAAGCTTCTTGAGTCACAAATATCTGGAGGAATTCTGCCAGCATAGTATTCGTAAATCATTTCGTCTCCGGCTATTAGGTCGGGGCGCCGCTGCTTCTCTTCTTGCCGTTTCAATTCTTCCATGAGAGCAGTGTTGTGAGCCAAGAATTCAGCATTGCTTTTCAACCCTCTACCCACTAACGCTTCGCGTATGAACACCTCTCTGCTCATTACCGGATCAATACTTGAATACGGTACTCTTTGTCGTTCAATCAGAGGCAATCCGAATATGGATATTCTTGCATAAGCGACTACCTGTCCTCGTCCTTTCTCCCAATGAACCTCAGAGTACTCGCGCTTTAATAACTCTGGTGCGGCATCAACGACCCATTCAGGTTGAATTCGTGCAGCCAGTGTTGCATACAGCTTTTTTGTCTCTATAAGTTCAGCGGTGACAACCCATTTTGGCGTTTTCTTGAATAGACACGAAGTTGGAAAAAGCGAAAATTTTCGCCCCCTGCTTCCCAAATAGAAACCATCGTCCGTCTTCAGGCCCAGTTGATTGAGCGAGCCTTTTAATATAGAGCGATGAATAGCCTCATAGCTCACTTCCTCCATACAAACGGGGGTATCCGGGCGATGGTTTTCTCTCAAGCCCAATTGTTGACACGAAAGATGAAGTTGCCTGTGAGTTTCGCGCCATTCACGCATACGCAAGAAGGAAAGAAAATTCTTCTTACAATATTGCCTTATCGCGCTTTGACTTAAGATTTGTCGCTGGGATTCGAAGTGCGACCACAATTGTATCCACGTCAAGAAATCAGACTCAGGATGGGTAAATTGTTGATGTCTTTCACGTGCAGCTTGGCGGCTTTCCGCAGGAAAATCACGGGGGTCCTGAGCACATAGTGCGCTGACAATGATAAGTACTTCCTGTAAACAATTACGAGAATCGGCCTCAAGCAACATTCTCGCCAATCTAGGATCAGCAGGAATCTTCGCCATAATTCTTCCAATATTCGTGAGTTTCCTCTCCTTGTCGATGGCTCCCAGTTCGAGCAGCAATTTGAAGCCGTCATTGATTGCCTTTTGATCGGGCTTATCGATGAAGGGGAATGCACTGATATTGCCGAGACCGAGCATCAACATTTGAAGGATGACAGCGCTTAAATTTGTTCGCTGAATTTCTGGGTCTGTAAACAAGGGGCGGCTTGAGAAGTCATCGTCGCTGTACAGTCTGATACAGGTTCCATGGCTGACGCGCCCGCAACGTCCGGACCGTTGATTCGCACTGGCTTGAGATATACGCTCGACAGGCAACCTCTGAACTTTGCTCTGTACGCTATATCGACTAATGCGTGCAAATCCCGAATCTATAACGTAGACGATACCGGGAACAGTGAGAGAGGTTTCCGCTACGTTAGTGGCAAGAATGATTCTTCGGCCTGAATGCTGAGCAAAAATTCTACTCTGTTCGGCTGGAGTGAGTCTGGCATATAGGGGCAATACTTCTGTGTCACGCAATGAATGCTTGCGTAATTCGATGGAAATATCCCTGATTTCGCGCTCACCACTCAGAAATACCAATACATCACCTGGACCTTTCCGGTCGTGTTTTTCATTTGCTTCTATTTCGGAGAGCGCATTAAGTATGGCTGAAGCATGAGGATCACCATTGCCCCCCGACTCTTCCCGTTCAGGTTCATTGCCTTCCAAGTTGATTGGTCTATAAATGATGTCGACAGGAAATGTGCGTCCTGAGATCGTAATAATAGGAGCGTTGTTGAAATGACGCGAAAATCTATCGACATCTATCGTCGCTGAAGTAATTACAATCTTCAGATCGGGACGGACAGGAAGGAGTTGACGCAGGTAACCTAGAAGGAAATCAATATTGAGACTACGTTCGTGTGCCTCATCGATAATCAAAACTTCATACTTTCGAAGGTTGCGGTCTTGCTGGATTTCTGCCAGCAAGACTCCGTCGGTCATTAACTTTACTAGCGTTTCTGACACAGTATTGTCGGAGAATCGGACCTGGTAGCCTACCTTCTTGCCTAACTCAACTCCAAGTTCATCGGCTATTCGTGCTGCCACTGCGCGAGCGGCCAGGCGGCGCGGTTGCGTATGGCCTATCAATCCTTTGGCGCCATATCCAAGTTCCAGACAGATTTTGGGGATCTGGGTAGTCTTTCCTGATCCTGTTTCCCCAGCCAATATGATGACTTGATGATTTAGAAGCGCATTTGAAATGAGTTCCCTTTTCTCACTGACCGGCAGGTGTTCTGGGTAATTGAGCACAGGAATTGACGTTAAGCGACGATTAACTGCTTCAATAGATGCGATAACTTTCTTACTCAGATCTTCTAGTTGTAACTCTCTGCCCTCATGACCAGTCTGCGATCGACGAAGTCTTTCCAGCTGACTGCGGAGCCTTCCCTGATCTGTTAGAAGACATTTACTTATATCGATATCAAATTTTTCCAGCACGACTAAAAATTCCTTTCGATTCATTACTCAAACGGTGACGCCATTTACACCCCGCTGGGATTTCGCAGCTCCCGTTCGCGCAATTCACGTCTTAGAATTTTTCCGACGTTAGATTTAGGTAAATCTTTAACAAAGATTATTTCCTTAGGTACTTTGTACGGAGTCAAATTTAGCTTACAGAATTGGAGAATTTGCTCCTTTGTTAAAGACATACTCTTAGGAACTACAAAGAGTTTTACAAGCTCCCCACTCTTTTCATTCGGAATTCCAATAACTGCGCTCTCAAAGACTTCGGGGTGGGAGTTTACCAGCTCTTCGATTTCGCTCGGGAAAACATTGAATCCCGAAACTATAACCATATCCTTCTTTCGATCTACTATTCTCACGTAACCATCGCTGTCTATTTGAGCGTAATCGCCTGTCTTGAACCAGCCGTCCGAGGTAATGGCTTGCGCAGTAGCTTCCGCGTTTTGCCAATAACCCTTCATTACCTGTGGTCCTCTAACCCAAAGCTCGCCCGTTGCTCCTTGCTCTAAATCTTGACCGTCGTCGCTCACAACCTTTAGTTGGGTTCCTGGAACGGCTGGCCCCACTGTTCCAAGTTTCACGTGCCCAGGTGGATTGACTGTCACCACGGGGGAGCATTCCGTCAAACCGTATCCCTCAAAAACCTCGCAGTTGGTAATACGGGTCCATTCTTTTGCGACGTTTACCGTCATGGCCATACCGCCAGCTCCGGAAAAACGCAAATCACTGAAGTCTACAGAAAGGATATCCTTGTGTCGGCACAGTGCTAGATACAAAGTGTTAATTCCTACAAAACCGTTGGGTTTAACACGGCGCATGACATTGAGGAGACCATCCACATCTCTTGGATTTGGAATTAGGACGCTGTGATTGCCGGCGTACACCATCGTCAAGCAATGAAACATAAATGCATATGTGTGATAAAGCGGCAGTGGGGCCACGATGGTGTCTTGACCATCACGAATTACTGATTTGCTGACAGCTCTTAGCTGCATCATATTTGCTAACAGATTTTTGTGGGTAAGCATTGCCCCTTTTGCTATCCCTGTAGTCCCCCCGGTATATAGAATAATGGCTGTATCTGTTCCTGAGTTGACGTTTCTGTGTTTGTCAGTAAGGGAGCTCGTACTAAAGACAGATGTCCATGCTGTTGTATTTGTTATTTTGTATTCAGGAACCATTCGTTTAATGTAGCGAGCTGTAGCATTAACAATAATTCGCCTGATCGGTGGCAGCATGTCGCCCAATTCAGTAGTTATTACGAGCTCAATTCCCGTATCGGGCAGTATTTCCTCCAATTTGCTACAGAAGTTAGCCAGTATGACTATGGCTCTAACGCCGGAATCTTTGAATTGGTGTTTCATTTCCCTCGCTGTATACAATGGATTCGTATTCACCAATACCAAGCCTGCTTTCAATGCTCCGATTGCTGCAATTGGAAATTGCAGTACATTTGGCAGCTGGATGGCGATTCTATCGCCAGGTTTCAGTGAGGACTTTTTTTGCAGATACCATGAAAAAGCATCGCTATACTCCTGCAATTCAGAGTATGTGATCGTACTGCCTAGAGCGGAAAATGCAGATTTTTTTGCATACGCCAGGCATGCATAGTCATACAACTCCGGCAGACTGGAGAATTGATCAGGGTCAAGTTCGTCATTCATTTGCAATTGTTGTTCTGTGCTCATCATAATCCCTTCTGCTCGTTTGGCCCCTTACTGCCTGAATCAGACCGCCTTCATAAGACGTGATTGCGGAGTGCTGTCTCAAGAGCTCTGACTTAGTTCTGAGTTCATATAGGGCTGAAATCGAGAGGTGATCTCTCAATTTAATGGGAGTTACGGCTGGATCCCCTGAATCTTTTTTGGAGTATTCTGCCGGTAAGTGCCACTATCACGGCAAACAGCACCGATAAGGCTAGCGGAACCATAGCTCTTACAAATGACGTTCCTCCGATGGTAACCAGGTCGAGAGTCATTACGATAATTGCAGGAGCAAGCAGATCGTCTTCAGCGCTGACATACCATGGTGTGAACATGACAGCTATCAGTATTGCACGTAGCGTGTTAGCTAACGGCTTAAAACGCAATATCCCAGTAAAGCGATAGAAGATTATGTAGCAAAGCGCTCCGGCAGCTATATAGGCAGTCCAACCGATAAGGTAGTCATAGATATCTAACATGCCGGTGCTACCCATCGAACGATGTGCTCTTCCAATCCATCTTCATGGACATAATCCTCGGAAATAGTCTTCCCGGTGACACTAATTCCCTGCTCAATCATCGCTGATCTTGATCCGGAAATAAGGGGGTGCCAGCTTGGAAGTGGCTTTTCGTCGTACCGCAGCCTGTATGCGCAAGTATCCGGAATCCAGTGCAGCTGTGGCAGAATGTCAATATCGAGCACAAGACATTCAGGAACCAATTTTTGACGTCGCTGATAAGCCTTGCAACTGCACATCGATTGCTCCATGTGACGACAAACTACTCTTGTGTAATGAACTTCTCCGCTTTGTTCATCGAGGAGCTTCTTTAAGCAGCAGCGACCACAACCATCACAGAGCGCTTCCCATTCTTTGCGGTTAAGCACCGCCAGAGGCTTTTCCCAAAAATTTAGTGTCTCTGTCACGCGTCACCTCAATTGATCTAGTGTGGCTGCACATTTGTTAACACAAAGCTTGCCGAATGGCAGATTCGAGCAATGGCTGACGCCACCCTGAAAGTGAATCTGGCCAAGGAAAGTCCCTGCTCTTGTTAAGCTCGATTACAAGAGGCACTAACTGCTTTTTACGAGCAAGCATTTCGGGTGCTATACCCAGTTCTTCTGCCTTGAATTGAACAACCGCCTGGCATTTCTTCAAAGTACCTCGCAATACTGCAGAGAGTGGTAAATCAATAGGAGTTAATTTTGGAGGCGCCTCAAGATGTGGTGTATTAATTATCTCAAGTAGTGTGTCCGAGTCCCTGCTGATAAGAAATTTGGAAAGCTCACTTATGCTGAGAAGCGAATTCCTATCTCTAGGAGTCCGTTCTGCCAAGCTGATAAGATCTGAATCCTTTGCTATCCAACTCCTAGGTTTGTCACGTTTGCGTGCTTCCTTTTCTCTCCAAATGCAGAGGCGTTGTAAAATCGCCAGTTGGTAATTGTCGAGTTTCCATGCAGAACCAATGTTTTGGTAACAACTTTCCCAGTCCGATTCACTGACCTCTGAAATTGCTGACTTCACCATTTCTGTACACTCTGCCTGAAGCCAACTCAATCGGAGTTTTTGGGACAGCAATCCTTGGAGAATTCGGTAAATTTCAGGAAGGTAAGCTACGTCAAGCGCGGCATATTTGAGTTGCTCTTCACTTAGTGGTCGTCTAAGCCAGTCAGAGCGGGTTTCCCCTTTGCTGATCTCGATTTTCAGAGTCGCTTTGACTAAATTTTGATAGCTTATACTGTAACCATAACCGAGGAATGCCGCAGCCTTCTGTGTATCAAAAATCGGAGATGGCAGAATTCCAAAAAATTCTTTGAAAACCACAAGATCCTCCGAACAGGAATGGAGAACCTTTGTAATTGATGTGTTGCTTAGGATTGCGTTGAATGCGGCCCAATCTGTTAACGTAAGCGGGTCCAGAAGAAAACTACCCCCGTCGTCGCAGACTTGGATAAGTCCGAGTTTAGGAAAAAAAGTGTCGATACGGATAAATTCCGTGTCCAACGCAAGCACAGATAAAGAATTCCACTTGCTGCAAAGTTGAATCAGCTCCTCATTACTAGTGATCAAGACAGGATTAGTAAGAACTTCTGACGTGAAATTCATAGATTTCGGACCACTTGTCTGCCATTGAATGCATGGCTGAGTGTGCCGCCATCTACGAACTCCAGCTCTCCTCCAATTGGAACCCCATGTGCTATTCTCGAAATTGTGAGCTTACTTCCTTTAATTTGCTCAGCAATATAATAGGCAGTTGCCTCTCCCTCCACGGTTGGATTGCTTGCTAGAATCACCTCATCAAAGTGCTTGCTGCGCAGTAGGTCAAGTAAAGCGGGAATGCCTATCTGATCTGGCCCCATACCATCAATTGGGGAAAGGTGGCCCATCAAGACGAAATATAGGCCTTTGTAGCTGCCTGTCTGCTCAATAGCGTTCACATCGGCGGGAGACTCCACAATGCACAACATTCCTGAGTTGCGAGCACTATTAGAACAGATTCTGCAAACCGGCTCTTCGGTTAATGTACGGCACTGGCTACAATTTCCGATTCTTTCGAGCGCCTCATTAAGTACCATACTCAAGTGTCGCCCGCCTGACCGGTTGCGCTCTAGAAGGTGCAATGCCATCCGTTGTGCTGATTTTGGCCCAACCCCTGGCAAGCATCTGAAGGAATCGACTAATTTTTCAATCAGCGGGCTGGAAAACATTTCTACATCTCACTATGAACTTGATGGATGATTAAAAGGGAAACTTGAAACCTTCTGGCATTCTCAACCCGCCTGTCATCCCACTGACGATATTACGATTCTGTTCTTCTAATTTTTTAACAGCATCATTGAATGCTGCTGCAATCAGGTCTTCGATTACTTCCTTATCTTCGTTCATCAGCGCGGAATCTAAAACTACCTGTTTAACGTCATGTCGACCGTTCATATGAATTTTAACTAAACCCGCTCCAGACTCGCCGACTAGAAGTAAAGACTCTGCTTCCTTTTGGGCGTTCTGCATTTGCTCCTGCATCTTTCTGGCTTGTTTCATCAATTCATTTATGTCGGTCATGATTCGCCTCGCTTACAACGGAGATGCTATTTTGTACAATATGAGCGGAGAAATTTTTCAAGATATCTTGAACGTTCTTATCACTTTCGAAGATTTTCAGTGACTGTAGAATTCTCTCCTCACGTTGTCGTTGCTTAAATTGCGCCGGTGACTCAGTACTAAGTTTTCCAGAAGATACTTTTACTTCTATTTCTGTATCAAAATAACGAGACAAAGATTGAAAAATTCTCTTTTGATGTTCTTCGTTGAATAGTGAACTTTGAGATTCATCTAGGGTTAACAAAAGTCGGTTGCCATCTACAGACTCTATTACACAATTAGCTAATAAATTCCCCGTGATCCCTGTGATCCCCAATTCCTCAACAACCTGTATCCAGTTCTCTATTTCTATCTTTGGTGATGCAGCGGCCGTGCTCTCAGATATCTCGATAACATTGTTAGAGTTTTCTAATATTTTTGCAAAATTTCCTGCGAGATCAGTCTTTTTTTTTTCCTCATTCGTAATCGATTTTATTTCCACAGATGGCAATGAAATATCTGCTTGTTTTCGTGTTTCCGTAGAAGTGGAAATTGATTCACCTGACGAGAGTGCGTGAGGGGAGAACACCAGCATCCGAAGTAATAACATTTCGAAAGCCATCCTGGGTTCGTGTGATACTGCAATATCCTGTTTTCCATTCAGCGCAATCTGGTAATACAGTTGAATGTCTTCTGGGGAAAATTTTTGCGCAAACCCCAATATCTGCTCTCTGTCCCCCTGGCCATTGTCGACGCTACCAGGGACCAATTGAGCAACTGCGATTCGGTGTAAGGAGGATAAAAGGCTTTCGAGAAGCAAAAAATAATCAAATGAACGCTCAGCTATTACGCTGACACAGTCAAGTAGTCCTGTTGGGTCTGAGCTCTCGAGTGCTTCCAGCATCTTGACCAGCAAAGCTTGGTCTGGAGTCCCAAGTAGCGCACTGACTTCTGATTCATTTACTTTGCCTGCGCAAAAGGAAATGCTTTGGTCCAAGAGGGTAAGTGCATCTCGCATGCTTCCCTGTGCTGCTTTAGCCAGAATCCAAAGAGCAGGCTCTTCATAACTGAATTGTTCAGCAATTAGAACAGCGCGAAGATAATCTACTATCTTTTGTGGACTAAGATTTTTGAGACTAAATTGCAGACATCGCGAGAGGATGGTAACTGGAAGTTTATGCGGATCCGTAGTTGCAAGCAGGAAGACGATATGGGGTGGGGGTTCCTCCAAAGTCTTAAGTAGTGCGTTGAAACTATGTTGAGAAAGCATATGCACTTCATCGATCAAGTATACCTTGTAACGTCCACGAGAAGGGGCATATTGAACGTTATCCAGTAGTTCTCGAGTGTCTTCGACCTTAGTCTTTGACGCGGCATCGACCTCAATCAGATCAATAAATCGCCCCTCGGCAATTTCTACGCAGGAGGCACATTTGCCACATGGAGTAGAACTGACTCCCTGCTCACAATTCAGGCACTTTGCGAAAATCCTTGCAATAGTGGTTTTGCCGACGCCTCTAGTGCCACTAAACAAATAGGCATGATGAAGACGATTGTTATTCAGAGCATGAATCAAGGTTTGAAGTACATGCTCTTGGCCAGCCATATCGCTGAATGTCTTTGGACGCCATTTTCTCGCCAATACCTGGTAAGTCATCTTTTTCCGTTCAAAGATCCGAGCTTGATTTAATAGTTGAATTGCTGCGATGGTGTATCGGTGGCGTCTAGGGTCTTGAGTTAAAAACTCCCGACGTATCGGAGCGAGTTGAACACAAGATAAATTGGAGGTATCCCCTGCCAGCCTAACCACGGCACATGAGTCAGCTATTACCGTTGCTCCCTTCCGGGCCTGGCGGGGTTCACAACCTATCATTGCGAGGGGACCGGCAAGAGATACCATAAAGCGTAGGCGCACACGTCGCGTGACCACGTCTGGGCATTATGTTGAAACTACAGGTATTAATCAAGTGCTGGCTGGTAAGGGATTGTGAATAGAATTCACTGGATCATTAAATGCATCGGGCAAAATAGAGCCCAGCATCTCTCCACTCAATGTCATGGTTATATAGCAGGGATGTGAAAATTAGAGTGGTGGCTTTTTGGGGGATCAGAGAGCTATGAATCGTCGGATAATCTAACCATTACATTATTGGCGGTGAGGGAGGGATTCGAACCCTCGATACGTTTCCGTATACACACTTTCCAGGCGTGCTCCTTCAGCCACTCGGACACCTCACCGTAACCTCAATATCTGCTCATCTGTAGTCATTTTGAGGGCGCGCCACTCTATAACAGAGCGCGCATAAATACAAGCTTATCTGCTACTGCCGTATGAGTCTCGACAGGCGCGAGTTCGTCTGATGGGCTGCAGAAAACCTGATGGGATTAATTTCTATTCCACCTCTCCGGAGGAAGTTTATAGATATCTGGAGGCTCTGCATTGAGCAGTGCGCGCTTAGATCTCTAAATATGTGTTCAGCGCAGTCTTCATGAAAGCCCTCGTGTGATCGAAACGATACAAGATAAGCAAGCAATCCTGCATGATCGATTGCGCCTCCGCGATATTTAATGACAACTGTACCCCAATCAGGCTGAAATGTGACCGGGCAATTTGATCTGAACAATTCACTGTACAGCGTTTCTGAAATAATTCTATTCTCATCTACTTTAAGAAAGTGTGGAGATGGCTGATAACAAGTGACGTCAATGTCTAAATCATCAATGCATATTCCTGGAGGTTCTACAGCCTCCAATTCTTTATGGCTGGTAACTGGGATTAATCGTACATTAACTTTGGTATCTATAAGTCGACTTAAATCATGAGTTACCAATTGCTCGACAGTCGTCATATCAGTGAATCGAGTTTGATTCATTGAATTGAGATAGAGTTTTAAGGATTTTGACTCGACCATATTTGGAGATTCGCAGGGGATGGTAATTTCTCCAATCGCAGCTATTGGTTTTCCTCTAGAATTAAGCCATGAGACTTCGTAGGCTCTCCAAACGTCATAGCCCATAAACGGCAAATTTTCTGTGCTTATACCAAGACTGCCTCGATTATCCTGCCGAGGAATTGCAAACAGCAATTCAGGCGCGTACTTGTTTGGGTATGACGTAATCAGCCCTAGCGGATTCTTTTTCATGTTTCTATACAGCCCACTTAATGTCGAAGCCCCGTCCCTCTACGTAACAACATTATGCAGCTCGTAGAAAGTAGAGCGCTAAACGTAAATAACATCACTATCGACCAATAGATATTGGCATCAGATGTTCCGAGAATTCCGAATCGGAATGCATTAACCATATAGAAAATTGGATTTAATGATGATACAAGCCTCCCTGCATCAGGTAATAGGTCGACTGAGTAGAAGACTCCGCCAAGATATATTAGAGGGGTGAGCACGAATGTTGGCACTATTGAAATATCATCGAAGCTATTAGCAAAGAGTGCGTTAATAAATCCTGCCAAAGAAAATATCACCGCTGTTAGAAATATAATTAAAACGGTGATTGTGAGATCGTGGATATAAAAATCCGTAAAGGTGAACGACACAAGCAAGACTATTGCACCAACTGCCAGTCCTCTCACTACGCCTCCCGCTACAAAACCGCAGAGAATTACATAGTTTGGAATTGGCGAAACAAGCAATTCTTCGATACTTCGTTGAAATTTTTGGCTAAAAAAAGAGGAAACCACATTCGCATAAGAGTTCTGGATGACGGCCATCATAATTAATCCAGGTACAATAAACTCTATGTAGCTATGTCCTCCCATATCCCCAATGCGAGCGCCAATTAAATTCCCGAATATCAAAAAATATAGACCGATTGTAATTGCTGGAGGCACCAGCGTTTGCACCCATATTCTGGTAAATCGGCGCACCTCCTTTGCGAGAATAGTCTCAAATGCAACATATTTTTGTCGACTTGACATGAACTTTTACCGATTACTATTAGCCTACGAAATCTTTGCTCTGGAGAGGAAAAATTGTTCAAGTCTGTTCGTCTTGCTGCGAACATTTTTGACAAGAATATTTATTCTCGATAAATGAGTGAATATCTGGCTGAGGTCCTCGCCGGGCTTGAGGTCTATTTCAAATGAATGCGTATCGAGAATTCGAGCATGTCCAATGTCAGAACCACGAAATACATGCATATCAATTTCATATTGAGTGTCAAATATGAAAGTCTGTAGTTCCAACTTGTTAAGAAGTGACTTCATGCTTGTGCATTCAGTTATTCTACCATCATCAAATATGGCAATATTTCGACAAAGACTCTCTGCTTCCTCCAAATAGTGCGTGGTTAGCACAATCGTCGTACCGCCTTTATTGATCTCCTGCAAGAAATCCCACATTGATCTACGCAGATCTATATCAACCCCGGCTGTTGGTTCATCCAGTATCAGAAGTCGAGGCTCGTGCACCAGCGCCCGGGCAATCATTAGTCGTCGCTTCATGCCCCCCGAAAGCATTCGAGAACGATTGTCGCGCTTGTCCCACAAACCAAGTTGCCGCAAGTACCTCTCAGTTCTCTCTCGTGCGACAGATCTGTGAAGGCCATAATAGCCTGCTTGGGTCATAACTACATCGGCAACCTTCTCAAATGGACTGAAGTTGACTTCCTGAGGCACTATGCCAAAGTCTAATTTAGCCTCGTAGGGGTGCGTTGCCACGCTTTTTCCAAATACAGAGACGTTTCCTGAAGTCTGGCGGACAAGTGTCGATATGATGCCAATAAGAGTAGACTTTCCAGCGCCGTTTGGTCCCAGAAGTGCAAAGAAGTCCTGTTCTTGTACTTCAAGATCGACCCCTCTCAGGGCTTGATGCCCATTGGCATAAGTTTTGTGCAGTTCCTGTATGGAGATTGCGCTTGCCATGGTGATGACTGCCAGAGCCGACCTTTGCAATAGCGGTAATAGGGAAATAGGGAAAGGAACATGCGCCAATTCTATCAAAGGTAACTTTCGGTCGCTAACCGGTTAACCGACAATTCTATCGAACAAAAAAAAGCCTGACAGTGTCAGGCTTTTTAATTTGGCGTCCCCTGGGGGTTTCGAACCCCCGTTGCCGGGATGAAAACCCGGTGTCCTAGGCCTCTAGACGAAGGGGACTAGAGTCAATCTTTTCATTTGCCTTCTCACAGAAGGCGGCGCATTTTAAGAAGCTTACCAGTCCCCGTCAAGAGGAAATGTAAACTTTTTAAAACTTAGGTCGGTATCGCAACTCTGTTGGGAGGTATTAAGACTTTGAGACACCTTTAGTAGCTCGACCACCCGCACGGTTGGGCAATGCTACACAACAAACTTGTTGGTGTCATCGCCCTATTAGACGAAATACTTGATAAAATCAAAAGCATCGGGACTACTGCCACTAGAGGACACTGTTTGCACCACCAATCCCCCCTGCTCTGTCGAATTAGGCGACAACTGTCCTGACGCAAGAGGTGTTAATGGGCTATCGGAGGTTTCGCGTATCTGAACTTGTCCGCTTTGATAAAGTGTGAGAGCCTTTCCATGCGGAGTTGGTCATAATTGTGCTGCGGTTTACCCCCTTTAATTGAAGCATCGTGAACGTTGTGATCTTTTAATATGGGGTGTCATTTGAGTGTTCTTTATTTTTTCATGACCACCCCTCTTATCTATATTTGATACAGCTCTCAGTTAATTTTATTTTCGGCCGATATGATGGCAGGCAGTTAAGGACATCAATATGTAATTAGCAACTGAGATAGGAGTGTCCGAGGTGGCCAGAAATGGAAATAAAGGAAAAGCGTAAAGCCATAAGGCGCAGCAAGATAGATCACACGCTGATTCAAGATGGTACTGCGCAGTTATCGAATGAAGTAGAAATTCTCGAGAGCTGGCTTGCCGAGCTCGAAAAAGACGATTTTGCGAATCAGGTGGTCATTGATGCAAGGGTAGCGTACAACGATATGTTAAGAAGCCGCAAAGAAATGTTAGAAGCGCTGTTGTCGTTAGAAAAGCCAATCCCCTGATATACCTTCAATTACAACCCACCTAAAGAACTAAACTACCAATCGCTAAGCAGGTCATCTATGACAGCTCTTTCCTCAAATCACGCACAATTAATGTTGGCAATGCAGTCCCAAATGAATTCCAAAATTTGTACCGACTGGGTTAAAGAAGATTTTCCTTATCTGCGCGCGGTAATAATTGAAGGGGCTGAAGCAATCGAGCACCACGGATGGAAGTGGTGGAAGAGGCAACAATGCGATATAGCCCAATTACAGATGGAAATTGTGGATATATGGCATTTCATTCTTTCAGCGATATTGATTAAGACCAAGAATGATCAGAACGTTGCAATGCAGCTATTATTGTCTGTTAACGATAAGCAGTTAGGTAGCAATCAAATAGAATTTGATGGGAACGTATATCAGTTGTCGTCACTAAACCTGCTTGCGAAATTAGAGCTTTTAATAGGTGTGTCCGTTTCAAGACGCATTGAACTCGATCTATTCAGCGCCCTGCTCAAAGACTGTCAAATGGACTGGGGAATATTGTTCCGGCAGTATGTGGGGAAGAATGTATTAAATTTTTTCAGGCAAGATCATGGGTATAAAGATGGAAGCTACCATAAAGAGTGGCAGGGAAAAGAAGACAACGAGCATCTTGTCGAAGTTATGAATCACCTCGACTCACGAGACCCCTCATATCCTGAAATATTATATCAGCAACTTGAAGCTCGCTATCCCGGGTAATCAGCCGATTGAAGGCGAGTTGGCGCTAAAAGGTATTACCATGCAAGGTTGCTATTTGAAGTAAGCATTATCCCTCTTGGTATGGTCGGTTATGTCCCTGACCTCAGTCAATTCTGGAATTTTTTCTCGTAGAGTCTTTTCTACACCTTCTTTTAGTGTCAGGTCCACCATTCCACATCCTTGACAGCCTCCACCGAATTTCAGTACCGCGACGGTGCCGTCAAATATCTCCTCCAGCGTTACAGCACCGCCATGAGCTGCGAGAGAAGGATTAATCTCGTTATACAGCACATAATTGACGCGGTCCTCCAGTGAACTATCTTGCCCAATTTGAGGCAGCCTTGAGTTTGGGGCTTTGATTGTTAGTTGCCCCCCCATAGAATCCTTCGCATAGTCCACAACAGCATCCTTCAAGTAAGGGATGCTTCTCTGTTCCAAGTAGGCATTGAAACTCGCATACTGCCTGACGTCATCGGCTTCCTGCGATTCTCCAGGCCGACAAAACGAAATACAAGTTTCCGCTTTTGGGGTGCCTGCATCCAGGATGAAAATCCTGACGGCAATACCATCGCAATCCTGCTTTCTTAACAATTCTGCAAGATACTCCTGCGCAGATTCCGTAATATTGATCATGGAGGATTCCACTGCTCACTAAGTTCAAATTGCGCGCAGTTTACGCTAAGTATTACCGAAGATAAATAGTAGAGTGTTTTAGTTGGTTATTCATGCGCTAGCCAAAGACATCTGATTCTGGCGCTGAAGGGGCCTGGTTCGCTACAGTGTCGATACCGATATGAGTTAGTTCTGGTAGAATGCCACACTTTTTTACGCTGACACGATCTGAATTGGTCATCAGTTCCCGAGAATCAACCATGTCAAATATAGTGTTTAACCAATCTCTTCGACTGGCGTTACAACATCGAATTCTTGTCCTGGACGGGGCCATGGGCACCATGATTCAAGGATATAAGTTTAAAGAGGCCGATTTCAGGGGGGAGCGCTTCAAGAGCAGCGCGGTTGATCTTGTTGGCAATAACGATTTACTGACTCTTACGCAGTCTAGTGTGATTCGTGAGATCCATCGAAAGTACCTCCATGCTGGTGCAGATATAATCGAAACGAATACGTTCAACTCCACATACATATCTCAGTCAGACTACGGACTGCAGTCCCTGGCTTATGAGCTCAACTATGAAGGCGCGCGCCTCGCACGTTCCGTGTGTGACGAGATCAATGCCACCACTCCTGACAAGCTGCGGTTTGTAGCGGGTGTTTTAGGCCCAACAAGTCGGACTTGCTCTATCTCACCAGATGTGAATGATCCAGCTTTCCGAAATGTCACGTTCGATGAGCTGGTGGAGAATTACAAAGTAGCTACTGACGGGCTAATCAAGGGTGGAGCAGACCTACTATTGATTGAAACAGTATTTGATACCCTCAATGCAAAAGCGGCCATTTACGCGGTTCAGGAACAAATGGAAAGTCTTGGGAGGTTTCTCCCAATTATGATATCTGGAACCATTACCGATGCCAGTGGAAGAACCCTCTCTGGACAGACTGTTGAAGCTTTCTGGAATTCCGTCGCGCATGCCAAACCCATTTCTATCGGTTTCAATTGTGCGTTGGGGGCCGCTCAATTACGTCCACACATTGAGGAAATTTCCCGAATTGCGAACACCTTTGTATCTGCGCACCCCAACGCCGGATTACCGAATGAATTTGGTGAATATGATCAAAGTGCTCGTGAAATGGCAGCGATTATTGAAGAGTTTGCCCAGAGCGGATTTCTCAATATTGTTGGAGGCTGTTGCGGTACAACACCGGCCCACATTCGTGCCATTGCTCAGGCGGTTTCACAATACAAGCCGCGACAGATCCCGGAGATCCCGCCAGCATGCCGTTTGAGCGGGCTGGAGGCGTTTAATATCACTCCGGCATCCTTGTTCGTGAATGTTGGCGAACGTACGAATATTACGGGCTCCAAGAAGTTTGCCAGGCTTATAAGGGAAGAAAATTATACCGGCGCTCTTGATGTAGCTTTGCAACAGGTGGAGTCAGGCGCACAAATCGTCGACATCAACATGGATGAAGGGATGCTTGATTCCAAGACCGCAATGTCGCATTTCCTCCGTCTCGTGGCCTCAGAGCCCGACATTAGCCGCGTCCCCGTGATGATTGACTCATCCAAGTGGGAAATTATTGAGGAAGGCCTGAAATGCATTCAGGGAAAGGGGGTGGTTAATTCTATAAGTCTCAAGGAAGGAGAAGAAGAATTCACCAGCAAGGCTCGATTGTGCATGAGATACGGCGCAGCCGTCGTCGTAATGGCATTCGATGAGCAAGGACAGGCAGATACGTTTGAAAAGAAATGTGCTATTTGCAAGAGAAGCTACGACATACTTGTAAATGCGGTCGGATTCCCTCCAGAAGACATTATATTTGATCCGAACATATTTGCAGTTGCAACAGGAATTGAAGAACACAGTAACTATGCGGTCGATTTCATCGAAAGTTGTGAGTATATAAAGCGCGAGCTTCCTCATGCACTGATATCGGGCGGAGTCAGCAATGTTTCATTCTCCTTTCGTGGCAACGACACCGTGAGGGAGGCCATTCATTCAGTGTTCTTGTACCACGCGATTAAGGCAGGCCTGAGCATGGGGATTGTGAATGCTGGCCAGCTGACTGTATATGATCAGATTCCTGAGGAACTCAAAGAGCGAGTTGAAGATATCATTCTGAATCGCCGTCAAGATGCCACCGACCGTCTGATGGAAATTACCCGCAAGTATAGTGGTGACACGAGTATCGAGAGCCACGAAGATCTGAGCTGGAGAGAGGCTGATGTCAGTTCACGAATAGCCCATTCTTTAATCAAAGGGATTACCCGTTATATAGAGCTGGATACTGAAGAAGCAAGGCAACAATTTGATGAACCCATTGAGGTTATCGAGGGGCCACTTATGGCCGGCATGGACATCGTCGGAGACCTGTTTGGAAGTGGAAAGATGTTTTTGCCTCAAGTGGTGAAAAGCGCGCGTGTCATGAAACAAGCTGTTGCCTACCTGCTACCGTATATTGAAGAAAGTAAGCAAGGCCGGGAAGTCAAAGCGAAAGGCAAAATTCTGCTCGCTACAGTGAAGGGAGATGTTCACGATATCGGCAAGAATATTGTAGGGGTAGTGCTCGGCTGCAACAATTATGAAATTGTAGATCTTGGTGTCATGGTGTCGTGTGAGCGGATATTGCAAACTGCCATTGACGAAAGTGTCGACATTATCGGTCTCAGCGGCCTGATTACCCCTTCCCTTGATGAAATGGTGCATGTTGCCAAGGAAATGCAACGCCTGGGATTTAAGATTCCTCTTCTAATTGGGGGAGCTACTACTTCCAAAGCGCATACCGCCGTCAAAATTGAGCAAAATTATCACAACAATGCGACTGTCTACGTGCCGGACGCATCACGAAGTGTCACCGTTGTGAGCAATCTGCTTAGTGAGGACGGAGGTATAGAGTTTAAGCGTAAAGTTCACGAAGAATATGATGTGGTGCGCGCTCGCAACGCCAACAGGGACACACGCAAGAATATAATAAGTTTCGCGCAAGCGAACGGAAATGCACTTAAAGTGGATTGGCAAAAATTTAAAGCTACTCCTCCTAAGTTTCTAGGTAAACGAGTCTTCGATGACTACCCGTTGGAAGTCTTGGTCCCCTATATCGATTGGACTCCGTTTTTTATTACATGGAGTCTGGCTGGAAAGTACCCTGCGATATTGAGTGACGAAGTTGTTGGTGAGGCGGCTCGGGATTTGTTTCGCGATGCTCAGAGCATGTTGCATGAAATTGTAGAGAAGAAGTTACTTAAAGCGCAGGCCGTCATTGGCTTTTGGCCAGCTGCTCAGGTCGGAGTGAACGACGTAATACTCTACGAAGATGTGGCCAAGACTACTCCGATTGCAAGTTTTAACTTTTTGCGTCAACAGTCTGTGAAAGCAGATGGTATTCCGAATCTTTGTCTGTCCGATTTTATTGCCCCATTGGGTGGTGAGCACCCGGACTTTTTGGGAGGATTTGCTGTGACCACTGGAATTGGCGCCGATGCCCTAACTCAGAAATATGAGGCCGAGCATAATGACTACAGCGCACTGCTGGTTAAAGCACTGGCAGATCGACTCGCAGAGGCATTCGCAGAACATATGCACCAACGTGTACGCACCGAGTTCTGGCCATATGCAGCCAGCGAGGAATTGAGTAACGAAGAGCTAATCAAGGAACAGTATAGAGGTATACGCCCTGCTCCCGGATATCCAGCCTGTCCCGAGCACTCAGATAAAGAGACTTTGTTCAATCTCCTCGAAGTGCCAGCACATATCGGTATGAATCTTACTGAGAGTTTTGCAATGAGCCCGGCAGCAAGTGTCAGCGGGTTCTATTTTGCCAACCCTGCGGCGCGATACTTCGCGGTGGGAAAAATAGACACTGACCAGGTTCAGTCCATGGCTGAGCGCAAGGGATTAACTATTGAGGAAGTCAGCAAATTGTTGACACCAAGTCTTATCTGAAAGCTGTCCGAGAATTTATAGGGGGTGAGAAATGAGTGATAGAGAAGAAACTTCGAAGGATGTCGAAAAGGTTAAAATACCGTTCTGGCGTATGCTCTTGAGTGTCATGCAGGCCAGTTTTGGGGTCCAGAATAAGGCGAACAAAGAACGAGACTTTGCAAGTGGTTCGATTGCGGGGTTTGTCGTCGCCGCTTTGATATTCACGGCGATATTCATTGCTGTTCTGGTCACTGTTGTGAGGCTTGTGCTCCCATAACTGAAACTAAAATCCAGAACTTATTCTCGCAGCAATCAGCGGGTGAGCTTATGTCGCGGGTCGGTTAATGTGGTTACATTAACGGCTCGCGAAAAAAACCGCGATCGTCACAATGATCACCACCAGAGAGAACAGAGCGATGGCGTCAGCACGGCTGTTCGCATCCATTTCTTCGTAATCGACCGGGGACTTTACAGGTTCGTCGTGATGGCTCATATCCTAATCCAATTTGGCTGAATTGCTGGGTTTGCGGGAATTGAAAAGCAGTGGGGCATTTTAAAGACTCGGCGAACATAATCAAGAAAAACTTGCTATAGAAGCGGCGTCGTAATCGAGTGTCACATTTGCCGATTATCCAGTGCCGCTGGCACATATTGCAGGACTTGCTTTACAATTGCCGTCTCTCTTCACTCTGATAAGAATCCACAGAGCAATCCGAACCATCTGACTTAGACGATAATCATGTATCGATACGACAACTATGACCATCAGATGCTCGCAGACCGCATCGCACAATTTCGACATCAAACAGAGCGATTTCTGAAAGGTGAGCTGGCTGGACCAGAATTCTTACCCCTCCGCCTTCAGAATGGACTATATGTACAGCGTCTTGCCCCAATGCTCCGGATTGCCATCCCTTATGGCATGCTTTCCAGCAGGCAACTGAGAAAGCTGGCTCATATCGCCGATTATTACGACAAAGGGTATGGGCATTTTACGACCAGGCAAAACATTCAATTTAATTGGCCAGCCCTGGTGGACGTACCCGACATACTTGCACATCTTGCCGAAGTAGAAATGCACGCAATTCAGACAAGTGGCAATTGCATAAGAAACACCACTACTGACCAGTTTGCGGGTTGCGCAGTTAACGAGATTGAAGATAGTCGCCCCTACTGTGAAATCATACGCCAGTGGTCAACGTTTCATCCGGAATTCGCCTATTTGCCACGCAAATTCAAGATTGCGGTTTGCGGTACGGTAGATGATCAGGCTGCTACCCAAGTGCACGATATTGGTCTGTTCATTGTCAAGAGCGACACGGGGGAAATCGGCTTCAGAGTCTTGGTTGGTGGGGGCTTGGGAAGAACACCTGTCATTGGTAAGGAGATTCGGTCGTTCCTCCCAAAACAGCATTTGCTAACTTATCTGGATGCAATCCTTAGAGTCTATAACCGTGAAGGGCGTAGAGATAACAAGTATAAAGCGCGTATCAAGATATTAGTGAAAGAGACGGGTGTTGAGTTATTTCGAGAAAAAGTTGAGCAAGAATGGCTTGCTCTGAAAGACGGACCACTGACACTGACCGATGCAGAATTTTTACGCTGCAAGCAATACTTTCAGGATCCGGAGTATAAGGAGCTTCCCGAAGACTCACCGCAATTGCTCCAAGCTCTTGGAGAGAACGTACTCTTTGCCGGTTGGTACAATCGGAATGTCAGCGCACACAAGAAGGCAGGATACGCTATCGTTACAATATGCCTCAAGCAAACTGGTACCGCGCCAGGGGACATTACCAGCGATCAGATGAACTTTGTCGCAGACTTGGCGGATAGCTACAGCTTTGGTGAATTACGTGTCAGCCACGAGCAAAATATCATCCTTGCCGATGTTGAAAAGTCAGCGCTCTATGCGCTGTGGCAATCTCTTAAATCCCAAAAGTTGAACAGTGACAATCGTGGTTTGCTGACAGATATAATCTGCTGTCCCGGTGGTGACTTTTGTTCACTGGCCAACGCGAAGTCTATCCCCATCGCAGAGTCGATCCAGCGTCGCTTCGGAGACGCCTCAAGATTGAGGGATATCGGAGCCTTATCTCTGAATATATCTGGCTGTATGAACGCCTGCGGTCATCATCACGTGGGTAATATAGGCATCCTTGGCGTTGACAAGAAGGGAGCGGAGTTTTATCAGATATCTCTAGGTGGATCTGTAGATAACAATACTGCACTGGGACAAATTGTTGGACCTTCCTTTGCCCAGGAAGAAGTTCCTGGTGTGGTTGAGAAGATCGTCAATGTTTACATGAAGAACCGTCAATCTGGAGAGCGCTTTGTTGAGACTTTCAATCGTGTCGGAATAGATCCGTTCAAGGAAGAGGTTTATGCCAAAGCTGATTAAAAAATGTCAGATAATCGATGATCAATGGGTATTGATTAAGGAAAACAGTCAATTAGAGGATTTGCAGGCCTATAGTGGTCAGGATCTGATTGTTCCTCTGGTATTCTGGCTCGCAGAACGCACCCGCATTCAGCAGCGATCAGGCAAGACAGCGGTATGGCTGAATAGCAACGAAGTGCCGCAATCGCTCGGCTCGGATTTGCACAACCTGGAGGTCATTGCTCTGAATTTCCCGATTTTTTCGGATGGACGAGCGTATAGCTCGGCCCGGGAATTGCGCAGTAATCTTGGATACAAAGGTGAAATTCGCGCTATCGGCGATGTGCTCAGAGACCAACTCTTCTACATGTCCCGTTGTGGATTTGACGCATTTCTTATGCGTGATGACCAAAATCTGGAAAGAGCCCTCTCCGCCTTTAATGATTTCACTGAAGGCTATCAAGCAAGTGTGGACAAACCTATTCCACTATTCAGACGCCGCTGAGCAACTGCTTGCAGCTGATCACGATGCCTGGGATACATTAAGCAATACACGCCCAACAGACCTTCCCATCTGCAACGTGCTTAATGCTTCTGGCAGATCTTGCATGCCGATTTCATGCGCCATTTTCTCTAAATTCGACAAATTCCATTCTGTGGCGAACTTTCTCCAAATTCTCGCTTTGTGTTCGATAGAAAGATTGACCGAATCAACCCCCAGGAGGTTGATCCCTCGAAGAATAAATGGGAAAACGCTGGCCTCGAAGACAGGTGAAGCAACTAAACCGCAGCACGCTACGCTCCCCCCATAACGCAGGGCGCTCAGAATATTGAGTAGTAACTGGCCTCCCGCCACATCGATAGCCCCCGACCAACGCTCTTTCTGCAAGGCTCGCGAGGAAGGTTCGGAAAGAGTTTGTCTATCAATGATTGAGGCTGCGCCAATAGAGCGCAGATAAGACTCTTGCTCCAGCTTTCCAGTGCATGCAACGACGGTGAAACCAAGCTTTGCAAGTAGCGCAATTGCAATAGCGCCTACCCCACCGGTTGCCCCGGTGACAAGCACTTCCCCTCGCTCAGCAGAGACACCATTCAGGAGCAGCTTCTCTACACACAGACCGGCAGTCAATCCTGCTGTGCCCAAAATCATAGCGTGTCGTATGCTTAAACCCACGGGAATTGGTACTACCCAGTCGGCAGGTACCCGTATAAATTCAGCGAAGCCACCATCGGTATTCATGCCTAAATCGAATCCGGTGACGAGTACCGAATCCCCAAGCCGGAATTTGGCCGAACTGGATGTCATTACTTCCCCCGCTGCATCTATGCCAGGCGTGTGGGGGTACTGCCTGGTTACACCTCGATTGCCAGAAGCTGACAAGGCATCTTTGTAATTCAACGAAGAGTAATGAACTTTTATCAGTACTTCGCCCGCAGGCAAGTCGCTGATAGCACGATCTACAATTTCTCCAACGTACTCGGGTTTACCTCCGAGAGTCCTCTCTGTAATCCGAAACGCTTTGAACTTGTCTATGTGACGTACCATCAGAACTATCCGTACGAAAGATAAATGCTGAATAGAAGAGTTTAGGAGAAATAAGCACTCTGACGGGCTCTCTTGAGCCACGACAAAACCGTTTTATCAATAGTGGTGTGAATCGCCGCACCCAATTTATCGCTAATGGTTCTGCGTATTTCAAAGCGCACAGCAAAGACATCGGCGTCGTCACACGCTCTAATGATGCATTCGTCACTAGTAATGATTTCGTCAATCATGCTGCGTTCCATGGCCTGCAAACCAACCCATGTTTCACCGGTGGCTATGCTGTCAATTTCCACTGCAGGACGATGCTGCTTCACCCAGTCCTTGAATATGGCGTGCATCTCCTCGACATCTTCCTTGACCTTGTCTCGTCCACGCTGTGTGATCTCGCCAAAGGTCGTAAGAGTCGTCTTGAATTCCCCGGCACTGATAGTTTCATAATCGACTTCGTGCTTGTGCAAGAGGCGATGAAAGTTTGGCATCTGGACCAGCACCCCAATCGAACCAAGAATCGCGAATGGGGCCGCGACCAATCTATCAGCAAGGCAAGCCATCATGTAGCCACCACTGGCAGCAACCATATCAACACATACAGTCAGCGGTATGCCATGTTCCTTGATGCGAGACAATTGTGACGCAGCCAGTCCATAGGCATGAACCATGCCGCCGGGGCTCTCCAATCTAACCAACACTTCGTCTTGCGATGTGGCCAACGACAGGATTGCGGTAATTTCCTCGCGCAGTGACTCCACTTCGCTAGCCTGAATATCTCCATTAAAATCTATTACATAGACACGTTTTTTTGAATGAGGGTCAATCTCGGAATCTGACTCCAGGCTTTTCCTTGAGCTCTTAAGTTCGCGCGCCTCTTCTTTATGCCTCTTTTTTTCCCGCTTCTGCTCATGTTTGAAAGTGTCCTTGTCGTAGACAACCTTTTTCATGGCATCGCGCATGTCGTCCAATTCATCATTGAGGCGAACAACACTGATGGCTCCCTTCCCTGCTACTCTCCGCCCCCTTCCCCCTATCGCAATCATCGCTCCAATGATCACAATGAAAGCAACAACCAAGGTGACGACCTTTGCTAGAAACAGGCAATACTCAATAAAATACTCCAAAAATTACTCCTTAAAATCGATTGCGCTCTCGCAATTCAAAGTGCTGCAAGAATAACTCAATGAGTTGTCCTGCGACACTGATACTGGCTGTTGGAATTATGGGCAAATCGGCGCGCCGGAACCAGCCTGCTTCAGCGATCTCCTTGCCATCTACACGGATGTCACCAGACTTGTAATCGGCAAAAAAACCGAGCATCAATTGCGATGGGAATGGCCATGACTGACTCCTCATATAGCGGATGTTTTCCACTTTGATTCCTACCTCTTCTTGTACCTCTCTCACAACCGTTTCTTCGGGGGTTTCTCCCACCTCCATGAATCCCGCCAGACAGCTGAAGAATGCGCTAGTTTTACCAAAATGGCGTGCAAGCAGTATTTCATCTTGCCTGATAACCAGGACTATCACGCAGGGATTGATTCGAGGATAGAAATGGAGTTTGCAAGAGGTGCAGACCAACGCTCGCTCGGAACTATGCGGCACCGTAAGGGTTCCGCATTTGCCACAATATCGATGACTATCGTACCAATGGAGCAACTGATTGGCTTTACCCACAGAGGCAAAAACTTCCATGTTCTGGCTGAACAGCAGTTCCTTGAGTGACGCTTTTTCAGCGTCAAGCAGGCGAAAACTCATATCACTGAGCTCAAGAGCCAAGCATGGACGCAAGGCAACTTCGCCTATCATCAGCAAGTGTTGCTGTGACTCAATGCAGATATCCAGCAGGGTTGTTACCGGCCAAAAGAAATTTTCGTTTCGGTGGAGAATTTCTCCATTGTGGAAGAGTAGTACCTGCTCTTTGCCGGAAAAATTTTCCGGTTTCAAAAAGTAATCAGGTTTTAGTTCCATTGCTACGCCAGTTCCTTGAGTAGACTCAACGCTCTGAAGTGGTCCAGAGACAATGGTTACCGCTTAGCTTGTTGATACGTAAAAGTAAACGTGTATGGGCGGCCATTGCCTCTTCTTCTACATGGCTTACAAGCAGTGGCGGACGGTCAAAATCGAGTTTGCGACTTACAACTTTAATTTTCCTGACATTAGTCTCTTCTGTTCCCAACAATAATGATGTCTGCCCTCCGGTCATCAATAGATAGACATCGGCAAGAATCTCTGCATCCAGCAACGCACCGTGCAGATCTCGTTGTGAGTTATCCACCTCATAGCGCTTGCAGAGAGCGTCCAGACTGTTGCGCTGCCCCGGGTGCTTCTTACGAGCCATCGTCAAGGTATCTACAACTGAACAGTAGTCTTCCATTCGACCATGCTGCCCCCCAATGAGCTTGAGCTCGCTATTGAGAAAGCCAATGTCAAACGGAGCATTATGTATAATCAGTTCGGCTTCTGAGACGAAGTGCAAAAAGTCGTCTGCTACGTTTCGAAATCGAGGTTTATCGGCAAGGAAGGCTGATGTGATGCCATGCACTTGGACTGCGCCTTCGTCGATCTCACGATCTGGATTCAAATAGCAATGAAAGTGACGTCCGGTGAGACGTCTATTTTCAATTTCGATACATCCGATCTCGATGACTCTGTGACCTTGAGCGGGATCCAGTCCGGTGGTTTCGGTATCTAAGACAATTTGTCGCATAGTCTATCTAATAGCCTGATATTGTTGAATTATTCACTTGTACTTGTAAGCAGCTCATCAATCCCACGATTGGCCAGTTCATCAGCCAATTCATTTTCACGATGACCGCTGTGGCCTTTGACCCACTCCCATCTGATTTTGTGCTGTACGGCAAGTTCATCCAGCTTTCGCCAAAGATCGTCATTGAGCACTGGCTTTTTGGCAGCGGTTTTCCAATTGCGCTTTTTCCAGTTGGGCAACCACTCGGTAATTCCCGTTAGTACGTATTTCGAGTCGCTAATAACGGTGACATCACATCCTGAACGTTTGAGTGCCATGAGCCCTTGTATTACCGCAGTAAGTTCCATGCGATTATTGGTGGTGAGGGTTTCTCCTCCATAGAGAATTTTCTCAATCCCTTTATATCTCAGCAAAACTCCCCACCCACCTCTTCCAGGGTTACCCTTGCACGCTCCGTCTGTGTACATTTCTACAACATTAGACAATCAAACACCTTCCACGATATGAATCTTAACAATGTACTTTAACTGGAGACAGGCGTTCTGGTTTTGTCATTTTCGCTGTGTATTCCCGCTGCTTCACCAACTGGGCGCACAATAACAGGCCGTGGAATTCGTGGCCAGCGCGGCACAATTGGCGTCATAGGCATCACCTGTTTGCACGCTACTATAAAATACACAGCCCCGAGCGGATGCAGAAAGCGTCGCCCGAGCCTTTCCATTTTTGGCGCCAGGCCAACCATTTTCAGATTGTTGATTGGAAGGAGGTAACCGCTATGCATCACTTTGTCGACGCTGAAATCCAGCAGTTTCAACCAGTCACTCACCCTCCCACTCGAGATGAATCGCCCACTCCACGGTAGGCAACTTTTCCAACGAAAAAGTTTTCTGAGTCCCCATGTACTTATGGGATTGAATCCGATAATCAACAGCTTTCCGCCGGGCATAACCACTCTGGTTGCCTCTCTCAGCAGCCTGTGGCTGTCCGGAGTAAAATCCAGCGCGTGGTGAATTAATACAGCGTCAACGCTTTCGTTCAATAATGGTAAGAACTCATTATTGGCAACCGGGAAGCGAGTGCCAGTAATATGGGACGGGGAGAAAAAAAACTTATGCCCCACGGGACTTTCGCCTAACATGGACTGCGCGCAACAACCCAACTGCAGAATATGATATCCAAAGACACGTGCCAGAAGCGGTTCAAGCATGTTTTTTTCAGTCGCCAGCAACTCACGACCAAGCGGAGACCGCAGCCAGACATCCATATCCTGAAACAAGATTTGAGGCTCAGGCAATTGATGGCGCTGCTGCCATCGCATTCGATAGTTTGAGAAAAGTGACATGGTTACAACTTACATCCATCTGTCGGAATGCATGGTCTTTAGTTCTATGGATAATACACTATGGCTCTCAAAGTAAGTTCCATCCGCGCTTTTAGTGACAATTATATATGGGCGTTTGGTCAAGACGGCAGCAGAGATGTGTGTATCGTTGATCCCGGCGATGCAGACCCCGTCCTAGCAATGTTACTTGCCGAAGATCTACACATATCCGCAATTCTGCTGACCCATCACCATGTGGATCACATCGGTGGGGTGAAAGCACTCTTGGCAGAATTTCCAGACACGCCTGTGTACGGCCCGCAATCCAGTAAAATTGATTCAGTGACCTCTCCGCTTGGTGGCGGCGACAAGCTAAATGTGGCAGGAACCGAGTTCTCAGTAATATCTGTGCCTGGGCATACTTTAGATCACATTGCTTACCATACGTGCAGCTATTCAAACGAAGAAAACATCGAATCTGGGCTGCTATTTTGTGGAGATACCCTTTTTTGTGGAGGGTGCGGAAGAATTTTTGAAGGTAATCCCGGCATGATGTACGCTTCGCTGGATAAACTGGCGTCCCTGCCTGCGTCGACCATGGTATATTGTGCCCATGAATACACGCAGAACAATCTACGCTTTGCGTTGTATGCAGAACCAGGTAACCGAGACACGATTGAACGGCTTCAGCAGGTGAACGAAGCCCGTAACGCGGAGGTCTCAACAGTTCCATCCATGTTATCAATGGAGTTGCGAACTAATCCTTTTTTACGCTGTCATACTAAGGCCGTCAGAGAAACCGTTATCGAGAAAATGGCCATCCCCTTCGACAGTAGTGACATCGAAGTATTTGCGGCACTTAGACGATGGAAGGACAGTTTTTCTGCATAATATCCGGGCTATAGACAACCTTGCGCCCCGCAATTTTCAATCTGGCAAGTTATATAATGCTTTTGAATTTTAACACTTTAAGATCAATTTACGGCTTCTCTGGAGCAATAGCGCCGGTGCGACTGAACAAGCTAAGTGCTTTGATTTCAGTTGTTACACTGCTGAATGCCTGCAGTGTCGTTCAAGATCCAAACATTGTCCTCCAGGGGGATACTCAAACAACTCCGGGAGCGACGAGCAATTCTGCCCGAATCGTAACTGGTCGAGCAGATCCAGCAAGGGTTCATATTCAGTCCGGGTCAGGAGGCAGCGAAACTGCTGCTGATCAATTCGATAATATATGGACGAGGATTGGTAGTGGCCTTTCGTTCAGCCTGAGTCATGACAATGAGAGGATAGAGGAACAGATCGCTTTCTATAAAGACAACCCCGCCTTTCTAAAGACAGTCACGGAGCGATCAAGGCCTTTCATCTTTGAAATTGTTGAGGAGCTAGAGAGACGCTCTTTACCCTTGGAGTTGGCACTTCTTCCCATCGTGGAAAGTGCTTACAACCCCAATGCCACAGCCGGGAAAAATTCAGTTGGGCTATGGCAAATTGTTAACGCTACTGCCAGAAGTTTAGGGATTAAGCAGGATTGGTGGTATGACGGCCGACGGGATCCAATCGCCTCGACCAGCGCAGCGCTGGACTACTTGACCACACTCAACGAGATGTTTGAAAACGACTGGCTTCTCACTTTAGCCGCGTATAACACAGGCCAGGGTAACGTCCAGAAGGCTATCGAACAAAACAGCCGTAGATCTCGTGCGACGGATTACTGGTCTCTGAATCTTTCCTCGACCACAGAAGATTTTGTTCCGAAATTAATTGCCCTTTCTCGATTGATTTCCACTCCTGACCATTATGGTCTGGAATTGGCGGATGTCAGAAATGAGAGAGTGGTTGCCAGACTGGATGCAGGGACACAAATTGATTTGGCGTTGGTTGCCAGTCTGGCTGGGGTTGACCCTGAAATTCTTTACCAACTGAACCCTGGAATCAGACAATGGGCCACACACCCGGACGGTCCGCATACACTTCTGGTTCCAATTGATCAAATGGGTGCTTTTGAGTCTGCAGTGGCGAGTCTGCAAGGTCAGACTCCAGTAACCTGGGATAGGTATGTAGTACAGTCTGGCGATACACTTAGCAAGATTGCACGCCAGTTCAATACGCAAGTTGCGGCATTACAACAAGCCAATGGAATTGAAGACAGTCGTATAATTGCCGGCGAATCACTCCTAATACCCCGCGCCTATAAGTCGGCAGTCCCATTAGCCACCCCGAATGCTCCTGAATACTTGGCTGGTGTAACCATTGCCGGTGACGTTTCTCCGCTAGGTATGACGCCACCTACACGATACGAGGTCCGTTCCGGCGACAGTCTGTGGCGGATAGCGAATCGCTACAATCTAAGTACATCGACACTTGCCGCGTGGAATAACATTTCAACTGAAGCCGTCTTGCGCCCCGGCCAGATTCTGATGCTTCACTCCGATCCAGCTATCGCGCAGGCGGTCGAAAGTGGACGAGGCAATGATGCAATTCAGTACATAGTCAAATCTGGCGACACGCTTGCCCGTATTGCAAGAAAATATGGTGTAGAGGTTGCGGAACTTCTTGAGTGGAATGACCTTCAAGCTAAAGGGTTGATACACCCTGGGCAACAACTGCTTTTGCGTCCCGAGGGTTCGGAGCTTAACTGATATCAGCCAGCTCCTCTCCTGGATATGTGTCTTTTACAGCAATGGTTCTTCTTCAACCAAGCTTTCGGTAATGTCCGCGTTATTTCTGGAGTTTGACAAGAAAGCATCGAAAGCTGCTCTGCCATCAGCCTCCACACTTGAACTAATCAGCGTTGTGCGCTCTTCAGTGGCGAGCTGGTCCAACGTGCCTCGATTGACGGACTGCAGCTCCAATACCACATAAGTGCCATTGCTCAAAGCGAAACCATCGAGTGTCGGGATGCCTCCCTGGGGGGGGGACAAAGTGAATGCACGCTGTAGCACCTCCGTGTTGAGGCCCGACTGATCCCTTGACACCCCAGTCTGAGAAATCCACTGTAACTCACTTGTCGTGATCATCTCTTCCACGGATTGTCCATTGCGGAGAGAGGCTAATAGTTCCTCACCCACTGCCTGCGCCCTTTCCTTCTCCAACTCAGTGCGCAAGATGGCTGCGATTTCACCACGCACTTCCTCGAGCGGTCTCAGATGTGCCTCGTTGTGCTCCCGCATATTTAGAACCAGCGCGCGTGAATCCCCAATCTCAACCACCTCGCTGTTATTGCCACCTACCAGTACTTCTTCCGTGAATGCCGCCGCGACAACATTGCTGTTGCTGGTAATTTCTGTTGTACCACCCAGGCGCGAAAACGCCTCGCTTCCCACTATTTCAAGACCAAGGTCCTCTGATATTTCTCTCAGATCTGTTGTCTCGAAGGCCAGGTTTGCGAGTGTTTCCAGGCGGGAAAAATACAATTGATCGACTTCGGCACCGCTGAGATCACGACGGATTCGATCAGACACTTCTTCAAAAGGTGCAAATTCATTCAGATCGTACTCGGTCAGTTTGACGATATGAATACCGAATTCAGATACAACCGGGGCAGATATCTGTCCGACCTCAAGAGTTGCCAATACTTCCTCCAGCTCAGGGGGAAATGCCGACCCGTCGGAATAGCCGATATCGCCTCCAGCCTGGGCTGAAATCGTATCGCTGGAAGCCTCCAACGCAAGTGCAGCAAAATCTTCGCCTTGATCTAATCGCGTCTTTAGAGCAGCCGCCTGCGCTAAAGCCTGTTCTTGAGTCCTCGCATTGCTGAGCTCAAGCAGGATATGAGACGCTCGTCTTTGTGTGGCAGCTGAGGATGCATTACGTTCGATCTCATACTGAGCCTGAACATCAGCATCACTTACTTCTACCTCATCAAAAATAGCACTTTTATCAAGCAGGACATAATCGACCGCTACTTCTTCTTCAACCATGAAGCGAGATTGGTTATTTTGATAATAGGTTTCAATTTGATCAGCCGGAATGACCTCTCCTTCAGTTCTATTGCCAAGGGTAACGGACAAAAATCGGAAATCCCGAGTTTGCGATGTCAACGCGGCAATGCGCTCCAACTCGTTCTGCGTCATAAAACTGGAGGCGGCGTATGCATTGACCAGCTGACCTACCACCATTTGCTTAGACAAAGCATCGCGATAAGCCTGCACGCTGAACCCCTGTGTGGCCATGGTTCGCAGCGCCAGGTTCGAGTCAAATACTCCTCCGATCTGGAACTGTGGATTGTTGATAATCTGGCGATCAATAGCATCGCTCGATATCGTCATGGAGGCGTTTCTCGCTGATTGACTGAGTAATCTGTCCTCAATGATCTGATTCAAGGCAACTTCGCGCAATAACCCTTCATCCAGATTGGCGAGATCTGCACCGACACTCATCATCAGGTTCTGTACGCTTGTCGCCAGCTCTGGCTCAGTGATCTCTTCACCATTCACCTCAGCGACGGTCGAATTGTTTACAAATCCACCAACAATGGATTCGACTCCGAACAATGCCATCAGCGCAATAATGAAGCCAATAATGACCTTTGCAATCATCCCCTGGGAGTTGTCTCTTATCTTTTGCAGCATGTCATTTCCTGTCGAATACCGTACTTGATACAACGATCGAATTGGTGCGAAGCGTGAATAAATAGCACCTTCT
>JAUSMU010000125.1 GCA_030645995.1 Gammaproteobacteria bacterium | reverse complement strand
TTGTAACTGTCTTGTTCTTGAGCACTTACCATTCCGGCGCCATGGCTGAACGTATTTCTGCAAGTGACGAAGGAAAGGACTCCATTGCCAAGTTTCTATTGAACTTTGGTCGCTTCATCGATTGGCCGGAGACCGCCTTTGCATCGCCTTCAGCTGATTTCAAACTCTGTGTTCTTGGTGAAAATCACCTTGGCAACGTACTGGAACAGAACCTGCGGAACAAGAAGGCTGGAGAGAGAGCCTTTGCTGTTACCGAGCTCAATTCTGCGCAAGTAGAGGATGCCAAGGGCTGCAATATCCTCTTTATCAGTGCTGATGAAGAAGCTCGGGTGACGGAGATAACCAATGCTCTCTCTGGCCTTCCGATACTCACGGTCGGCGAGGTTGACGGTTTCTCCAAAAGCGGTGGAATGATAGGCCTGGCGCCGGCACCTGGCGGCAAGATTGCAATCAGCATACAAAAAACCTTGATAAGCAGCGTGAATCTGCAGGTCAGAGAACAGTTAATGCGGGCAATTCAGTAAACCTTTGGAGGGTGCTCACATGATGAGTTCGAAGTGGACATTAAAGTGGAAAATTCTAGCCGGTGTCACGGTGACCAGCACTTTCGCCGTTGTAGTGTGCAGCATCATCTTCATCGTGATGGATTTGAACAGACTCGAAGAGTCGACTAATACCGACGCACAGATCACGGCCCGCCTGATCGGAGCAAATTCAACCGGAGCACTGGCATTCCTGGACTCCGCATCGGCGACGGAAACCTTAAGTTCGCTGGAACTGAATCAGAACATCAGCGGAGCGGTTATATTCGATGCCGGTGGCAGCTCGTTTGCCACGTTTGCTGCTCGCGGCACGTTGGCCAATTCTCTGCCGAACAGGCCAGGGGCGACAGGGGAGATTGTCCGCCATGATGATCTCGGGTATCTGGAGCTCTATGAGCAGATCCAGATGGACGGTGACATGATTGGAACCATCTACCTGCGTGTCAGCCTGGAGGCGTATCAGCAGGTCGTCAACACCTATCTGCTATCGGTCCTCGGCATCGTTGTAGGGATAGCGGCGATGGCGCTGGCGATCTCTTTCGTGGTGCAGCGTTCCATTGTGGCCCCCATCAATCAGGTGGTAGATGCACTGCGCGATATCGCAGAAGGTGACGGGGATCTGACCCAGCGCATCCAGATCATTTCGGAAGACGAGATAGGTCAGCTGGCGCACTGGTTCAATGTGTTCGTCAGTCGTATTCACGTCGTCGTCAGCAGTTTCAAAGATTCCTCATTCAATCTGACGTCGGCTGCCGAGCAGCTTTCCGCAACAACCAATCAGACAGCCAACGGGGCGAATCGCCAGCAGTCGGAGATTGCTCACGTGGCCACTGCGATGACCGAAATGGCCAGCACAGTGGAAGAGGTGGCACATAACGTCGGGATGGCCGCATCGGATGCTCAGAAGGCTGACAACGAATCCAACAAAGGCGCAGAAGTCGTTGCTCAGACGATGCATGCTATCAATGAACTGGCGCACGACATCGACCGCGCTTCCGAAGTCATCATTCAGTTGCAGAAAGAGACCGACAACATCGGCTCTGTGCTCGACGTAATCCGGGGCATTGCAGAACAGACCAATCTGCTGGCACTCAACGCTGCCATTGAGGCCGCGCGAGCCGGGGAACAGGGGCGTGGTTTTGCGGTGGTCGCGGATGAAGTGAGAACGCTGGCCAGCCGCACACAGGCATCCACTGAAGAGATTCAGAAGATGATACAGAAGCTGCAGACCGGTGCACGTCAGGCAGTGACCGTCATGGGCAAAGGCAAGGAACAGGCGTCGTCCAGCGTGGAACATGCCGGCCGAGCCGGACAGTCGTTGCAGGCAATCACCAAGGCTGTGTCTGTCATCAAGGACATGACCACCCAGATTGCCAGTGCTTCAGAAGAGCAGTCTGCGGTGACCATCGACATCAAGAAGAACATCAATAATATTTCTCAGGTGGCCAATGAAACAGCCACTGGATCGAAGGAAATCAGCGCCGGTTCCGACGAACTGGCACGGCTGGCACTGGAGATGAAACGTCTGGTCGGACAGTTCAAAGTGTAAGAGCTCCTCTGACAAGAACTCTTCTGACGAGAACCGTCCCGACAACAGCAATCCTGAATCGCCTTGTCACGTCTCTTACCTGCGGGTAATTGTACTGACAGGGCAGATTTTCAATTCTGCAAGCCCGATTCGACGTGCTTTCCGCCCCCGTTTTCCCCTACACTGCCCATCCTGGTATAACAACTCAAACCAACCGCTTCCAAGGAGAACAAGAAGAATGTGTGACAACCATACCAATGAAGAGAACGAAGCCTATTTGAAGCTACACCAGAAAATGAACCGTCGTACCTTCGGCAAGCTCACGGCTGGCGCAGGCATGATGATGATGCTGCCCTCTGTGCTGCATGCGCAGGACGTGATGGAGATGGACGTCAACATCGAGACACCCGACGGCACAGCTGACTGCTATTTCGTACACCCGACTACTGGCACTCACGCGGCCGTCATCATCTGGCCGGACATCCTCGGTCTGCGCCCCGCGTTCCGTGCCATGGGCAAGCGCCTGGCCCAGTCCGGTTACTCCGTGCTGGTGGTGAATCCCTTCTACCGCAGCGCCAAGTCTCCCGTGGTGGCCGAAGGCGCCAGCTTTGCAGACCCGGCGATCGCCGCCATCGTCCGCCCAATGGCCGGCCAGCTGAATGCCACTACTCACGTCACCGACGCGCGTGCGTTCGTAGCCTGGGTCGATCAACAGTCATCCGTGGACACCGGCCGCAAGATCGGCACCATGGGCTACTGCATGGGCGGCCCGATCGTGATGCGGACTGCTGCAACACTGCCTGATCGCGTCGGTGCCGGTGCCACATTCCACGGCGGTGGTCTGAATACGACCAACCCGGACAGCCCGCATCTGGGCATCGCCAACATGCAGGCATCCATGCTGATCGCCGTTGCCGCCAACGACGACGAGCGTGATCCGGAATCCAAGAATGTGCTGCGCGCGGCGTTCGATGCTGCTGGTGTTACTGCCGAGATTGAAGTGTATGAGGGCTCGATGCACGGCTGGTGTGTGCCGGACTCTGCTGTGTATAACGAACCGCAAGCTGAGAAGGCCTGGGGTCGCATGCTGGCGATCTTCGAGACTGCGCTGGCGTAAGCCTTTCCCCTGTGGGAGCGGGCGGGCCTTTATGCCCTCGGGTACGCTCCCACAAAATCAGTTTTATTCTGCGAACTGCCAACCGCCGCCGAGGGCCTGATAGAGGCTCACGGCGGTGTTGAGCTGCTGCAGCTTGCTATCGAGATAGGCGTTGCGACTGGAGAACAGCGTGTTCTGGGAAGTCAGCACGGTCTGGAACTCGGTGACTCCCTCTTCGTAGCGCACCTGGGCGATGCGGAACGATTCCTCGGCGGCATTAAGATTCTGCTGTGCCACGTTGACCTGTTCAGTCTGCAGTTGAATGCTGCTCAGCAATACTTCGATTTCATTGAAAGCTGCCAGCACGGTGCGCCGATACGTCGCCAGGCTGCTGTCCAGCGTGAGTCGCGTCCTCTCCACAGTACGAGCGCGTTGCCCGGTGTCGAGCAAAGTCTGCAGGATTGCCGCGCTGGATCTGAAGTACACATCCGGCGAGGTCACCAACTCCGACAACGACGTGCTGCTGGCATTCAAACCACCGGTCAGCGAAATACTCGGAAAATAATCACTGCGCGCAATATCCAGCCCCGCGACCGTGCTGCGCAACTGCGCCTCGGCCTGCACGAGATCGGGCCTGCGCAACAGCAGCTCCGAGGGCAACCCCGGCTGCACCTGCGGCACGACGATGTTGGCGAGCGTCTGTCCAGCGATGTCGAAACCCTGCACACCACGTCCACTGAGCAAGGCCAGCGAAGCACGTGCCGCCAGATCACTCTGCAGCAGGCTACTCAGCGAGGCGCGCTCACGTTGCAGAGCGATCTGTTGTTGCAGCGCCTCGATCGGCACCGCGACACCGGCCGCCACTCGTGCGTTGGCGATCTCGGCGATGGCCTCGGCATTGGCGACGTTCTGACGGGCGGCGGTGGTCTTGTCACGGATCAGCAGCAGCTGAAAATACGTCGAGGCGGACGTGCCCAGGGTGTTGAGCGCCACGTCTGCCACTTGCGCGGCACGTGAATCGAAGTCGGCTAGTGCCTGGGTGTAGACGGCTGGTTTGCTGAGAATATCGGTGTAGCTGACAGTGCCTGCCACGTCGAACGGCGAGCCAGTGCTGCCGGAATTCTGCACACCGTCGACGCGGGTGTCGCTGTACGACGCGCCGGTGCCAATCGTCAGACTCGCTCTGGGCAGTAGATTGAATTGCGCCTCGCGCAGGGCCAACTGCGCCGCCTGCAGGTTGCGCTGATTATTGGCCAGATCGAAGTTCCCGGCCTGTACCTGAGCAATCAGCCCGGTCAGCTCCGTATCGCCAAAGCTCTCCCACCAGTTCACTGCGGGCCATACCATGGCATCGGTGGTGACGGGTCCGAGCCAGGCTGCTGGCACATCGGTCTGATCGAGCGGCGGCACGTCACTCTGCAAGGCGCAACCGGTCAGTGCGGCGATGCTCAGAGACAACAAGGCGGCAGTCCGCACACTTCTTCCATACAACTCTTTCATCGTCCCGCCTTTGCTGTTTACCAAATGCCCGTAAAATAAATGTCTATTCATTCGCGAGTGCCACCACCGGGTCCATGCGGGCCGCCTTGCGGGCAGGCATGAAGCCGAACACCAGACCAGTGCCCGCTGCACAGCAGAAAGCCAGCACCATAGGCCCCGACGTAAACGCAATCGGCGCGCCGACCCGTTCCAGCACCAACCCGATCCCCACCCCGATCGCGACCCCGAGAATACCGCCCAGGGCAGACACCACAATGGCCTCGGAGAGGAACTGGGAGAGAATATCGAACTGCCTCGCCCCTGTAGCCATGCGGATGCCGATCTCGCGGGTACGTTCGGTCACCGACACCAGCATGATGTTCATCACTCCAATACCGCCCACCAGCAGTGATATTGCCCCTATCGAGCCGAGCAACATGGTGAAGACATCCTGCGAGGCCGACACGGTGTCGAGCAATTCGGCACTGTTGAAGACTCGGAAGTCCTGGGTACCGTGCCGCACTGTCATGAACTCCAGCAGATTGGCCTCGGTCGTGCCGATCTGATCGATGTCCGCCACCGCCACCGATATGGAACGGGCGACGCGGGTGCCGAACAGCCGCAGCGCGCCCGTCTTGAGTGGCACAAACACAGCGTCGTCCTGGTCGGAGCCACCGAAACCGGAACCTCCCTTGCGCGTCAGCACACCAATGATCTGGAAGGGCACGTTGCGTATCAGAATGAATTCACCCAGCGGATCGGAACCGTCAGGAAACATCTCGTCGGCGACGGTCGCCCCCAGCACGGCGACAGAAGCATAGGTCTCGCTGTCCTCGCGGGTGAAGTAGACACCGCGCGCCAGCGGCCAGCTGCGGATCTCCGGCATGCTCTCCGTGTTGGCCGTCACGGTGGTCGAATAGTCCTGCCTTCCGAAGCGCACGGTGTAATTACCCTGAATCTCCGGCAGGGTGCCCAGCACATTCGGAATGCTCTCGGCGATGGCGTCGGCATCATCAAAGGTCAGTGTCGACGGTGCGTTGCGCCGCCCTTCTACTCTGGCCGGTTGCAACGTCAGCATGTTGGTGCCGATGGAACTGATTCGTTCGACAATCTCCCGGCTCGCGCCCTCGCCGATTGCCAGCATGGCCACCACAGAGGCGACACCGATGACGATACCCAGCAAGGTCAGGATGGTGCGGAAGGTGTTCGCGGTGAGTGAGCTGAGCGCCATGCGAATGGCCTCGCCAACACCGGCCAATGGCGAGGGCGCACGACGACTCATCAGCAGTTCGCGCAGTTTGCTGTTGCTGCCACGCGGGACGTCTGGGCGCTCGCGATGACGATCGCTGACGACGACGCCGTCGCTGAATTCAATGATGCGATCCGCATGCTCGGCCAGCTTCGGATCATGGGTGATGATGATGACTGTGTGCCCCTGCCGCGCCAGACTCTTGAGCAGATTGATCACCTCCACTCCGCTCTTCGAATCCAGCGCACCGGTGGGTTCGTCGGCGAGTATGATGTTGCCACCGTTGATCATGGCGCGAGCTATGGAGACTCGCTGCTGCTGACCGCCGGAGAGCTGACTGGGCCGATGGTCCATGCGCTCGCCGAGCCCAAGCGAGGTCAGCAGCGCCTCGGCCTTGAGGCGCCGCTCGGTGCCGTTCAGGCCTGCGTAGATTGCGGGAATCTCGACATTCTCCAGCGCGGTGGAATGCGGCAGCAGGTTGTAACTCTGAAACACGAAGCCGAAGGCCTCGCGGCGCAACCAGGCCAGATCATCCGGGCCGAAATCGCGGATGTCGCGACCGCCGAACAGGTAGGTGCCGGCAGTGGGTTTATCCAGACAGCCGAGAATATTCATCATGGTCGACTTGCCGGAACCCGATTGCCCGACGATGGCGACAAATTCACCGACATGAATCTTCAGATCAATGCCGCGCAACGCCCGCACTTCAACCCCTCCACCGGTGATGAAAGTCCGCTGAATGCCACGCAGCTCGATGATGGGGATCTGCTGAATATCGACTGCCGTGTTGTCATCGGCCTGCTTCGCACGGCCTGGCGAGCGACGCCCGGAATCCGGCTGCGCGCCATCGAGGACGGCGGTGCTCATCGGAAGCCCCCGGGCGGCATCATGCCGCGCGGAATGCCCATGTTCTGATTGTTATTGTTGCTCTGCGGCTCGGCTGCCGCCTGCAGAATACCGGCGACGACCTGTTCGCCTTCTACCAGACCGGAAATCACCTCGGCGTTGACACGACTGCTGATGCCGACCACCACATTGCGCTCCTGCTCGATACCATCGGCATCGATGACGCGCACGGTGGCGAGGCGTCTGGCTGGCATCTCACCAGGCGCCGCACCGGGTCGACCACGACGACCTCCGTTGGCACCTGCCGGAGGACGCTGACCGGACTGAATCGCCTGCCGTACCGCTGCGGCAGCAGCCTCCGCATTCACAGGTGTGCCCGCTGGCGCTCCCGAGGCGTCGGGCGGTAGTCTAGCGCCCGCTGGCGCCCCGGCACCCGCCGGGAAAGCACCCTCTGGCAGCGGCGCATCGGCGAAGGTCAGTGCCCCTACTGGTACCATCAGCACGGCGCGCGCGGCAGAGGTGATGAAAAACACCTGCGCGGTCATCTCGGGCAGCAACGCTCCATCGACGTTGTCGACATCAAACAAGCCGGTATAAAGCACCACGTTGTTCTCGATCACCGGCGTCGGCAGCACCTGTCGCAGCGTTCCCACCCAGCGTCGGCTGCCTCCGCTCAGTGTCGTGAAATAGATGTCCATGCCTGTCTTCATGCTGCCGATGTCGGCCTCGGAAATTTCGGTCTGCACGGTCATCGTGGACAGGTCAGCGACGCGCAGAATGGTTGGCGCCATCTGATTGGCATTCAAGGTGCGACCTTCGTTCATCTCGATGGACACCACCGTGCCGGTGATCGGCGAATAGATGCGGGTGAATTCGAGCTGAGTCTCTTCGGAATTCAGTGTGGAGCGGCTTTGCTGAATCTGCCGCTCCAATTGAGTCACGTTGGCTTCGGCGCTGGCGAGGTTCGCCGTCGCGGTGTCAAAGTCCTGCTGGCTGGTGGCGTTGGCCGCCATCAGACGTTCCTGGCGCTGGGCGTTGGCCTTGGACAGATCGAGGCTGGCACGTCGCGAGCTGACCTGTGCTTCGAGCGCTGCCAGCGCCGCACGGCTCGCCTCCACGCGACTGACCTGGGTACGCGCATCGATCTCGGCCAGCAATTGCCCGGCCTCCACTTTGTCGCCCACTTCAACATGCAGCTTCTGCAGTTGTCCAGACACCTGGGCGCCGACATCGACAAATATGCTCGGCTTCAAACTGCCTGCCGAGGAGATGGTGTTCTCGATGTCGCCCACCGTCACGGTGGAGATCAGCGGCTGATCAACCAACGCCTCCTCGTCATCCTGCAGATAGAAATACAGCCCCACAGCGGCGAGCAGCACGATGCTGATCAGCCCCCATTTCCTGCCGCGCTTCTTTCTGCCAGGCGGGGTGAGCAATGGGGAATCCTGGGTCTCGGAGTGGCTGTCGCGTTCCTTCTTCATGCAAATGTCCTTCAAAAAACTGATAGGGAAATGTACTGATTGGCCTTTGATACGCAGGCATCTGCATAACCTGTCGCTGCAGGTCCCGACAAAATAGTGTCAAATCGTGACAGCGTTGCTGCACGTTCTGACTCTGCGTTCTTGCGGCGACTGCTTTTCTGTATCATGGCCGCCATGCTCAATACTCTATGGTTAAGTTTCTTCCTGCTCGCTTTCGTTGCCGCTCTGTGGCAATGGCTGTCGGGCACCAATCCAGAGGTCTTCAGCCAGCTCGTAGCGGCGACCTTCGAGATGTCGAATCTCGCGGTGGAGATCGCCATCGGCCTGATCGGAGTCATGGCCTTGTGGCTAGGGCTGTTCCGAGTCGCAGAACACAGCGGCCTCATCAACATCATCGCCCGCGCCATGGGACCCTTGTTCTCCCGACTGATGCCAGGTGTGCCAGCGAATCATCCCGCCATCGGTTCCGTCACCATGAATCTGGCCGCCAACTTCCTCGGTCTGGACAACGCCGCCACGCCCATGGGCCTGAAGGCGATGAATGACCTGCAGGAGCTTAACCCGGACAAGGACACCGCCAGCAACGCGCAAATCCTCTTCCTCGTACTCAACACCTCCTCAGTGACCCTGTTACCCGTGACAATCTTTCTCTACCGGGCGCAGCAGGGCTCGACAGAACCCGCCGCCGTGTTCCTGCCGATCCTGATGGCGACCTCGGCCTCCACACTGGTCGGCCTCTTCAGCGTGGCCTGGATACAGAAACTGCGCCTGCATGACCCGGTGGTGCTGGCGTGGTTCGGCGGCTTCGCGGTGCTGATGGCGGCTCTGCTCAGCTTCATCGTCGGCCTGCCCGGCGACGTTCTCTCCACGCGTTCGGCTCTGTTCGGCAACCTGCTGCTGTTCAGCGTCATCGTGCTGTTTCTGGTGTCCGGCATGCAGCGCAGGCTCGACTGTTACTCGTTGTTCATCGAAGGGGCGAAGGAAGGCTTCAACGTCGCCATCAAGATCATCCCCTTCCTGCTGGCCATGCTGGTGGGGATCGGCGTGTTCCGCGCCAGCGGCTGTCTCGACATCCTCCTCGAAGGCATCCGCGCACTGGTCGCTGCGCTGGGCATCGACACCCGCTTCGTCGATGCCCTGCCAACCGCATTCATGAAACCGCTCAGTGGCAGCGGCGCGCGGGCGATGATGCTGGAGACTATGAACACTTTTGGTGTGGATTCTTTTGCAGCACGCGTCGCAGCCACCGTGCAGGGCAGCACCGAGACCACTTTTTATGTGCTGGCGGTCTACTTCGGCAGCGTCGGCATTCGCAAGACCCGCCATGCGATCACCTGCGGTCTGCTGGCCGATTTCGCCGGCATTACCACCGCCATCCTGGCCTGCTACTGGTTCTTCGGCTGAGCACTTCGTCGCAGCTCAATTGTGCTTTCCGGGAAATTGTGGTTTCATCCGGAGGCGCTGAAGATCACCGCCAAATTCTTCAAGAAATCCAATAAAAACAGGCAATTGCCACAAATGAAGATCTGAGCAGTATGGGTAATCACTACCAATCCGTCGGCAGCTGCGTCGGTAGCTCCTTAGCCACCACCATCGGCATCTCTGGTGAGGCATCACGCCCCGGCAGCAAATTGCGCCATCTGCTGCTCGCGCTGTGTCTCCCGGCCTTGCTCGTCGGCTGCTCCGAACAACTGGCCGCCAACCGCCCCTACATTCTCACTACCGCCACCGTCGGCGGCGCTTACTATCCGATCGGCGTGGCGATGGCCACCATCTCCAAATCCCAGCTGCAGCGCACCCACAACATCTCCCTCTCGGCCATCAGCTCGGCAGGCTCGCTGGAGAACGTCAAGCTGCTGCGCGACAACGAGGCCCAGTTCGCGATTCTGCAGGGCGTCTTCGCCGCCTGGGCGTGGAATGGCGAGGGTCCAGTGCGCAATCCGCAGACCGAAATGCGCAGCGTCAGCGCGATGTGGCTGAACGTCGAACACTTCGTGCTGCTGACCGAGCTGGTCAAGAACGGCACCCTCAGTGACTTCGGTACTTTGCAGGGCGAACGTGTCGTGCTCGGCGCCCGCAATTCGGGAGCTGACCAGACCGGACGTTACATTCTCGAACAGCTCGGCATCGACTACGAGAGCGCCATGAGCTTCGGCTACATGGGCTATGAGGCCGCGGCCAACGCCATGCAGGACGGCAACGTCGCCGGCATCAATGTGCCAGCCGGAGCGCCCGCCAGCGCCATCACGCAGGCCTTCGCGCAGATGGGGGATGACATCACCCTGCTGACCTTCTCGCAACAGGAGTTGGACACGCTGAACAGCCGCTACCCGCTGTGGGACTGGTACGACTTCGCCCCCGGCACCTACCCGAATCAAGATACGGCGATGCGCTCCATCGCCTCGCCCAACGTGCTGGTGGTGCGCGCCGATATCCCCGATGAAGCCGTCTATCAGATCACCAAGATGATCTGGGAAAACCTCGGCACGATGCAGGACATTCACGCCGCCACCAAGGACATGCGGCTGGAGATTGCCCTCAAGGGCCTGGCCGCGCCCCTGCACCCCGGCGCCCTGCGTTACTACCGCGAGCAGGGTCTCGAAATTCCCCCGCATTTGCTGCTGAATGAACAGCAGGAGCAACAGTTTGAGGAGCAGACAGCCCGATGAAATCCCCGTTGTTGCGCTGGGCGGCGTTTCTGTTTGCCTTGTTCCATGTCTACACCAATGTCTTCGCATCGCTCTCGGAGCTGTGGTTCTCCGCGATTCACTTCGGTGGCTTCTGTGCGCTGTGCGCGCTGATGGACAACGAGGTCGATGCCAATGGTTCACGCCCCGGCCGTCTGCGCCAGGGCATCAACATCGCCCTCGCGCTGCTGGCTGTGGCGGTTCCCACCTACCTGATTCTCTTCGAAGATGCTCTCTATGCCCGCGAGGCCGAGTTCGTGTTCGCGGACTATCTGGTCTCGGGAATCGCGGTGCTGCTGGCCATCGAATTCACCCGCCGCACCTCCGGCTGGTTCACTCCGGTGCTGATCGTCATCTCGCTGTGCTACATCCTCTTCCTCGGGCGCTACACACCCGGCATCTTCGCATTCCCGGGGCTCAGCCTGGAGACTGTGCTGTACCGCAGCTTCTTCAGTGCCGAAGGGATGTTCGGCAACACCGCCAACATCTCCGCGACCTATGTCTTCATGTTCATCCTGTTCGGGTCCTTCCTGCTTAAATCCGGGGCTGGTGATTTCATCGTCAATCTGGCGCGCTGCCTCGCCGGGCGCTTCACTGGCGGTGCCGGCATGGTGGCCGTGGTCGGTTCGGGCCTGATGGGGTCGGTTTCCGGGTCGGCGGTGGCCAATGTGGTCTCCACCGGCGTCATCACCATCCCCATGATGAAACGCTCAGGCTTCCCCCCACAGTTCGCCGCAGGCGTCGAGGCGGCGGCCTCCACGGGCGGTGCGCTGATGCCGCCCATCATGGGCGCGGGCGCCTTCGTGATGGCGGGCTACACCCAGATTCCCTACAGCCAGATCGTGGCCGTCTCCGTGCTGCCAGCCCTGCTCTATTTCCTGACCGTGGCCTTCTTTGTCCGTATCGAGGCCAAGCGACTGGGCCTGAGTGCCGAGCAGCTGGGCGAGGGCGACTCGCTGCGTGCGGTGATGCGCAAGGGCTGGCAATTCATCCTGCCGCTGGGCGTGTTGATTGGAGGACTCGCGCTGGGCTATACCGCAATACTGTCTGCTGTCTTCGCCATCGTCGCCTGCATAGCAGCCTCCTGGCTGTCGCCGACACCGATGACATGGCAAGTGTGTTTCGACGCCTGCGTGGATGGTGTGAAGGGCTCGATCATGACCGCATTGCTGCTGGTGGCAGTCGGCCTGATCATCAACGTGGTAGTGACGACCGGAGTGGGCAACGCCTTCTCGTTGATGATCGTGGAATGGGCACAGGGCAGCCTCTTCCTCACGCTGGTGCTGGTGGCGCTGGCATCGCTTATTCTGGGTGTCGGCCTGCCGGTGACGGCGTCCTACATCGTGCTCGCAACCTTGTCCGCACCCATGATCTATGACCTGATAGCTCAGGACTATCTGCTGCAGGCGCTGCAGGCCACGGACCTGCCGACCAGTGTGCGGGCGACCCTGGGGCTGTTCGGCGGCGATCCGGTAGTGGCGCTGCGGGAGATGCCGTTAGAGATGCGTCAGCTGCTGCGCACCGAACTGCTGGACCCGACGCTGCTGGCGGGTATGCTGCTCAGTGCCCACCTGATCATCTTCTGGCTGTCGCAGGACAGCAACGTGACGCCTCCGGTCTGCCTGGCGGCGTTCGCGGCGGCAGGCGTTGCAGGCACCAAGCCCATCGCGACGGGCCTGACGGCCTGGAAGCTGGCAAAGGGGCTTTATCTGGTGCCATTGCTGTTCGCCTACTCACCATTGATCACCGGCACCTGGCCCGAGCGCCTCAGCGTCTTCTTCTGGGCGTGTCTGGGCATGTATGCCGCAGCGGGACTCCTGCAATGGCGCCTGGAGAAACCTCTGAATCCAATCACTGCCCTGATGTTGCTGATGGCGGCCGTCTTGATGATGTGGTATCCCTTCGGAATCGCGTATCATGCGGTTGGCGGCATGTTGCTGTTCAGCGTCATCCTCTGGCAGAAGCGCAGTATTGCCTGATCACCACAACGGTTTCGAAAATGTTCTCAGAAAAAGAGTTGAATCTTGAGGAAACCGAGCTGCGCGAGCAGGTCTCGCTGCTGACGCCTGCGCAGCACGAAATATACCTGCAGATGGAGCAATCCCTGCTCAAGCATCCTGGCACCTATGCGACTCTGAACTGGTTCTTCCTGCTCGGCCTTCATCACTTCTACCTGCGGCGCTGGCCGCGCGGCATTATCGATCTGCTGCTGTCCAGCATCGCGCTATACGTACTGTTCACCACCGATAGCCCCGCATACGGCGGCGCCCTCCTGCTGGCTGTCGCCATCATCGAGGTGCCGCAACTCCTCAATTACGAACATCTCGTGCACAGCCACAACAACCAGATGATGCGCCGCTGTCTGCGACGCATTCCAAAATCTGCCCCCGCAACGCCCGCCGCTGCAGACAAACCGGAGCGATGAACCGGACTGCCGGACACCCATCATGATCATCTCCATCACCTGGTTTATCTGCGGGCTGGTAATACTCACCATTGGCGCTGAAGGGCTGGTGCGTGGCAGTTCGGCGCTGGCATTACGCCTGGGCATCTCCCCACTGGTAATCGGGCTGACGATCGTCGCCTTCGGCACCAGTGCCCCGGAGCTGGCCGTCAGCGTGGAAGCCGCTGCCAGTGGCAGTAGTTCCATCTCGATTGGCAACGTGATTGGTTCGAACATCGCCAACATCGCCCTTATCCTTGGTCTGGCTGCGATGATTGAACCCATGCGAGTGCACACCTCCCTGCTGACAGAGCAGATCCCCATCATGATCGGGGTGTCACTTCTGCTCTGGGGAATGACACTGGATGGCACGATTGGTCAATGGGATGGAGTCCTCCTGTTTGTCGGCATCATAATTTATAATTTCTACAGCTATCGCAGCGCCAGAAGTGCAGCGGTGTCAGGGCTCGCACAACCCCTGCCCGGGACAGGTCCAGCGCTGATGAACAAGACCTGGTTCTGTCTGGTGCTGATCGTGGCGGGGCTCGCCGCGCTGGCAGGAGGAGGGGCGCTGCTGGTCGACAGCGCCGTGGATATCGCACGGTTCTTCAACGTCTCGGAGTCACTGATCGGGCTGACCATTGTAGCGCTCGGCACCAGCATGCCGGAGCTGGCGACCTCAGTGGTCGCCGCTTTGCGCAAACAAGCAGATATCGCCCTTGGTAATATCGTCGGTTCCAACATCTTCAATATTCTCGGAATCCTCGGAGTTGCTTCACTCATCAATCCACTCTCATCGACCGATTTCAGCAGGATCGATTTCGCGCTCATGGTGGGCATTGCCATCCTGCTGCTGCCGATGGCATGGACACACCGTCGGCTGGGGCGCCTGGAAGGTCTCTTCCTGTTCATGACATATATCGGCTACCTGTATTACCTCGGCCCCAAAACCTGATATAAGAAACACGCAAATTTGCAGGTCACGCCAGCTCTTCCGACGTAATTCAGACATCAAGGGTTTCAATGCAGTTACGAACCAACCACAGTGGTTCCGGCGAGGCGCTCTCCCCTCGCCAGCAGCAGACATCGACTGACAAGGGTGCGACTCGCGCACAGTCGTGGCGAGCGCTCGTCAGCCAGCTGCTTGGCCTGCTGCGCGACCGCTTCCCGCTCACCGTGCAGGGCGTCGCTGTGCTGGTCATCGCCATGTTCGCGCTGCGGACCTTCGGCTACGGCCGCATGGATCTGGTGGTGTTCGCGCTCGCCGTCTGCGCGCTCGCCATCGTCCTGTTCTCCACGGTGATCGTGCTGCTCGGGGGCCTGTTGCTGCGCTATCAGATCGTCGATCAGCTAGAGCGCCAGGTGATTCTGAAACGCCACATCGCCCGCATGAAGGTGGAGGCGGGTTACCCGAACGAAACCGGCTTCACCATGCCCACCATGCCATGGTTGCCGTTGATCAGCGTGCGCTGGGAAATTGTGCGCCCGGACGCGATCCGGACTCACAACCGTCTGTCCGAAGACGAGCAGCAGTGGGAGGAAGAAATCGTCCCGCTGCGGCGCTGCAAGAGCCCCACCATCACCCGCCGCTTCACGGTGCGCGACGTGCTGGGCTTCAGCCGCTTCTCCTGGCGCTTCACACAGGAAGGGGAGTTGCTGGCGCTGCCGCAGGCCGGCAGCATCAAGTCATTACCTCTGTTGCGCTCACTCACGTCCGAAGATGGGATTCCCGACCCCGGTGGCCATCCCGAGGGCGACCGTATGGAGATTCGACCCTATGTGCCGGGCGATTCCGTGCGCAACATCATGTGGAAGGTCTATGCGCGCAACCGGCACCTGACCGTGCGGTTGGCGGAGCGCAGCGTGTTTCACAGCAACCGCACGCTCGCCTACCTGCTGTCCGGCCCCCACGACGAGGCGGCGGCAGCCGTCGCCCGCGTCGCGGTGGAGACCGGTGCGCTGGGGGAGGATTGGCTGTTCTGCGCCGACGGCGGCGACACACCGACTAATCAGACGGGCGAGGCGCTGGAGCTGATCGCGCAATCGCGCGCTTTGGACGGCTTGCACGCCTACGGACTCGACCAGTACCTGCAGCACTTCGGCAATCAGGGCAGTGTGCACTGTATCGTCTTTGCGAATGCCGAAACCGGGCCCTGGCTGCAACAGCTGCGCGCGACCATCGGGCGCTTCCGGGTGCGCTTCTCGGTGGTGCTGGCGACGGATGGTTTCATTACCAGCAAGCCGCGCCCACGCTGGCAGAAGCTGCTGTTCAACGACAGTGCCGCAAACCGTGAACTGCGCGAACGCGAGGGACAGGCGACTTCTGTCGTCGAGCTGAGCCGTTTGTTGACGGAACTCGGTCAACTTGTAGAATCGACCATGGTTGTAGATCGGCGTACCGGGCTGACCTATGACAAACGCATGAACCGGGTGTGAGAGACACGCACATGCACAACAGAACACAGACGACATCACAGGACTCCATCCTCAGCCAGCTGCTGCCCTCCAGCCTGCGGGCGGCGATCATTGCCTCCAGCTACTGGGTGCTGAGCCTGTCGCTGACCAGCGAGAGCGGTTCGGTGGCGGCCTTCGTCGGCTGCCTGTTCTCCTGCTACCTGATCGACGGGCTTATTAACCGCCCGCCCCTGCGGGACCTGCGCCTGAGCGTGATCGCCGTCTTCACCCTGGTGCTGCTGTGCGTCGGCGTGTTCCTGAGTAGCGTCATCACCGGCAGCCTGACCATCGCCAGCCTGATTCCCCCGCTGCTGACCTATGAGATCGGCGAGGTCCTGCAGTGGTTCCTGTTCGCCGCCGCGCTGACCGCCCTGCTGCGCACCCTCGCGCATCGCACCAGCTATGGCCGGGTGACGGAGATCCTGTTTGTCGCCGCCGCCTTCGTCATCACCCTGGCCGCACATCGGCAGGGCATGATTCACCGCCCCTTCTTCATCGGCGATTACGCCCTCACCCGTGGCATCGACCCCAGCTCCATCCTCATGGCGCTGGGCTGCGGAGCGGTGCTGGCTCTTGCCGGGTTGCTGATGATGGAGAACAATCACCGCCGCCTGCCCTATCACTTCACCGTGCTGGGGCTGCTGTGTTTCAGCCTGCTGGCCTACGTGCAACTGTTCGGCTTGCCCTCCCCACGCCTGACCGACGACCTGGGCTTGACCGGTGCCGCGCGCGCCGAAGGCAGTGCGGCCGAGCAGGACAACCCCTTCCGCGATGGCGAGAATGACGCCAGCGACAAGGAGGCCCCTGTGGCCATCGTGCTGTTCCGCGATGACTACGAGCCAGCCGGTGGCTCGTATTATTTCCGCGAATCCGCCTACACCGAATTCAATGGCACCATACTGGCGGTGACGGACCGGGATGATCTCGATGAAGATCTGATCACGCACTTCCCGCCCGTACGCGCCGACATCGAAGAGCCGCTGCCATTGCCGGACAAGCGTCAGGCTGTGCGCACCACCATCGGCCTGCTCGCCCCGCACCGCACGCCGTTCGGGCTGGACACGCCGGTGGCCTTCGAGAACACGCCCAACCCCAACAACCTGCGCTTCAAACAGACCTACGACGCCTACTCGATGGTGCCGCTGCTCGAATTTCCCGATCTGATAGGCCGTACCGCCGGTGATCCCGACTGGACGCCCGCGCAGCGTCAGGCTTATCTGGAGCTGCCCGACGACCCGCGCTACCGCGAACTGGCCGAGACCATATTGCAGGACCTGCGCCCCGGCTATGCCGACGATCCCTATGCCAAGGCGCTGGCGATCAAGGACTACCTCGACCGCAACGGCAGCTACAGCCACAAGAATGAACACGCCTATGCCGAGGACCCGGCAGCCTCGTTCCTGTTCGGTGACCTGACCGGCTACTGTATGCACTTCTCCTTCGCCGCCACCTACATGTACCGCAGTATCGGCATCCCGGCCCGCGTGGGCATCGGCTACTCGGTGCCGGCCAGCAATCGCGCCGGAGGCTCTTCGCTGCTGATTCAGGCCATCAATGGTCATGCCTGGCCGGAGATTTTTCTGGACGGCGTGGGCTGGGTGATCGTCGATCCGGCCCCGGGGCGCACCTTGGTGGACATGTCCGTGGACCCGCAGAACAGCCTGCAGCAGCTGCTCGGCGACATGCTGCGCGACGAGGCTGCGTTCGACGAGTTCATCAGCTCCCAGCAGGACGAGCCATTCCCGCTGACCGTGCTGGTGCAGACGCTGGTCGCCGCGCTGTTGCTCGCGTTGCTGGGTGGTTACGTCGTGAAAGTCTACCGCCTGCGCGCCCCACAATTTGCCGATCCGGCGCTGCGCTACCGCCTGAGCTACCGCGCCACCCTGGACATGCTCTCCGCACTGGGCCAGCGCCGCCGCTACGGCGAGAGCCGCGAGGCTTTCGCCCGCCGCCTCAGCACGATGACCCCATCCTTCGCCACGATGACCGCCTCCCACCTCTACGCCGCCCTGGGCCCCTGTGGGAGCGTACCCGAGGGCATAAAGGCCCAGCCGCGATTGCCCTTGGCACACGCTCCCGATCAAGCTCAGGATCACGCTGCAACGACGGCCACCCCCGACTGGCTAGCCCTGCAAAACCGCATCCGCGAAGAAATCGGCAGCCACATTCCCTGGTGGAAGCGCGTGCTCGCCGTCCTCGATCCCTTTGCATGGTTGAGGACGCATTGACCCGACGTCCGCCGACCGTCTCAACCTTTTCAATACACAGACCTTAGAGAAAACCAAGTAGTCCGGAGACCCTGAATGACCCTGGAAGCCACAAGCGCGAACGCAATTGAGAGCACAATCGAGAGCGCAAACGAGAACGTAGAAGTGACAGAAACGGCCGACAGAAGCGAAGCGCTGACGACCTCTGCCCCCGCAGGCGTCGCCGCGCAATCCGCGCGCCTGCAACAGGCCGTCGCGGTCCTCAACCGTCTGAGCGGCGCCGTGCGCAGCCAGGTGCTGGGACGTGACGATGTCATCGAGCTGGCGATCATCGCGCTGATCGCCGACGGCCACGTGCTGTTGGAAGACTTCCCCGGCTCCGGCAAGACCACACTCGCCAAGGCGCTGGGCGAGGCGATCATCACGCCACTGCAAGAGCAGGCCGACGACGTCGCTGCCGCCATCGTGCCCTTCCGCCGCATCCAGTTCACGCCAGACCTGCTGCCCTCGGACGTGACCGGCGGCTCGGTGTTCGACACCAGCACCAACAGCTTCCATTTCCGCCACGGTCCGTTGTTCGCGCATGTCGTGCTGGCGGACGAGATCAACCGCACCTCGCCGAAGGTGCAGTCGGCGATGCTGGAGGCCATGGGCGAGAAGCAGGTAACGGTCGACAACACCACCTACCGTTTGGACAAATTGTTCTTCGTGATTGCGACCCAGAACCCGCTCGACCTGGTGGGCACCTATCCGCTGCCCACGCCGCAGCTGGACCGTTTCCTGTTCAAGATCACGATGAAGCACATCGAACGCGACGCCGAGCTGGATGTGCTGGACACCTACAAGACGCGCCGCGATCAGAGTCAGCAGCGGGCTCACGGGTCACTCCACCAGGTGACCCGCAGCGAGGTGCTGATGGCTCGCGAGGTGATCGATCAGGATGTGGTAATCGCCCGCGCCATCAAGACCGCGCTGGTGGATATCTCCCGCAACTTGCGCAGCGACGAGCGCGTGCTGCAGGGCAACTCCACCCGCAGCATGGTGTTGCTGATGCCCGCCCTGCAGGTGCTGGCCGCCCTGCGCGGCCGCAGCTTCGTGAGCGCCGAGGACATCGAGACACTGCTACCCCGCGTGCTCGGCCACCGCGTCGAGCTGGCCCCCGGCGTCGCCGATCTCGGCAAGGTGCTGCACGACTGCATGCGTGAACCCATGGAACAACTCGCGCGGACGACGCTGCAGTGACAAGGCCACGCTCTGCGTATAACTCACCTCCTGTGGGAGCGGGCCCTGCCCGCGATGGGATATTGCCGCGCCTGCGTTTAGGGCGACAGCGTGCCACGGCTGATCGCGGGCGGGCCTTTATGCCCTCGGGTACGCTCCCACAGGGGCACAGAGGCGTTTGGAGGCAGATTGGATTGATTGCTGGCCTTCTGATCGGCGTCGCAGTGCCTGCCTTCGCCCAGAACGACCTCGACGGCTTCAACATCCCCGGCACGCCCACGTTGTGCTTCGGCATGCTCGGCATCACCGAGCAGCGCGCACTGGAGATCTGCGACGCCCTCACCCTCAAGGAAAATGTCCGCGCACGCGAGCTGGCGCAGCGCTGGATTGCCGAGCAACCCAACTCGGCCGCCGCTCAATTCGCCCTCGCCGAGGTGCTGATCCGTGTCGAGGGCAACCTGGCACGCGGACTCTTTCATCTCGCGCGCGCCGAGGAGTTGACCAACTACACCTCGCTCGGGCGGGCAATGGCCGACGGCGGGGCCGAGTGGCACTACCTCGCGCTCTCACAGCTGTCCTATGTCCATCAACTGATGGGCAATCAGCAAGCCTCCCTCGACTATCTCGACAAGATTGAGGCGGTGTACGGACAGGAGGTGGAATCGTTTCGCGGCTGGCCGCTGATCAAGATGCAGAAATGGGACGAGGCTCGTACCAGCGCCAATCTGGTGCTCAACACCAGCAACGACGTGCGCGAGCGCAGCCGCGCCTGGAACACACTGTGCGCGGTGGAGCTGGCCAGCCTGCGTCCGGCCGAGTCACTGGAAGCCTGTGACAAATCCATCAGCGAGGATGAGGCCGTCGCCGAGGACGAGAACGGTGTGGTCGATACCGTCTACCTGCTCAACGCCTCCGAAGTCGCACTGAGTATGCTGCGCATGGAGGAAGCCGAAGACTACCTGACCCGCGCTTCCCGTTATCTGAACCCGGACAGCGTCGGCGATCCGTGGATCAACCTGCTCTATCTGTACATGAATCAAGGGCGTTTCGAGGAGGCACGCACCGCGCTGGACAACCTGCTGGTGTGGCGCGACAACCAGGAGCCCATTGTCGGGGTGATGAACCGCGCCGAACATTTTCTGGTGAGTGCCGCGCTGCTGATTCTGACTGGCTATCCCGAGGACGCGGCGACGCTCAGCGCCACCGCACTCAATCAGCCAGACCGCACCGGCTCCTACAGTGCCGACGAGGCGCAGAAGGATTCCATCGCCGCGCTCATCAATCACATGGCCAATCAGACTGCCTACGAGATGAAGCTGGAGGAGGTTGCCATCCTCCCATTCCCCGAATCTCTGAGCGCACGCGCCGAGGCACTGAGCCTGCGCTTCAAATCCTGGCGCTCAGCCCGTCACGCGGCGGCGCTGTTTGCCAACACCACCACGCTGCAGAACCGTCTGCGCCCTTATGCCCCGCTAGACGTGCACATCCCCGAGTGGGTGGAGCCGGAACTGGTGTCGATCATCGGCGAGGGCGTGATGTCCTCGGTGCTGGAACAGACTCTGGCAGCGGGCGCCTTCAGCCTCAACGAAGGTTACTACCACGCCTATCACGCCGAGATCACTGCACTGCGTGGGCAGGATCTGCTGACCATCGAGCACGCCGGCCGTGCCATGAACATGCTGCCAACGCAGGAGGTCCTGCTCAAGGCGCGCCTGGCTGCCCGCATCGCCGATGCCGCGTGGCGTCTGGGCGAGACGGAGATCGCCCTCAGCAGCTATGAGCAGGCACTGGAATGGGATCCGAGCGTCATTCGCCGACTCGGCCTCGCGCTTCCGGTGCATATCACTGGTGTCGACGACGAGTTCGTGCGCGAGGTCATCGGTTATCTGGAAAGCTCGCCGCGCTTTCGCAATCACCCCGACGGCCTGCTGCTGGAAGTCTTCCCGCAGAGCGACCTGACACTGTGCCTGAGCACCCGTGGCGGCTCGCCTTTGTCATGCCTGCAGATGGGTGAGGTCACCACGCTGGAGATCGGCGTCGATGGCGAGGCCGAAGCCCTCACCCCGGCGCAGCAACTGGTGAAGACGTTCCATAACCGCACGTTCGGTCCCGGCATTGAAATCAGCCAGACCCAGCGCATGGCGCTGATGGGGTCCAGCGTGATTCTCAGTTCCCAGAACAACGCCACTGTGCAACGCAACCGGGATGCAGTTCTGCAATGACCACCCACCTCTCCAAAGGACTCATCCTGCTGCTGGCCATGGTCTCGGCACTCGGCCCCGTCGCCATGCAGATCCTGTTGCCCGCAATCCCCATTATCAAGGAGAGTTTCGCGGTCAGCGCGGCGGTGGCGCAACTGACGCTCAGCCTATCGATGGCGGCGATTGCCGTCGCTACGCTCGCCTATGGCCCGCTCTCGGACCGCTACGGACGCAAGCCGGTCTTGATGGCCGGGATGATCATCACCATCATCGGCTCCATCCTGTGCGTACTGGCGCCCAGCATCGAACTGCTGATTGCCGGCCGCATCGTGCAGGCTGCCGGTGGCGCTGTAGGCATGGTGGTGGCACGCGCGATCGTGCGCGATGTCTATGACGCGCGCGAGGCTGCTTCGGTGATCGCCACGCTGGTCATGGTGATGGTGGTGATGCCCATGCTGTCGCCCGCCGTGGGTGGCGAGCTGATGGTGCGGCTGGACTGGCATTCGGTGTTCATACTCGTGGCGATCATCAGCGCGCTGCTGCTCGGCATGCTGTTTTATGCATTACCGGAGACGCTGCGCGAGCCGACGATCTTCACTGGCGTCGGCGACATGCTGCGCTGCTATAACGCGTTGATGCGTGTGCGGGTCTTTCAGGGTTACTCGCTGAGCGTGGCATTCGTATCGGTGGTGTTCTTCAGTTTCATTTCCGCCGCGCCGGAGATCATGGTCAGCGTGTTCGAGCGACCGGCCACGGAGTACGGCTACTACTTCATCATGATTCCGCTGGGCTTCATGATCGGCAATTACGTGACGCGCTACTACGGGCGCAAGTTCGGCATTCAGCGCATGATCGATTACGGTTCGCAAATTTCGCTGGCTGGCATCAGCCTCGCCATTGTCCTGCAACTGTTCGGATTGCATCACCCGGCGGCGCTGTTCCTGCCGATTGCGCTGGCGATCTTCGGCAACGGCATCACGCTGCCCAACGCGCAGGCGGGTGCCATCAACGCGGCGCCACACATGGCGGGCAGTGCTTCGGGGCTCACGGGCTTCATGCAGATGGGGTTCTCGGCGGTGGCGGCACAGACGGTGGCGCTGATCTTCAACGGAACGGTCTACCCGATGCTGGTGCTGATGCTGGCGGCGGCCGCGATCTCATTGCTGAGCTTTCGGCTGCTGGTGCCGGTGGACGCCGCCCACTGAGTGTGACTGTGAAATTTGGGGTCAGTTGGCTCAGTTGGCGTAGGTTTCGAGGATATTGATCGCGTGGTTCTTGATGCGGCGCATGGACACAAACATGTCGCTGTAGGTCTGCGCGGGCAGGGCCATGCAGGTGCCATCCCTGAGTCTCTCCAGATGCCGATCCCGCATGGTGTTCGCCATCCGGTTCAGGCGTTTGCCTTCCTCCATCAGGTGGGTGATGCGGGTGGAGTCCGCGCGCTTGCGACGTGCGCCGACCACGCGTCCCACAAATGAATCGACATCGTTGAAATAGGCCATGAGGTCGTTCCACGCATCTGCACTCAGCGTCTCATGTTGTTTGAAGAGGCGGGTGCGGTAGATGCAGAAAGACTCCAGACAGTCGGCAATGCTCTCCAGCTCATCGGCCATGCGGATAAGACCATAGGCGCGCGACGACTGGGCCTGTGTAACCGACGTGGCCAGCACCTTGGTGATGAAGGTAATCATCTCCTCCTCGATGGAATCCGTGACATCCTCATACGCATAGATGCGGTCGAAGCACTCCTTGTCGGCCTTCTCCCCTGTCGCGTAAGTGCGCGTCAGGTTGAACATCTGGCGGGTGATCTCGATGAGGTTGTCCATTTCCAGATCAGCCTGCTGCAGCGCGACCTCGGGCGCCAGCGTCGCGCGCTGATTCAGATACTTGACCCTGTGGACCTCTGCGTCGACCTGTTGTGGGATCAGCCACTCCAACAGTTTCGTCAGATAGTCGAGCAGTGGCATCCACACCAGAGCAACGAGCAGGTTGAATATCGTGTGCGCCATGGCGATATGCCAGGCGATGTTGGATCGCTCACCTGACAGCAGTTGCATATCCGGATCGCCCGCCACCAGCGCATCCACCAGATCGATGAACAGCGGGAACAACACGATCGCGAGCAGCGCTCCAAGTACATTGAACAGGACGTTGGCGCGCGCAACCCGCAGGGCCGAGGTGCTGGCTTCACGCGCGGCCATCTGCGCGATCAGGGCTGCGCCGAGATTCATACCAATAATCAGGCCAAGCGACGTGTTGAAATCGATAACGCCCGTGGTCGCCAGCGTCAATGTGATCGCCAGCATCGCGGTGCTGTTGCGGATCAGCATGGTGAGAAGGACGCCAAGGATCACACAAGCGAGCAGCGTACCGAAGGATTCCGCATCGATGAGATGCATGTAAGCGAGGAAGCCTTGATGCTGTCGCAAGGGCTCGAATGCCACACTCATGAAATCGAGAGCGGTAAACAACAATCCCAGCGCCAGCAGACCCTTGCCTGCGGCCACCACGCCATTGCTGTTACCTGCCAGCATCGGATAAGCGCCGACCGCGATCAGCAGCAGACCGTATCTGCCGAGATCGAGCGCGAGTATCCAGCCGGAAATCGTCGCCCCGATGTTGGAGCCGAGAATGACTGCGAGGGAGTATTTAAGTTCGAGCACGCCGGCGTTGACCAGACCGACTGTCATCACCGTGGATATACTGCTGGATTGTACGAACGCGGTGATGCCGAGACCGGCGAGGAGCGCCATCACCCGATTGCCACTCGCGGTGGCCAGGATGTTGCGAATGATATCGCCGCCACTGGATTGCAACGCGCTCGACAAGAGTTTCAGGCCCAGGAAAAACAGCCCCAGACCACCGACGGCGGTATATAGAATTTCAAAGTCGCTCATTGCTTGAAAGTCTATTCAAACCCTTGATGTTTTACAAAATTTTTTTGCAAATGATTCCAAAAATGCGGGACGCGTCGCTGTGTGGCTATTGCCCTGCCTTCACTACGGCAGATGCGTCGGCCCGGTGAAAGTGGTCAGACAGGCGGTCAGCAAAAGAATCAGCAGGGCAAGAACCAGCTCCCCGCGAATGGAGCGTTGCAGGGCGCCAGCCCCGGCATTCGCCATTGCCGACACCAGGCGGAATTTGTTGAGCGCGGCCAAGCCCAGCAGGCAGAGGACCAGCAACAGTTTAGCGATCAGCAGAAAACCATACGGTTTACTGATGAGATCTGCGGGCGTCGCCAGCAGTTGCGTCAGCAGGTACGTTCCCGCCACGAGCAGGCTGCCAATCAGCACCCAGCCGATCTGACCGAAGGTGTGCAGTAGCGGCTGCAGCGTTGCGGCCGGTTCGCGCTGGCAAAGCGTGTGCAGCGGATACAGCGCGCCAATCCACAGTCCCATGGCACAGATATGCACGGCGATGGCGGCCCAGGCCAGCACGCCGAGGCTCGCGACGTGGCCGAGCACGGCAAAAGAGGCTGCAAACAAGGCGATCGCCAGCGGCGCGCCGACGTTCAGCACGGTTGGGAATCTCACCGCATCCTGCGTGGACAGCAGAGTCGGCCTGGACAGCCACAGCGCAACGGCAGCCACCAAGAAGCCGGCCAGCTTCAAGCCACTGCCATAACCGATCGGTGACTGCAGCACCAGCCCTGCCATGAAGCTGTCGAACATGCCCGCGATGCCGTTCTGGTTGACGATGCCGACCTGCAGCAGGAAAAACACCACGACAGAAAGAGCGCCGACCACACTGGCCAGTAGCATGAAATTGAGGAGATGGCGGCGAGAGGCAGTGCTTTCACTGCCCAGCCAGAAAATCAGAAAACCGCCGGTGAGGCTGGCGAGGCCCGCGTAACTCAGCACCTTGGCGAGTACGATGGCCAGCTCCCAGGGACCGGCGGCAAACGGCATCAGTGTACGTGGTCTCCGCCACCGGCGCCGTGTTCAGTCATGACGGCTGCAGGGGCATTGGGGTCCACGGTGAAGCGGAAGTCTTCGCTGACGGAGTGGCCGTCTTCACCGATCACTGTCCAGTTGACGCGGTAAGCACCGGCGACCAGGGGCGGCATCGGCACATGGAACATCATGTTGGCTTCAGCAACGGGGACGAAACCGACATCGACGACGCCGCTGTCACCGGTCACGGTCAGGCGCACCAGCCGCACGTTGCCGTTGAAATGCATCATCAACATCTCCGGAGTCGACACAGTCTGGCCGTTGCCGGGAACAGAGCTGCTCATCGCACTGTGGGCGAATGCTGTGCTGTTCATGACCAGCATCAGCAGTGCAGCGGCCAGGCCCTGCAACAGGGTAAATCTCTTCATGGTGTCACCTCGGTCTTCGTTGGGTTCGGTGTCTGTCTTTTGTGTCCATCTGCGAGCCAGTGTATACGAATCCTTCTCGATTGCCGAGCCACAAACTGCGGCAGATTGTCGCAAAGAGCGTGCTAGAATCGCCGCCATGACGACACCAGACACCCAACAACACGCCCCGCAACAAGCTGCCCGGAAACCGCCGCTGCTGGTCGCCAACAGCTTCCATCCGGAGACGCTGGCGAAGCTGGATGAGCAATATCAGACTCACAAGCTCTGGCTGCTGGAAAACCCGCAGGAACAGCAGGCGCTGATCGCCCGCCTAGCACCGGTTTGCGAGGCCGTGGCCACTGCGTCCTGGGCGACCAATCCGCTGATCTATCAACTGCCAAAGCTGCGGCTCATCAGCTGCTTTGGCGTCGGCACCGACGGCATCGACTTCGGCATCACCCGCGCACGCGGCATCCACGTGACCAACACTCCCGGCGTGCTCAACGACGCCGTGGCAGACCTCGCCATGGCCTTGGTGCTGGCCACCTCGCGCAACCTGATCAATGCCGACCGCCATGTGCGTGACGGCCACTGGCTGCAGGCGCCGTTCCCGTTCTCCAGCAGCCTGGCTGGCAAGACCCTCGGCATCGTCGGCCTGGGCGCCATCGGCGAAGAGATCGCCAATCGCGCCGCCGCCTTCAAGATGCAGATCGCCTACCACAACCGCCAGCCGAAACCCCTGCCCTGGCGCTACTGCGAGTCTCTCCCGGCGCTGGCGCAGACCAGTGACATCCTCCTGTGCATGCTCCCCGGTGGCGCGGCCACCAGCAAGATGCTCAACATGGAGGTGTTTCGTCAGCTGGGCCCGCAGGGCATCTTCATCAATGTCGGCCGTGGCAGCAGCGTAGACGAGGCGGACCTCGTCGCCGCATTGCAACAGGGCGTGATTGCCGGTGCGGGCCTCGATGTCTACGCCAGTGAACCGCGCGTCCCCGAGGCCCTGCTCGGCATGTCGAACGTGGTGCTGTTTCCGCACATCGGCAGTGCTACCGTGGAGACGCGGCGCGCCATGGGACAGCTGGTGCTGGACAATCTGGCGGCATATTTCGCGGGGCGACCGCTGCTCACTCCTTGCTGAAAGGATGTCGCAACACTGCAAATATGAAGAGTGTGGGAGCGTACCCAAAGGGCATAAAGGCCTGCTCGCGATTGGGGTCTCGCACCAGAGCAATCGCGGGCAGGCCTTTATGCCCTCTGGGTACGCTCCCACAAGGCACAAGGCACAGAGGCACACAAGTTTGTTGCTGCCAGCCCAGACGGCTTTGGATACAATGCCCATCGGCATATACACTCGATAAATCCAGGAACCCGACATGAAAACTCTGACGAGCTGTCTGACTGCGATACTGTTGGCGGTCGCCATTCCCTTCAGTGCCGCCATCGCCCAGAATCAACCCGGCTTCCGCACCGAGAAGGTCGTGGAAGGCATCGACGTGCCCTGGGGCATGACCTGGCTGCCCGACGGCGACATGCTCGTCACCAACCGTGGCGGCCAGCTCTACCGTGTCCATGAAGGCACGCTTAGCGCTCCGCTGGGCGGCGTTCCGGAAGTGCATGTGAACGGTCAAGGCGGCCTGCTCGACATCGCGCTGCACCCGGACTATGCCAACAATGGCTGGATCTACATCACCTATTCCAGCATGGAAGGCGGCGGTACCGGCAGCCACACGGCGATCATGCGCGCCAAACTGCAGGGCGACAGCCTGGTCGAGCAGCAGGTGCTCTACAAGGGCGAGGGCAACACCGAGCGCGGTGCGCACTACGGCAGCCGCATCGTCTTCGATAACGATGGCTACCTGTTCTTCTCCATCGGCGAGCGCGGCGCGCACTTCGAAAACGCCCAGCAGCTGGACCGCGACGGCGGCAAGATCTACCGCCTGCACGACGACGGCCGCATTCCGGCCGACAACCCCTTCGTCAACACGCCCGGCGCCAAGACAGCCGTGTACTCGCACGGCCACCGCAACCCGCAGGGCCTGACCCTTCACCCGACCACCGGTCAGGTGTGGGAACACGAACACGGCCCGATGGGCGGTGACGAGATCAACATCATCCAGCCGGGCAAGAACTATGGCTGGCCGATCGTCGGCTACGGCATCGACTACAACGGCCAGCCCCTGGCTGTGGCGACCAGCCGCGAAGGCATCGAACAGCCCATTTTCTACTGGGACCCATCGATCGCGCCGTCCGGCATGGCCTTCATCACCAGTGACAACTACGGACCGGACCTGAAGGGCCACCTGCTGGTGGGTTCACTGAAATTCCGCTACATGGTGCATCTGGTGCTGGACGGCAACAACGTGGTGGCCAGCGAGAACGTGTTCCCCGGTATCGGCCGCGTACGCAACATCAAGCAGGGCCCGGATGGCTATATCTACGTCGCCACCGAGGGTGATGGCATCATCCGCATCCTGCCGGAGTAATAATTCCCCTGTGGGAGCACACAGCACTTGGTATCAAGTTATGAGCGACAAACTTCTCGCTGGTTATCAGCGCTTCAAGAACGGCTATTTTGCCGAGAACAGGGAAAAATTGCGGCAACTGGCGGAGCAGCAGCGCCCCAATCACGTGCTGATTACCTGCTGTGACGCCCGCATGGAACCCGCCCTGATATTCGATACCGCTCCCGGCGAGCTGTTCGTCATCCGCAACGTCGCCAACCTGGTGCCCCCTTACGAGATCGAGGGTTCTTACCACGGCACTAGCGCTGCGCTGGAATTCGCGATCACCGTGCTGGAAGTGCCCGAGATCATCGTGCTCGGCCACTCCCGATGTGGCGGCATCCGCTCGCTGGTGATGGAATCCAAGCGTCTGCCACAGGACACCTTCATCGCCCGCTGGATGTCCATCGTCGCTCCGGTGGCCAACCTGGCCGACCCGGATACGCTCGACCCCAACGACTACGCCACCTTCAACCACTGCGAGCAGGCCGCCGTCGGCTACTCGCTGCGCAACCTGATGACCTACCCGTGGATCCGCAGCCGTGTGGAGGCTGGCACGCTGTGTCTGAAGGGTTGGCACTACAACATCTTCACCGGCGCGCTGAAACAGGTGCACGATCAGGACACCATCTCGACGATTGTCGAGGAGACGCAGGGCTGAGGTCATTGGGGTTCTTGAGATTACTGGGTCATCGAGGTCATAGGCGCTCACTGCTTCTCGTCAGACGCCCCTCGCTGAAGCACAACACCGTGTCGGCAATCGCCAGCGGTGCCGTGCGGTGGGTGATCATGACCGTCGTGACCTGTAGCGCACGGATCTCCCTCAGAATTGCACTCTCGACCTGTAGATCGAGGTTGGCAGTAGCTTCGTCCAGAAACAGAATGCGCGGCTGCGCATAGAAGGCCCGCGCCAGCAGCACGCGCTGCCCCTGTCCTGCAGACATTATGGAGCCCATGTCACCGATCAGGCTGTTGCAGCCCATCGGCAAGGTGGCGATGAACTCATCGATCTGCGCCATGCGACAGGCCCGCCGCAGGCGCTCCTGATCCACCTCGTCGGCAAACAGCGTGATGTTGTCCTGCAGAGTTCCCGACAGCAGCTGGTCGCTCTGCAGCACTCCCGCGCAGGCGGTGCGAAACTGCCTTAGCCCAAACGCCTGGATGTCGACACCATCGACGCGCACAACGCCTGAGGTCGGCAACAGCAGCCCCGCCATCACCTTCACCAGCGTGGACTTGCCGACACCGGACGGGCCTGTGATAGCGACAACCTCCCCCGGCGCGATCTCCAGATCGACCTCCCGGAAGACCGGTATGCGACACCCCGGATAACAATATTCCAGCCCTTCCAGTTGCAGCCGCCCCTGCACCGGCACGCGCAATTTCGGCAGATACAGCGTGTCGAACTCGCGTGGGGCGCAGGTAATGTCAGACACCCGTTCCAATTGCAGGCGCAGCAATCTGATCTGCACCAGTTTCTCGATGAAGGAACGAATGGACGACGAAAAATTGCTCTTCAGGGCGATGAACGCGGTGAGAAAACCCAGCGACAGAGAACCTTCCAGAACCGCCAGCGCCGCCAGATAAATCACCAGCACATTCTCCAGACCGCTCAACAAACCGTGCGCGGCATCGATCCGGATCATCACCCGTGTCAGCTGCACATTGGCGTTGACCTGCTCGGCATACTGATTTCGCCACAGCAGAGCGCGCGGCAGCTCTCGACAATAAAATTTGATGACCTCGATGGCGCGCATGTTTTCCATCAAGCTGGTGCTGGACTTTGCTTCCGCCACGATGCGCTGTTCGCTGAGTGATTTGACCGTCGGAATCATCGCCAGCCGCAGCGTCGCTATCAGCACGACGAACGTCAGCACCACCGCCGCGAGCACGGCGTCGAAGTAAAACATGACGAGCAGCGTCAGCAACGCGAGTGTCCCATCCAGCACCACGGTAATCAGATCTTCCGTCAGGATGTTGCGGATTTCGCGAATGGAACCGAAGCGGGAGACCAGATCGCCGACGTGGCGCTTGCCGAAAAATTCCGTGGGCAGCGTGATCAGATGATGGAATACGTTGCCCGCCATCTGAAAGCCCAGTTGATTGGAGAAATACAGCTGCACGCTGGCACGGGCGCTGCTCATCCCCACACTGGTCAGTGCCAGCAGAAAGAAACCGAGGGCGAGCATGGCAAGGAAATCGGCGTCGAGCTTCGTGATGCCCTCATCTATCACCAGCTGCAGGTAGAACGCGGTGCCGATCGACGATAGCTGCAGAAGCAGGGAGAGAATGAAGAGCTGCGCGACCGCCATATTGAAGCCGGGGTAACGACTGAACAGATCGAACAGCCGCGACCGCAGCTCCCGCCGCTCGGGCTCCAGAGCCCTGCCAGCCACGCACTCGATGGCGACGCCCGTGAAGTGCCGACCCAGCTCGCGCAGGGAATATTCGCGCCTGCCGACCGCCGGATCATGAATAACCACGCCCTTGGCAGACACACTGCGCAGGACGACGAAGTGGTGCATGTCCCAGTGCAGAATTGCCGGCAACTGCAGCTGAGCGAGTTCGTCGCATTCTAGGCGCAGTGGCCGGGATTGCAGACCCAGCGCATTGGCAATCGACAACAGGTCATTCAAGCCCGCGCCGCGTGCAGACACCGCATAGTCCCGGCGCAAGGTATTCAGATCGATATGTTTGCCATAGTACGACGCCACCATGGACAGGCAGGCAAGCCCGCACTCCGTCCGCTCTGACTGCAGTACTTCCGGAAGCCGGTGCCGGGTGGCGAACAGTGCCGCGATCACAGTTTTCTCCCGAGACTGCCCAGCGGGGCGAACACTCTCTGCAGCAGGGTTTGCCGCGCCGTGACGATCTGCGCACTAAACTGCATGCCCGGCCGCAGGCGCTCCAGCGCCGTGTCTTCGATCGTCTGCTTGCCCAATCGAGCGCGCACCAGATACACCGGTTCGCGAAGCTCGTGAGGCAGAGCGACCTCACGCGGGTCCATGACCGTGTCGGCAATAAACGTCACCGTGGCCGGGAACGCACCGAAGGTGCGCACGGGATAGGCATCGTAGGCCAGCATGATTTCCTGCTGCAGGGCCACTTCGCCCCGCGCCCGCGAGGGCAGATAGAGCCACGCCTCCAACTGGCTGTCCGCAGGCAGCAGGCTGAGTAGTGGCTGATTCGGTTCCAGCGTGTCGCCTTGTGTGGCCAGCAGATTGCTGATGACGCCCGCCGCCGGGGCGGTCACCGCGAAGGCGCCTTGTGTCTCGATTTCCTTGCGGCGGGTCAGCAGCTGCGAACGCGCGCGTTCCAGCTCCAGCAACTCGCGCCGCAATTGCAGAGGCTGCATTGCCAGTTGGTGCTGTGCCTCCGCCAGTACCTGTCCGCGCGTTTCGATCTGCAGGAGATTCACGCGGCTCAACTGCCGCGCGCTGTAGAGTTTGTCCAGCTGCTGATCAAGCAGGGAATCGGGCAGCATTCCCTGTTTGTGCAGATGGCTGCTGCGCGCATAATCCTGTTCGCTGAGCGAGCGGCGGCTCTCGATAAGTTCCTGCTGATCACCCAACAGCACCAGCTCGGCTTGCAGTGCCGATACTTTCTGCCTCCACTGTTCACTTTCCAAGGCCGCCGTCTCACAAGCCAGCTGTATCTCGTCTTCCAGTTGTCGCAGCTGACTGTCGACCTGCTGCAACAGGAAAGAAAGAGTCGCTCCGCCTTCCTGATCAAACTGACGTGCCGACACGACGGCGAGTCGCTGCCCGGCATCCACGCGCTGCCCCTCGCGAGCGACGATCTCCTGCAAGACGCCGACACGCGCCGCATAGACTTTCACGGCTCCGGCAAGCGGATTGAGTTGCCCGCGCGCCACTTCCGTCCGCTTGAAACCGGCGAATCCCGCGAACAGGAGAAACCCCATGAAAGTCAGCAGCATTCCAACGCAGAACAGGCGCACGGCGGGCGGCTGATAAAACATCGCTGCACCGAACCGCTCACCGGTCGTCGCCAGCAGCGCCTCTTCTCTGAACAAGCTCTGGCTCATGCGTGCCCCCCTGGCGCAAGCGCGGTCACCTGACCGTTCAGTCTGCTATTGCGGTGACAGTAGCCAGGCAGTGCAGGGAGATATTTCCACTGTGCCGGTGCACGTCTTATCCAGCGCTCTGCGAGCAGCGCGAGTCGCTGTGTGATGCGGGTGGCGGCCATTCCCACGGACTCACCGTGCAGCACCCGCGTGTCGATCAGGTCTTCCATTTCAATCACATCGACACCAGCGCATTCCCATGTGACAAAGGGAATGATCGGAGCCCGCCCGATAATGGCCAGCAGCGCCGGACCTTTGACGAGATGAGCCCTGCAACCAAAAAACATGACCTCCGTCGTCGTGCCGAAATCGTCCCTCAGATCAAACAGCACGCCCAGACTCCGGTCGCCTTTTCGCAGTCCCGCCACGGCCTCAGCGGGAGCGTCTGCTCCATGCCTCAACACCTGCAGATGCAGCGCTGCACCGGGCGCGTCCGCCTCCGGTGACCGACTCTCGCGTTGCAGCGACATGACTGTGCGCCCGTCTTCGACCTGCTCGGCTATGCACCGGAAGGCGCCCACAAAATCCCCCATGTGAATCGTCACCAACACACGGGAACCCGGATGCCGTCGCACCAGTGCTGCATAGGCTTCCCTGTCCGGCCACACAAACCTTGGCTGAGCAGGAAGCGACTCTGCGGCCGCGTCATGCTCGCAACGCTTGGCATAGTTGTACTCGAAATAGAAGTCGTGCTGCTGCAGCAGTCGACGCAGCGCCGCGTGCGGTTCATGGAGCAAGGGGCTCAGTCCCAGAATCACAGCTTCTCGGTGTGCAGCCGCAGCGGGCAGGCGGGATTGCAACGGCGCACGCAGTCGGTGAAGGCAGAGCAGAATCCGTTGTTGTTGCTTTATTGCCAAGGCGCTCTCCAGACAATCAGCGGCCCTTCTCTGCAGGAACACATAGACAGCCTCCACGAGCGTCCTGCGCGAGAACCACACGGGCATCCCAGCCGCGTAGTCGAGAAACTGTCTGCTTGCCTCGGCGCAAAAATCCTGCGGACTCAATTCGATACGCGGACCGACCTCGGTATGCAGCAGCCGGGTCGCACCAGAGGGCCACGGATACTCACGCAACAGCGCACGAATCACCGACGGCTCGCGACGGGCAAACATCTGCTCCAGCGCCTTGCACGTCAAAGACAGCGCCTCGGCATAATTGCCGTCGCGATGGGCGGCACCGGCCTCCATCAACAGGCGCGCTGCTGCGATCCTCGTATTCATACGGTTGCTTCCTGCTGCGGAGCCATTTGCTGCGAAGCCCTCTGCAGTGCGTCGCTAAACATCTCAATCACATCTGCCACACTTTCCAGTTGCGCCAGTTGTTCTTCGTCGACCTGCACCTGATAGCAGGTCTCCAACTCGAAGACGATCTCCACCAACTGCAGCGACTCCAGCCCCAAAGCACCGATTGTAGTATCAGGTTGCGGGTCCACGGCCTGGCCGCGTTGTCGACAGATGTCTTTCAATGCATCCAACACCCGCCGCTGTACTGCTTCTTCAACATTCCTTTGCATGCTCACACTCCTTGTCGGATCGAATTGAATAGTCTCCCGCCAGATAGCGCTCCCGACAACGCATGCGCTGCAGCTTGCCGCTGCTGGTCAAGGGCAGGCTGTGCCGAGGGGCCACCACGATGTCGGTGGCGAGAATCCCCGGCGTCTGACACAACCGCGACTGCAGAACTGGAATACTGAGTTCAATAAGCCGGGGATCGACGCTGCCATCGGCTTCCAGCAAGATGACCAGCGAGTCCGCCGCATCCGGATTCAGCTCGAAGGCAGCGCTGCGCTGCACCCCTTTGTCGCACAACAGCGCCTCCACCTCGGCCTCGATGTCCTCCGCATGAAAGCTGCGCCCGCGCCTCTTGATCAAAGTCTTGCAACGCCCCGTGAAGTAGAGATCACCCTCATGGATATAGCCCAGATCGCCGGTACGCAGGAAACCAGTCATGCTGACGTCGAAAGTCGCTGCGGTGCTCACCGCATCTCTATGGTAGCCATTGCCCAGCGCGGCAGAGCGCACCAGAATCTCGCCGACCTCCTCCTCCGCGACTTCACCACCCGCTTCTGTATCCACAATGCGAATGTCCACGCGCCCATCCAATTGGCCAATACTCACGTCCTCGCGTTCTGTTTGACGAAGCCTGCCTTGCTGTCTATGGGTGTGAAGCCCCTGGCGACTGCACACATAGAGCGTCGCCTCCGCCAGTCCGTAGCAGGGATGCCATGCCTGCTCGGCAAATCCCCTGCGTCCAAACCGTGCCGAGAATTTTCTCAACGTGTCCGCTGACACTCTTTGCGCGCCACAATAGGCAAGACGCCAACTGCGCAGATCCAGCGCCTCCAGCTCTTCCTCGATGACTCGCGAATGGCAGTGCTCATAGGCGAAGTCCGGCGCGCCACTGATAGTGCCCCGATAACGGGAGATGGCTTGCAACCAGCGCACCGGTTTGGCTGCGAAGTCCGATGGCGCCAGAAAATAATTGTGAATGCCGCAGTACAACGGCGTGATGACATGGCCAATCAGGCCCATGTCGTGATGGAAGGGCAGCCAGCTCACGCCGATATCTGCACCCGAGCACGCAAACGCCTGTGCGATCAGTTCGCAGTTGTGCAGGATGGCGGCGTGCGTGATCTCCACGCCTTTCGGTGCCGACGTGGACCCTGAGGTGTACTGGATAAAGGCGATGTCCCGAGACTCCGGGACGGGTCTTTGCCACCGTGCCATTCGGTCTGTACGACGCGTATGGAGGTTGTCGGTGTGGACTATTTGCAGTGGATCACCGACAGTCAGCTCCGCTGGAAGATGTCGCGCTGTGGCACTCAGCGTCAACAGCGCACCGGCCCTGCTCGCACGGATAATTCCCATCAGCACGCGCCAGTCCCGCCCCCTTGGCCGGGCGACCGGCACGGGATATGCGCCAGCCAGCAGCGCAGCGAAGAAGGCCACGATGAACTCACTGCCATGAGGGTACAGCAGCACCACGGGCTGGTGCTTCAGACCATAAGCCTGCAGGACTTCGGCAAGATCGCGTGCCTGCACGAAGAGAGCGGAAACGGTAAGAGACTGACTGACAGCACCATCGCGATCCAGAAAGGAATACAGCGGCATATCGGGCTGTGAGTGCAGGCGAGATTCAAAAAGCGAAAGCAGATCCCGATCCTTGGGCATGGGTTTCATCCTTGAGCTGACATGAACAACTGACACAGAGAAATCACAGAGCTCTCGTCCCTCTCTTCCTGAGAGGGTTTGTACGAATCTGAGCTTGTGAATCGACTATAGGCAGAGAATTAAAAATCGTCAAATCGGGCAGCGTCGGGCGCGAATGCAAAATCCGGACTATGCTTACGTTAACTGGACAAGTCACAAGACCGTCACAAGATCTTCAAGTGAGACCTTCAAGGAGGATTGCCATGCTCATACACAGCCCGCTCAACAAGCAACTGCGCCAGACAGCTGACGCGCCGGACCAGACTTCTCAGCACGCCTCCCAGCATTCAGAGTTCAGCGCCGAAATGAACGGCGTCATCCCCTGGCACTACCCGCAAGTCAAAACGCCGATTCACCGCCTGTATGAACTCGCGAAGGCCGGCCAGTGGAACGCCAACACCGATATCCCCTGGGAGCGGGACAGCGCGGCTGCACATTTTCCTTCCAGCGACGAAGGCAATCCGCTGCTGGGATTTCCGGATTATGATCGCCTGCCGGAAGCCGAGCGGCGGCGCTTGAGCTGGTGGCAGCATCGCCTGGAGATTGCGGAGCTATTGCACGGCGAACAGGCGGCCATGCTGATCGCCTCGCAATTGGTGTCGTGCCTGCCCACTGTCGAGGCCAAACTGTTCGCCAGTACCCAGGTGGCAGATGAGGCCCGGCACGTGGAATTCTTTTCCCGTTATCTGCACGAATTGGGCGGAGAAATTCCGCCCCCCAGCAACGCGCTGATGAACCTCATACACGAATGCGTGGACGAGCCGCGCTGGGACATGAAATTCATTTCCTGCCAGATACTCATCGAGAGTCTCGCCATGGCCCGCTTTCAGGAGCTGCGCCAGAATACGCGCGTGCCGGTGCTGCGCTTCGCCATCGATTACATCTTGCGTGACGAGGCTCGGCACGTTCGCTTCGGGGTCGAGTTCCTGCGCGAACATCTGGCGACGCTGGATGAGGCCGCACTGGAGGAGCGCAGCCGCTTCGTGCTCGACAATGTCCTGCGGCTGGCCAATTCTCTGAATATCTACAACCGTATCGGCCTGGCGAAGGGGTGGGATCTGGCGGAGCTGCGGCGCCATCTGCGCCGCTATCGCCTGCAGCACCCGGAGCTCAACCGGCAACGCTTCCGTCAGCTGACGCTGAACATGGACGCTGTCGGTCTGCTGACCACTGCCGGGCGAACAAGGCTGGAGCGGATGAATCTACTCAGCTGACATCAGCAGTCGGCCACAGCGAAAGCAGCAGGACAGGCAGGCTGGCTGTGTGCGTTGTATCGCAGAACAGAGCGCATACTCGTGTAAGATGTGACCAGCATCCCGAATGCCCTTTCAATTCAATGATTCAAAAAGGAATTCTCCATGAAGACTCGTGTCTCACTGCGCTCCGTGCTGCTCTGCTGCGGCCTCCTGGTTTTCAGCAGCTGCGCCGAAATGGGCATGATGCGGGGAAATCCACCGGCCAGCACCGGCCGGGTCATCACCAATTCTCCCGGGAATTCCGGCAACACCCCCGCAGCCGCGCGCGCCAGCATCACGGCAGCACAGGCTCGCCAGCTGGCGGCTGCAGCCGGTCTGACCGGACGCCGCGCCCTGCCACCGGGCATCGCGCGTAATCTGGCACGCGGCAAGCCACTGCCCCCAGGCATCGCTCGCACGCGAGTGCCACAGGGCATGTTGTCCGGACTGCCATCGATTGCCGATCATGAGTGGCGCATCGCCGGACAGGATCTGATCCTGGTTGCCATCGCGACGGCCGTGGTGGTGGAGATTCTCGAAGAAGTGTTTGAGTAGCTGACGCGCCTCGGGTCGTGAGGCGCGGCCCACTTATACAGCGGAGTTATGCACCTTGTCGGTGTCGCAGTAAGTGGTGTCTTCCAGACGCTTCGTGTAGTTGTTGAGAATGCGCATCCCCTCGGCCGGCTTGACCACTCCCGCCTCGATCTTGCGGCGGATCAGCTCGGTCATGCGCCGGTCCAGGTCGCTCGGCACATACTGCACTTGCGACAGCATGTCCTTGATGCTGATGGCCTTGATGGTCTCCTCAATCCAGAAGTTGCCTGGCTCGTCGGCGCTGGCGTAGATGTGCGCCTCACCAACGGGGCCCAGCAGGTTGTGGGCGTCGCCAAGAATCTCCTGATACGCCCCCACCAGAAACACCCCGAGGTAATAGGGTTTGTTCGGCCGATACTCGTGCAGCGGCAGCCAGCTCTTGTTGGCGTGGGAGGAGACGTACTGATCGATCTTGCCGTCGGAGTCGCAGGTCAGGTCCACCACCTGGCCGCGCCGCGTCGGCTCCTCGTCCAGTCGGTCGAGCGGCATTACCGGGAACACCTGACCGATGGCCCAATGGTCGAGGATCGACTGAAACACCGAGAAGTCGCACAGATACAGATCGGTCAGCTGCGTCTCCAGCTCGGCCTGCTCGGCCGGGGCCGGGTTCAGATGCAGCGCGGTGAACTTGTGCAGCACCTTGCGGCAGATGCTCCAGTAGACGCTCTCCACATAGGCTAGTGATTCCATGTCGAGATAGCCGAGCCGCGACAGCTGCCCCGCCTCCATGCGTGCGTCCTGCGCATCGTGAATCACCTCCATCAGCAGTCCGCGTGAGCGCTCCGCCTTCGCTTCCTTCAATGCGGCTTCCATGCGCTGCACGACCGGCGCCGAGTCGGCTGGCGCCTCGCACTTGGGCGGGTTGTCCGGCTGATGTACACCGATAACCGGCACTACCAGAATGGAGTGATGCGCAGTGATCGCGCGGCCACTCTCGGAGAGCAACGTGGGCATCGGCACACCGCGTTGTTCGCAGATTTCCTTGACGGTGAAGACGATGACGTTGGCATATTCCCGCAGGCCGTAGTTGATCGAGGATTCCACCTCTTCGTACTCTCCACCATGACTACCGCCATGCCCGGCACCATGACCGCTCCCGTAGTTGCCACCGTAATTGACGCCGAGGCCGCCGCCGACATCGAGGTACTTCACCTTGATGCCGCGCAGATGCAGGTCGGCATAGAACTGCGTGATTTCGCGCACAGCAGAGCGCAGAGCCTGGGTGTCGGCGATCTGACTGCCAAGGTGGAAGTGCAACAATTCCAGGCAGTCACCACTACCGCGCTTCTCCAGCTCATGCACCAGCTGCACCAGCTCAGGAACCGTGAGGCCGAACTTGGAACCAGAGCCACCGGATTCGAACCAGCGGCCTGAACCGCGTGTCGAGAGCTTCATGCGCACGCCCATGCGCGGCGTCAGGCGCACGTCAGTGTCACGCGGCATCTCGCGCTGATCGGCCAGCACCAGCAACTGCTCGAACTCGGAATATTTTTCGATCACCGGCAGCACCTGCTGCCCCAACTGCTGTGCATTGAGCATGAGCGTCAGCATCGAGTGATCCTTGACGCCGTTGCACAGCATCAGGATGTCATCGCCGATCA
>JAUSMU010000119.1 GCA_030645995.1 Gammaproteobacteria bacterium | reverse complement strand
GCTTTTATGAACTTTTTTCAGCCCTTTTTCAGCTGGGCGCCAGCGGCAGTATCCTCGATCTCGAAGCCAAGCGCACGCACCTCTGCACGCAGACGATCGGCATCCTGCCAGCGTTTCTCGCGGCGCGCGGTTTCACGCTCGACCAACAGCCGCTGGGCATTCTCGGGAATCACCACTGCAGTGGGTTGCCACTGCTCCAGCCCCAGCCCGAAGACCTCGTCGAAGCGCAGCAACGTGGCCTTCTTGTTGCCCTGGTTGAGCTCGGAATGCACCAGCTCCCAAGTCAATGCCAGCGCGCGGGCGGTGTTCAGATCGTCATTCACACAGGCGAGGAAGCGCTGTAAATATGCCGCATCGGCAGTCGTCGGGGCACCCCAGTCGTGGCTCGCCCGCCGCAAACGCTCCAGCGCAGTGGCTGCCGCATCTAGCCCTTCCCAGCTGAAGTTCAGGTTGCTGCGATAGTGGGCGGTCAGGCACAACAGGCGATACGCCATGGGGTCATAGCCACGCTCGATGAGCGAGGCGATGCGCAGAAATTCGCCCGAAGACTTCGCCATCTTCGCGTCGTCCACCTGCAGAAAATAGCCATGCAGCCAGTAGTTGGCGAGGCGTGTGCCGTAGCAGGCCTGTGCCTGCGCGATCTCGTTGGTGTGATGCACGGGAATGTGATCCTGCCCGCCGCAGTGAATGTCGAACAGCTCGCCCAGATAGCGCGCCGACATCGCCGAACACTCGATGTGCCAGCCAGGAAAGCCACGGCCCCAGGGGCTGTCCCATTCCATCTGCCGCTGCTGATCCTGCGGACTGAACTTCCACAACGCGAAGTCGGTGGGCAGACGCTTCTCACCCTTGTCGACGCGCGCGCCCTCCTTGAGCCCCTCGATATCGAGACGGGCCATATGACCATAGTCAGAGAGCTTTGAGGTGTCGAAGTAGATGCCGTCCGAGGTGCGATAGGCGAAACCACCGGCTTCGATCTGTTCGATGGCCTTGATCTGCTCCGGAATGTGGTCGGTGGCGCGGCACCAGATGTGTGGCTCTTCGATATGCAGATGCTGCAGATCCTGCTTGAAGGCCTGCGTGTAAAGCTCGGCGATCTCCCAGGCCGTCATGCCGGTGCGCCGTGCGCCAGCCAGCATCTTGTCTTCGCCCGAATCGGCATCGGAGACAAGGTGCCCGACGTCCGTGATATTGACGACATGCTTCAC
>JAUSMU010000309.1 GCA_030645995.1 Gammaproteobacteria bacterium | reverse complement strand
GGAACTGCCGGGCAATACATTCCGGGCCAAAACGTCGAGTGGCAAGGAGTTGTTCGCAGAGCCGATGAGAACTAATGCAGGTGCAATGGTCCTGGATGGCTATGGTCGACCATTGCCGATGCGTGATTCCTCTGGTCAGGTGGTTCTGGCCGCTAACCGTTTTGGATCGATAAATAGTGATCCACTGGGAGGTGTCCCCTTCTCAGAGGATGTGAATATCAACGGAGCGCAGTGGGTGCCATTCAACAGGCAAGAGGCCAACACTATCCCTACCGCCATGCAGAAGTATGGCTACTATCAACTCAACAGTGTGGATAGACGTACAGTCAGGTTCGCGACGGGAGTCGATTTCGCGGTACCAATGCTGGAGGGCTGGCAGGGCGCCGCGAATTACGTATATGGTCTCTACAATGACGTCAGCAACAGCACGCAGCAGTACAGTCTGAGTGCTGTGAACCAGGGTCTCAGCTGTGATGTTATCAACGACGTTGATAGCTGCTACAACCCCTTTGGTGCGGTTGATGCACGCTTCCGAACACCGCAACATGTGGCCGATGCGATCTTCACGCAGGACCAGATTGACGACAAGGACCAACTGCAGACCTTCGACCTGGTTCTGAACGGCGAAGTTCCGCTTGGCGATTTCGAGCTGCCCGGTGGAGCAGTGTCCATGGCCGCTGGTTATCAACGTCGCGAAGAAAAGGAAATCAAAGGGCCTACACGAACTTCCATTCTGAATGATCAGTTGATCGGCTCGCAGGTACTGCCGAGATCCCAGAGCCGTTCCAGTGACTCGTGGTTCATGGAGTTCGCAATTCCTGTGCTTGAAAACATGGAGCTCAGTGCAGCTGTCCGTGACGAGAGTTTCAGTACGGGACAGAGCGCAGTCGTCGACAAGTTTGGCATTGTGTACTCTCCAACAGAGTGGGTTAGCCTTCGTGCCACCAAAGGTGAAGCCTTCATTGTGCCGACTTTGGGCCAATTGAGCGCTCCGGAGAGCTGTGGACTGAGTAATGTGGACGATCTGTTTTCAGATTTCCAAGGCTTCATTACCTCCTGCAGCAGTGGCAACGGCAATCTAATGTCTGAGTCTTCCGACAGTCTTTCTGTGGGGGTCGATCTGACCTTGATGGACAATCTCACCTGGTCACTCACCTGGAGCGAGACTGACTTCCTGGATCGTATTGTCAGCACCACCACGCAGGACATCATTCGCTCAGACTATCGAGCCTTCCAGGACGCCACAGGTTTTGTGCCTACCACGGCTAATCCCAACCCATCACTTGCTCAACTGCAGGCCTGGATCAATGATCCCCGTTCGGACAAGCGCATCGTGCGAAATTCAGCGGATATCACTACGCCTGATCGCATCCTGCAGAGTGATTCCAATGCGGCAACCATGCTGGTGCGTGCATGGGATACACAAGTTGACTACGGGTTCTCAATGGATGACGTAGGCTTGAACGGCTGGGGCGATATCAATGTGCAGTTGCAGGCGACCTACATGGATACCTATCAGTTCCAGCTGGAGAAAGGTGGTGTGGTACGGGAAGC
>JAUSMU010000304.1 GCA_030645995.1 Gammaproteobacteria bacterium | reverse complement strand
ACACGTGCCTGGTTGCCCATGCACAGTGAACAGCCCGGCATCTCGGTACGCGCACCGGATACGCCGAAGACGCTGTACACGCCTTCTTCCACCAACTGATGCTGATCCATCTTCGTCGGCGGGGAGACCCACAGACGGGTCGGGATCACACCCTTCACCTGCTTGAGCACTTCGCTCGCGGCACGGAAGTGACCGATGTTGGTCATGCACGAACCGATGAACACTTCGTCGATCTTCGTGCCCTGCACGGCAGACAGCGGCTTGATATCGTCCGGGTCGTTCGGGCAGGCCAGCAGCGGTTCCTTGATCTCATTCAGGTCGATCTCGATGATCTTGAAGTACTCGGCATCGGCATCCGGCTCCAGCAGTTGCGGATTCTTCAGCCACTCTTCCATCGCACGGGCACGACGCTCCAGGGTACGGGCATCGCCGTAGCCTTGAGCGATCATCCAGCGCAGCAGCGTGATATTGGACTTGAAGTACTCGATGATCGGTTCCTTGTTCAGGCGGATAGTGCAACCACCGGCAGAACGTTCTGCAGAAGCATCGGACAGTTCAAACGCCTGCTCCACCTTCAGGTTCGGCAGACCTTCGATCTCGAGGATGCGGCCGGAGAAGATGTTCTTCTTGCCCTTCTTCTCGACAGTCAGGTCGCCGGACTGCAGCGCGGCGTAGGGAATCGCATTCACCAGATCACGCAGCGTGATGCCGGGTTGCATCTCACCCTTGAAGCGCACCAGCACTGACTCGGGCATGTCGAGCGGGATCACGCCAGTCGCGGCAGCAAATGCCACCAGACCAGAGCCGGCCGGGAAGGAGATGCCGATGGGGAAACGGGTGTGGGAGTCGCCGCCGGTGCCGACGGTGTCAGGCAGCAGCATGCGGTTCAGCCAGGAGTGGATGATGCCGTCGCCCGGACGCAGCGCGACGCCGCCGCGGGTCTGGATGAAGTCTGGCAATGTGTGTTGTGTCTCGATGTCCACGGGCTTCGGATACGCGGCCGTGTGACAGAAGGACTGCATGACCAGATCGGCGGAGAAGCCGAGACAGGCCAGATCTTTCAATTCGTCGCGGGTCATCGGGCCAGTGGTGTCCTGGGAACCCACGGTGGTCATCTTCGGTTCGCAGTAGTTGCCCGGACGCACGCCCTTCACGCCGCAGGCCTTGCCGACCATCTTCTGCGCCAGCGTGTAGCCCTTGTTGGACACTTCGGGATTAAAGGGTAGACGGAAAACTTTTGATGCAGGCAGACCCAACGAGGCGCGCGCTTTTTCGGTCAGCCCACGACCAATCATGAGGGGGATACGGCCGCCAGCGCGGACTTCGTCGAGCAGCACTTCGGTCTTCAGCGTGAACGTGCTGATGACTTCGTTGCTGCCATGGCGGGTAATTCTGCCTTCGTAAGTGTAGATGTCGATGACGTCGCCGGTGTTCAGGTTTTCAACATCACACTCGATCGGGAAGGCGCCTGCATCTTCCATGGTGTTGAAGAAAATCGGGGCAATCTTGCTGCCGATACACACACCGCCATCACGCTTGTTCGGGATGTGCGGAATGTCGTTGCCGATGTTCCACAGCACGGAGTTGGTCGCAGATTTGCGTGATGAACCGGTGCCCAGTACGTCGCCGATCAGTGCCACGGGGAAGCCTTTCTTCTTCAACTCCGCAATCTGTGCCGCCGCATTGGTGACGCCGTCGCGCGGCATCTTGTACATGGCCAGTGCGTGCAAGGGGATGTCCGGGCGCGACCACGCATCCTGCGCGGGGGAGAGGTCGTCGGTATTGGTTTCGCCTGGCACCTTGTAGACGCTGACGGTCAACACCTTCGGCAATTCCGGCTTGCTGGTGAACCACTCGGCATCGGCCCAGGACTGCAGCAGCGCCTTGGCGTGCACGTTGCCCGCTTGCGCGCGCTCTTCGACATCATGGAAGGCGTCGAACATCAGCAATGTGTGCGAGAGTTCCTTTGCTGCCTGCGCAGCCAGCGTGGGATTATCCAGCAGCTTGATCAGTGTCACGATGTTGTAGCCGCCGAGCATGGTGCCGAGTAATTTCGTGGCCAGTGCCTTGTCGATGATCGCGGAAGTGGCTTCGCCGGTAGCAACGGCGGACAGGAATCCTGCTTTCACGTAGGCCGCTTCATCCACGCCAGCAGGGACGCGATTGGAGATCAGATCGAGCAGGAAGGCTTCTTCGCCCTTCGGGGGATTCTTCAGCAACTCCACGAGCGCAGCAGTTTGCTCGGCATCCAGTGGCTTGGGAACGATGCCTTGTGCAGCTCGTTCGGCAACATGTTTACGGTAAGCTTCTAACACGGTATTTCCCTCGTGAATTGAGACCAATCAAAGTCCTTTCAGGGTTCTGATTAGCTGGTAAAATCGGGTGGCTAGTTTAGGCGATCAGGCGCTGGAACTCCAGTTGAAAGCTGGCCTCCCGGCAGCTGCACGCTGGTGCCGTACTATAAATTGAACCATTACAACCCGACCGACAAAGGACGCCCGATTGAACTCCACCGATACCTCCAGCGCCGCCAGAACACCCTGTATTGGCGTCTGCTCTACAACTTCCGTAGGTGACTCCATTTGCCGAGGTTGCAAGCGCTATGCGTTCGAGGTGATCCGTTGGAACGGTTACACGGATGCCGAGAAAGTGGCAGTACTACGCAGAATCGAGACACTCACCGTGCAGATCATGCAGGACAAGTTTGTCATTCATTCCGAGGCATTGCTGAAAGACGGGGTGCAAGGCTGTCGGCTGCCGGTCAACGTTTCTTTATCGCCTTGCTGCTGGTTGCACAACCTGTTGAAGAAGGGCCCAATTGATAATCTGGTGCCGGAAGACTTCGGATTTGCCATCAAGGATGCGTATCGACTGATGTCACTGGCGGCGCTGGCGGAACTGGTCGACGAGGAGTTGTTGCGGTTGTGCGGCGCGCATTTCGCGCGTTATTACCAGTTGACCGACAGTCTGTCGTGAGAAAGAGGTCGGGTCGCACGCAGGGCGGGCACTTACAGAACTGCTCTTACACCGCAGTATGGGGAAAGTGTTTCAGATCGTAGCCGGCTGCTGTGAATTCCACGACCCAGCCCTTGCTGTCCCAACTTCCCAGCACGATGCGATGTGCTTCATTGAGTCCGTTGATGGGTTCCTGCAGGCGAATGGTGTGAACGGCGGGTCGATGAGTGTGACCGTGGATCATGAAGTTGACCTGCTTCTCATGCAGCAGATTGAGCACTTCCTGGTGGGTGACATCCATGATCTCGGACGCCTTGCGGCTGTTGTGCTCCTTGCTCTGCTGGCGGGCCTGTTGCGCAATCATGTGGCGCTCCACCAGTGATTTCTCCAGGAATTCATTCTGCCAGCGTTCCGAGCGCACCATTTTGCGGAATTTCATGTAGTCGGCGTCGCGGGTGCACAGGCTGTCGCCATGGATGAGCAGCACTTGCTGGCCGTAACAATCGATGATGACCGGCTCCTCCAGCAGGGTCGCGCCGCAGCGCTCGGCGAAGTCTTTACCGAGCAGGAAATCTCGATTGCCATGCATGAGGAAGATGCGAGAGCCGGAGGCGCTGAGAGCCGCGAGCGCCTTTGCCACCGTCTCGGTCAGTCGATTATGGTCATCGTCGCCAACCCAGACCTCGAAAAGATCTCCAAGGATATAAAGTGCCTCGCACCCTTCTGCTTTCGTGGACAGGAAATCCAGGAAGCTGGCGGTAATCACCGAATTTTCGGATTCCAGGTGCAGATCTGAAATGAACAGGGTCTTCTTGGATTCCGACATGTTCAGCTGTTACTTTCTGGGGTGGTTTTAGAAGTAGCCGCTTCCGGATAGTTAACAATGGTGGAGGTCACGATAATCTCATCGACAGGAACGTCCTGATGACCAGACTTCGAGGTGGTACGACATTGCTTGATCTTGTTGATCACATCCATGCCTGCCACAACCTTGCCGAAAACCGCATAGCCCCAGCCTTGAGCAGTTTTGCTCTTGTGATTGAGGAACGTGTTGTCGCTGACGTTGATGAAAAATTGTGCAGTGGCTGAGTGTGGATCAGAGGTGCGAGCCATCGCCAAGGTACCAATGGCATTAGTCAGGCCGTTGTCTGCTTCATTGATGATGTGTTCGCCAGTGGGCTTCTGATTTAGACCGGATTCGAACCCGCCGCCCTGAATCATGAAATTGTCAATGACGCGATGGAATATGGTGTTGTCATAAAATCCGCTTTTTGCATACTGCAGAAAGTTGGCGGAGCTGACCGGTGCTTTCTCGAAGTCAAGCTCAACAGTGAAATCACCATAATTCGTTTTGAAGACAATCATTGCGCACAACCCTGGATAGAAAGCGGCTCTCGCCTCTTATGAGAAACACATGGAGCGGTTATAATACGTCCTTTGCAACTTGTGAGAAAGCAGAAACGACGATATGAAATCTTCCGATACTTTCAGTGCCAACAGCAGTGCCAATAACAGCACCAACCATAACGGTGACGCTGTTGCAGGATCGACTGCTCCGGCACCTTCGAATTTTATCCGCCATATTATTGAGCAAGATCTGCAAACGGGCAAGCATAACGGGCGTGTGCAGACGCGCTTTCCGCCGGAGCCGAATGGCTATCTACATATCGGTCACGCGAAATCCATCTGCTTGAATTTCGGTGTTGCCAAGTCCAACAATGGCTTCTGCAATTTGCGTTTCGATGATACGAACCCAGAGAAAGAGAGTCAGGAATTCATCAATGCCATCAAGGCTGATATCGAGTGGCTGGGGTTTCACTGGAGCGGTGAAATACGCTATGCATCAGCGTATTTCGATGCGTTGTATGAATTTGCATTACAACTGATTCGTGCTGGCAAGGCGTATGTCTGCAGCCTCAGCCCAGACCAGGCCAGAGAATATCGTGGCACTCTGACAACGCACGGGACGCCGAGCCCTTATCGCAATCGCACTGTCGAAGAGAACATTGATCTCTTTACGCGCATGGCGGCAGGTGAGTTTGCGGAGGGCGTGCACAGTTTGCGTGCAAAAATCGACATGGCGTCTCCCAATATCAATATGCGAGACCCGGTGATCTACCGCATACGTCATGTTCATCATCATCAGACTGGCGACAAGTGGCCGATCTATCCGATGTATGACTATGCGCATTGTATTTCGGACGCCATGGAGTGCATTACCCACTCGTTATGCACGCTGGAGTTCGAGGATCACCGTCCTTTGTATGACTGGATTCTACAGAATCTGGATATTGCCACGTTGCATCGTGCCAGCGACAGCAAGGAAGGGGTCGAGTCCTATGTACTGCCCCGGCAGATCGAGTTCGCAAGACTCAATATCAATTACACCGTGATGAGCAAGCGCAAGCTGAAAGAGCTGGTAATGCAAGGCTATGTCAAGGGCTGGGACGACCCCCGCATGCCAACACTCTCAGGGCTGCGCCGCCGCGGCTTCACGTCGGCATCGATCCGCAACTTCTGCGATCGCGTCGGCATCAGCCGCAGCGAGAGCGTTGTCGATCTGGGGATGCTGGAACACAGCATCCGCGATGATCTGGACAAGTCCGCCCCGCGCGCCATGTGCGTGTTGCGGCCGCTGAAAGTGACGTTGACCAACTATCCGCTGGATTCTCTGGATGGGCCGGAGGTGTTGGAGCTGTCCTGCCATCCGAAGGAAGAATCCATGGGTAAGCGCAAGCTGCCTTTTGCAAGGGAGCTCTTCATCGACGCGAGCGACTTCGAGGAGATTCCGCCGCCGCAATACAAACGACTGAGTCCGGGTACGGAAGTGCGTCTGCGTGGAGCCTATGTCATACGCTGCGATCAGGTGATCAAGGATGCCGAGGGCAAGCCTGTTGAATTATTGTGTTCCTATGATGCGGCCACCCTCGGGGTGAACCCACAGGGACGCAAAGTGCAAGGGGTAATTCATTGGGTTCCTGCCCAGCACGCCATCGACGTCGAAGTGCGAATTTATGATCGTCTGTTCAGTAAAGAAAATCCTGACGATAAAACTGTTGGTGATTACAAGGAATGTCTCAATCCGGAATCACTCGTGACTCTGACCGGGTGCAAGGCAGAACCAAGCTTGAAATTGGCGGCTCCCGAGGCCAGTTTCCAGTTTGAAAGAGAAGGGTATTTCTGCGTCGACAGATACGATTCGACTCCCGAGAAAATGGTCTTCAATCGCACGGTAACGCTGCGGGATTCCTGGGCAAAAATTTCCAGTTGAGTAGATAAGTGCTACAGATATACAACACGCTGACGCGCAGTAAAGAAGTGTTCGTGCCGCTGGAGAGTGGCAAGGTAAAGATGTATGTCTGCGGTCTCACGACCTATGACTATTGCCACATTGGTCATGCACGCATGTTTGTGGCATTCGACGTCGTGGTGCGCTATCTGCGCTCGCGCGGGTACCAGGTCACTTATGTTCGCAACATTACAGATATCGACGACAAGATTCTGCGGCGTGCCAATGAAAACAACGAGCTCTTCTCCGATCTGACGCAGCGTTTTATCGATGCGACACGCGAGGATGAAGAGGCCTTGTTCGTGTTGCGGCCGGATATGGAGCCGCGTGCAACAGCGCACATTGATCAGATCATCGCGCTCATTCAAAGGTTGATCGCGGCAGACTATGCCTACAAGGTTGCCAATGGTGATGTCTATTACTCTGTCTCGCAGTTTTCTGGCTACGGCAAACTCTCGAACAAAAATCCCGAGGAATTACTGGCCGGCGCGCGCATCGAGATAGGAGAGCTAAAGCGCGATCCCAGGGATTTCGCGCTGTGGAAGGCTGCGAACGATGGCGAGGTAGGCTGGGATTCCCCCTGGGGATATGGTCGCCCCGGTTGGCATATCGAGTGTTCCGCGATGTCCACCTGTTGTCTCGGCGACAGTTTCGATATTCATGGCGGTGGTTCGGACTTGATGTTCCCGCATCACGAGAATGAGATCGCGCAGTCTGAGGCGGCAACCGGCAAGCAGTTTGCACGCACATGGATGCATAACGGCCCGGTGCGCGTCGACAACGAGAAAATGTCCAAATCGTTGGGCAATTTTTTCACGGTGCGTGAGGTGCTGCAAAAATTCAAAGCAGAGATCGTTCGCTATCTTCTGATCTCCAGCCATTATCGCAGCCCGATCAATTATTCCGATCAGAGCCTGCGTCAGGCGTCTGTGGCATTGGAGCGTTTCTACAACACCTTGCGGGGGCTGGACACGCAGTCTGCACGTGATCTCGTCAACAGCCGTTTTGAGAAGGCCTTCTGCGCTGCTATGGACGATGATTTCAATACCCCGATTGCGCTGGGAGCGCTGTTTGATCTTGCTCGCGAAATCAATCGACAGCGAGAAGAAAATCCAGAGCAGGCGAAGCAACTGGGTCGGTTGTTG